>QZKI01000022.1 GCA_003598055.1 Candidatus Abyssobacteria bacterium SURF_17 | reverse complement strand
CTCTAACACCATAGCTGAGTGCCACGAGGCCACTCTTTCCGCGTTCGAGGACCTCAACATTAAGGTAACGAGCGACCAAACCGACAGTCTTTCAGGCAGGATCAAGGGCGTGACCGAAACCGGCGAGTCTGTGGCTGTAGACCTCGAACCGCAGCCCGGCAACATCACAAAACTTGATGTGCGCGTGGGTTTCTGGGGAAACCGCACCTACTCGACGAAAGTAGCGGACGCGATAAAGCGGCATCTTAGCTGATGCCTAAGCGGAATTGCTCTTGGCGAGAATAGGGAAGAAGGGGGAACGGCGAAGCAGGGAAAAAGGTGAAGAATTTATTGCGTTAGTGTAGGTGCGAATTTATTCGCATACGCGTGGTGAACGAGTGGTCGAACAGAACCATGCGAATTAATTCGCACCTACACGAGCGTGCTGCCAATGTCCAAATATACTGCTCATGCCTTTCGGCTGAAGCGCTCCAGCGCATCCACGAGCGCATCCATCTCCGCGCGCGTATTGAAGTAGTTCACGGAAATGCGCAGGTAAGACGGCGGAGGGGTGTATCGCACAATTATTCCCTGCTTGAGCAGCGCTGCAAAGGCGTCCTTCGCCCGTTTTCGCACGAATTCTATTGAGACAAGGCCCGCCGACTGTGTCCATTTCCTCGGAGTGAGCACTCGTACACCCTTTACGCGTGCGAGTTTGGTCTTGAGATAGCCGGTGTTTTCTCTGATTGCACGCTCGATACTGTCAACTCCAAACTCTTCCATGAAATCGAGCGCCTTGAGCCAGCCTGATATCAGCGTGGCATTAAAATCGCACATCTCGAATTTTCGGGCTGTCCGCTGATAGACGACTTTTCCGCGGCTGTCGAACTTCTTTGCGGATTCGTTTCCTGCAAAACAGAGTTTCAGCCCTGCGAGTCGGTCGCGCCGTATGTATAACGCGCCGGTCGAGTCCGGGCCGAGCATCCATTTGTGCCCCGGGAAAGCATAGTAGTCGCATCCGATTTCGTGGAAGTTCACCTTGATTGCGCCCGCTGATTGCGCGCCGTCCACAAGCAGTTGCGTGCCTCGGTCGGCCACGAGCGCGGCGAGTTCCTTCAGCGGAAGCCGAAGGCCGGTATTGAAGCTCACATGACTGAGAACCACGAGTTTTGTGCGCTTGTCGATGGCCCGCGCGAGCTTGCGGAGCACGTTCCGCCCGTCGCTGAGGTCAACGATCTCGACCTCAACGCCGTACCTGTCCCGGAGGGCATAAACGGGGATGAGTACCGCGCCGTGCTCGACATTTGTCGTGACCACTTTCTGCCCGCGTTCCCAATCGAAGCCGCCCAGTACGATATTTATGCCCGAGGTCGTGCTTCGTGCAATGGCAATCTCATCTGCGTCGGCGCCGAACAGCGCGGCCAGACGCGAGCGCAGAACGTCGAGGTCCTTGCTTAGCTGCGCATAGTTGTGATGTGAGACTCCCTCCGTCGAGAGCCATTCCAGCATGCGTTTCTGCTCATCGAGCACGAGCCGCGGCGACGGGCCGGACCATCCCGTATTGAAAAAGATTCTTCTCGAAACTATGGGAAGCTCCGCGCGGGCGCGCTCAACGGCGGTATTCACATCGTCGGTCTTTCGAACGGTCATTTGCTTCCTCCAGGCCAACTAGGGACAGAGCCCACAGTTCTTGTGGGAGATGAATGGAGATAGAAAGAGAATTCAATGAGAAACTGCGGGCTCTGTCCTCATGAGTCAAACAGCCGCAATTCTAGCAGGATATGCCCCACGCGTCAAGGAAATCTGCTGCCTGCTCAGCGGGGACAGAGAATCTGTCTCACGATTGGACATGCGGCGTAGGGACAGCCCCGTGCCCCTACAACCCGAAAAATCGGCATTTTTTATAGGGGCGCACGGCCGTGCGCCCCTACCAGAACAACCGTGAGACGGATTGTCTGTCCCCAACCGGTTGACGAAGAGCGAAATAGTGTGGTATAGACGTTAACTCGAAAGAAGGCACGCGCGTCGAGATTTGTCAGACGAACAGGGCAGGCACGGGAGCCTGCCCCTACAGATTTCTGCAGGCGGCGCGAGAGTCGAGCGCGCGCCGAATAACTCGAATAATTATGACGCTCTGGATTGTCGCGATACTCATTCTGATTGCGTTCAGCGGGCTTGCCGTCTACGCGTTGTTCATCGAGACGCGGATGTTCCGGACCGTCCGCGTGACAATGAAGACGGCGCGCGGCTTCGGCGGGCCGCTTGAGGTGCTTCATATTTCCGACCTCCATTTCAGGCGAGGCGATGAGGCACGACTGGCCTTCTTGCGACAATTGCACGAGAAGACTGTGGACATGGTCATGGTGACCGGAGATATGATCGACGACGACTCCGGCATCGACTATTGCCTCGAGGCTTTGCGCGGATTCAAAACCACGGTCGGCATATTCGCGGTGTTCGGAGCGCACGACCATTGGGATACGCATCTCTGGAACGTCATTCGCGACCTTTCACTCGGGAAATATCACAAGGGCCATCCCAATGACTTGCAGCGACTCAAGCGAGACCTCGAGGCCAGCGGAGTGATTTGCCTGCAGAATGATTCCCGGCGAGTCGTGCTGCCGGAGTCGCTCGGCGGCGCTGAGCTATGGATGGTAGGAGTAGATGATGTGTTTGCCGGCCTCGACGATTTCCAAAAAGCGCTTGCCGATGTTCCCCCACAAGCGTTCAAGATTCTACTCACCCATACCGTGGAAGACCCACACCAACTGGCGCAGATCGGCTTCGACGCCGTTTTCGCCGGTCACTCCCACGGCGGTCAAGTGAGACTCCCCTTCATCGGACCGATAATCACCCGCTCCAGCCTGCAAAGGGAATATGCCTCGGGAGTCTTTGAGGTGGGTGGCGCATCCTTTCACATAAGCAGTGGACTGGGAACCGGGAAATGGACCGGCTTTCGCTTTCTCTGTCCACCCGAAGCCACATATGTCCGGCTCATGGGCCCCTAAGCAAATTGGCACATCGGCATTCCGGCGCATAGCGAATCGAATTCGACATTTTGTCTGGAAAATATGAGCGTCATAGCAGGGAAGCGTTCGGAGGTTGCAGGCATTCTTGCAGATTGTAGGGGCGACTCGCCGAGTCGCCCCTACGGGATATCCAAGCAGTCTTAAGCCGAGTCCCAGATGCTGAGCCGGGATTTCGATAGCCGGCAGCCGCATTCACGTGAAGAACTGATACACGAGCAGTCCCACCATGAGCACACCGATTGCCTCTTTCAGAAGCACGGCTGCCGTTCTGCCCAAAAGGGCTCCCACACCCGCGCGAAAAGCCTGGCGCCGGTCTTTCAGGCGCGCGTATTCATACAAAAAGGCGCCGCCGAATGCTCCCAGAAACGCTCCGACCAGTGAGCCCACAATGGGAGCGACTGCCGAACCGAGGATGAGCCCCGCAATCGAGCCCACGATAGCGGCAACCGTCCCACCCGTGGAAGCGCCGTACTTCTTCGCTCCGGCCGCCGAAGATAAAGCCTCGATGAGCTCACCCACGAGCGCCGCAACACCGAGCAGAATGATGAAGAGCCAGCCGAATTTTGTCCAGCCCGTCGCGAATCCGTAGGCGATAGCGCAGCCGAAGACGATCCAGTTGCCCGGCAGCCCGAGGGGCGTTATCGCGAGCCCGATGAGCATGCACACCCCCAGCGCCCCGTAGCCGAGTATAGCGAGCAGCGTATCCATAAGTGCGCATTATTAAACCATACTGCCCCGCCCGCGTCAATATGCAGTGAGTGAGGGAGTTTACGCGACAAGGGTGCCAGCCGGTCCGACTTAGCCGAAACCAATGGTTGAAAGCAGCCGCTGATTTCACGGATAAGGAAGAGGTTCTAACCACAAAGGCACGAAGAGAAGCAAGAGTAGATGAAAGGAATATCCTTGTGTCTTAATGCCTTTGTGATGAAAATCCGATTTTTCCGCTCTCTGCATGTTTGCTCCGTACGTGACAGGATAAGAAAATCAAGACATCAATTTGAGGGATGGAAGTACAGGGTGCGAGCGGCGTTGACAGCCTTTTAGCGGTGTGGTAACCTGAGTGAGAGGGGGGACGATTCCTGCGATATGATGCCTATTCTCTTGTAACGAGGGTTTACCCGCTTCGTGTCCGCGGCAGAGGCTGACGAAATAGGCATTATGTGTCCCCGGAATAAAACAACGGAGGCCGACAATGCACAAGCTCAAGATAACCGTCAAATCCGTCAAGGGGAACTGTGCGGCGGGTTACAAGGTCGGCGACTACTTCCTCGTGAAGGATCCTATGATTATCCCGGCGCGACCCACCGGATTGTGCATCTACGCGATTCCTGCATTCATCCCCTATCTCACCGCGTACTATCGCGAAACACCGCCCGAAGACTGGATCAATATGAAGCAGGAACTCCAGTGCCCCGATTCCAGCAACACGGTTGTCTTCGCTCTGGAAAGGGTGGAATAAGGTCTTCGAAGACTTGAACGCTCTGCAATCACGGAAGCTGTCAGAGTTCACGTTCGTCGCGTTCGACGCCGAGACAACCGGACTCGACGCGTGGGCGCATCGAGTGGTCGAGGTTGGAGCGGTCAGGTTCGACCAAGGCGGCCTTCGCGACACATACCAACAGCTCGTCAACCCCGGCTGCGCAATACCCCAGGCCGCATGCGCTATTCACGGAATCACAGACGCCATGGTGGCCGGAAGTCCGGCACTGAGTTCCGTTCTTCTCAGAATAATCGAGTTCTTTGGCGATTCGCTCCTCGTCGCGCACAACGCCCAATTCGATATCGGTTTCTTCGACACAGTATTCAGGGCGACCGCGACACCGCCGCTGCCCAATCCCGTCCTTTGCACCCGCGAGCTTGCGCGCGGTTTGTTTCCCGGACTGCCGAACTACAAGCTCGTGACGCTCGTGCGCAGACTGAAGATTCCCGCAAGCCGTCACCACAGGGCGTTGGCAGACGCATGCTCATGCGCCGAAATTCTGCGAAAATGCATCAACCACAAAGACCCGTCCTGGAATATGATCCTCCGCGAGCTGCTGATTTTCCACGGCCCGCTCTTCCGATTCGGCCAAGCAGCCCGTACGCGCGAGGTGATTGAGCAAGCCATGAACGCTGGCACATCAGTCCAGATAGAATATCGCGACGCCGACGGCACATACACGCTCCGCGAGATAATACCCCTGAGCATAGAAGAAAATGTGCGCGCCACCAAGGTCATAGCCTTCTGCCACCTCCGAAAAGAAAACCGCACATTCCGCCTTGATAGAATCGCCCGAATTCTTTAATATTCCGCCTGTGATATACTGCCTTTGACCGGAGACATTGGGACTGATAAGCGGGGAGTTCCACTGCTGATTTTCCCGTCAACCTTCTCCCAGAGACGATCCCGCGCGGCGCATTGCAATCGGGGGAACGCATTCATCATCCGGAGGCTGCAACATCCAATCAGGCGCTGGAAACAGAGCGGAAAAGCGAACAAGACACAGCGTTAATCGAGCGAGCTGGGCCGGGAGTGTTCGGCATTGAGTGGCATCTGGAATATATAGTAAGGTTATCTAGGATAGCCGACGTTAGAACGTAAGTCGGAAACAAGGAGGAGACGAACATGGATTTCAAGTGGGACGAAGAGCAGCAGATGCTCCGTCAGACGGTGCGCACCTTTGCTGAAAGGGACATTCGGCCCGTCGCCCTAAGTTTCAGAGACAAGGGCAGAGACGCATATCCGAAAGAACTGCAGAAGAAGATGATCGATATGGGTCTTTTCGGAATGACGCTCCCGGAAGAGTATGGCGGCGGCGGACGCAGCCCCGTCGATGCCATTATCGCGATGGAAGAAGTCGGGAGAGTCGATCCGCTGTTTGCCCAATTCATCTTTGGCACGAACTTCGGCCCGATAAGGGCGATAGCAGGTTACGGCACGGAGCCGCAAAAACAGAAATATATTCCCGATGTCTGCCGAGGAGAAGGACACGTGGCCATCTCCATAACCGAGCCGGAGGCGGGCTCTGCGGCGACACAACTAAGAACAAAGGCCATTCGGGACGGCGACCACTACATCGTGAACGGCACGAAGAGCTTCATAAGCGGCGCCGAGGAGGCCAGCGCCTTCATGGTCTATTGTCGCTTCGGCGAGACCGAAGGGCTCGCAGGATTGGGGGCGATAATTGTCGATAAGGGCACGCCCGGCTTCACTATCGGAAAACCCGAACCGAACATGGCGAACATCGATCAATATCAGCTCTTTATGGAGGACGCCATAGTTCCCGCCGAGAACGTGCTCATCGAGGAAAACGGTTTCCAGAAGATGATGATGGCCTTTAACTCCGAGCGATGCGGCAATTCGACCATGTCGCTCGTGACAGCCCAGTGCGCTTACGAGAGGGCTTTGCAGTATTCACAGGAAAGATCGCAGTTTGGGCGGCTTATCAGTAAGTTTCAGGGCATCCAGTGGATGCTTGCCGAGATGAAGGTGAAGATCGAGGCGGCCCGGCTGCTTATTTACCGTGCCCTCATCAACGGCGAGGACGGATTCCCTTCCCGTCTGGAGACGGCTATCGCAAAGGTCTTCTCCAACGAGATGGCGGTCGAAGTCACCAACAGGGCTCTGGAGATCTTCGGAGGCTACGGCTATTCGAAGGAATATCCGATGGAGTGGTTAGTCAGGTTCGCGCGCGGCTGGACGATTGCCGGAGGAACCGCCCAGATACAGAGAAACAACATCGCATATGAACTGCTGAAAGGAAGTGAAACTCTGCCTTAGATAGTTCGACGCGACATATGCCGATCTCGGGGAAAAGAGAAAAAGCCGACATAGTTCAAATTATAAATGGGCCTGTTGCCCAAATCTCGGTGCAACGCTTTTCTTGTATGGGCAGGCCCCCGCGCCTGCCCTTTTGGGGCAACCACGGGGGCCCCTACAAAAGACGGAAAAATGTGGGTACACCAGTGCCATTGTGCATGAATATCCACCCCGTGATCTTGTTTGGCGCGCACCGTCGTTTGAGCAACATGCCCTAAATGACACGGGACATGTGCCTATGCGCATTCTCCTTAATCCGTTCACATAGTGTCCAGAGTTTAACTTTCCTAGCACCCCGAGACTGAAGATTTCGCGCATCTGGGCTGCGAGAGAGAAGAGTTCGGTTTTCTACCAGACTCACTCTCTCGAAACCTACCAACCCCCGTGGCCCCACTGGCCGGATAGGAGCAACTCCGTAATGATATCGTGCCCTCTTACCGCGCAAACCTGAAGTGCAGATTCTATGACATACTCTTGACTGTCAGCCAGACATTATTGGGTAAAGAGTTGTGCTGATAGTCTTGACTTTCATCTTCTTGTTCTAGCGCGCACGTTTGGTGAAAGTTGCGCTCTCCGGAAGTGAAGACTGCAGGTTCCATATCCTTACCTTTTTTTAATTAAGCGTAGGAACATGTCAGGGATTTTCGGGCTTGACAAGGGTAACTGAATGCTGCTATTATAGAACTGACTCGTCCGTTCTATTAATCCCGGAGTGAAAGGAGTGGTCCGGCATGGTCGGAAATGTGGATGCCACCTTCGGCAGAAAACGAAGCCAAGAAGCAATTCAACAAAGAAAACAAACGGTGCTGAACGTCGCCATCAGTGAGTTTGCAAGAAGGGGTTTTGCTGATGCCGATATGGATAAAATTGCCAAAAGGGCCAATGTCGGCAAAGGGACAATATATCGATACTACTCCAGTAAGGAGGGGCTTTTTCATGCCGTGGCCGATGACGCATTTGGCCGGTTTCGCGACTTCGTATTCTCGGCGCTTCAGGGGGCCGAAAAAGCGAGTGCCCTTGAGCAGATAAAAGAGACAGGTAGGGCTGTCCTAACCTTCTTCGACGAAAACCGCTTTTTATTGGAGATATTTCTGCATGAACGCAGTCAATTCAGAGGAATGATCCATTCGAAGTATCTTCGGATGTACAGTGATCACATTCACATATTCGAAGACTTGGTAAAATCTTGCATGCGGCAAGGAGTAATCAGGCGTATGGAACCGCGTAAGCTTCTCGATACCATTGGTGATATGTTGGTGGGCCTTGTTTATATGTGGGGCGTGCGCCGAGAAGCAGAGCCTCTCGTGCAAAAATGGTCTCTCGTGGAGGAAACCATCTTCAAGGGGATTCTCACAGCATGAAGGCGTTCTTTCGTTTCGTCACTACCTATCCTCGCGCGGTTATCATGGTGATTTTCGGACTCACTCTGTTCTTTTCGATTCAGATTCCCCGACTCCCATTCAGCGTCAACATGAAGGATTGGGTCCCGGACGACCATCCCGTCGCAGTATTCAATCAGGAGATGGAAGACCAGTTTGGTGCCGTGGATCCCGTGATCATCGGGGTCGTTAGCGATGACCCCGAAGGAGTATTTAATCACGATACTCTTAAACTCATTTATGATTTGACCCGGGAAGTGGACGCCCTGGACGGGGTCGTATTGGGGGATACCGTCGGACTGGCATCGACCAAGAACATTATCAGTACGGAAGAAGGCTTGGAAGTGAAAACCTTCATGGAAGCTGTGCCGGAAACCGCCGAAGATATCGAAGCTTTACGACGTGCGGTATATGGGAATGATATGTTCGTCGGAAACATTGTCTCCAGGGATGGCCGTGCGGCGCTGATTATAGCGAAATTCGAAGAGGCCCAGAACAAGAAAGAGCTCTATCAAGATATCGCAGCAGTTGTGAATCGCTACCGCGCAGCGGGGAAGGATAAGATATTTTTCACTGGAAAACCCGTGATGGAGGGGTTGGTCGGGATTGATATCGTCAGAGACCTCAAGCGCATGCTTCCTATTGTTGCGGTAGTGGTAGTGGTCGTTTTATATCTTACCTTCAAATGCGTTAGAGGCGTTCTCCTCCCCCTTGTTGTGGTCGGCGTCAGCACTGTATGGACGCTGGGCATAATGGCAATCACGGACGTGCCACTTTATGCTATTGCCACGTGGATACCAATCATCCTGATAGCAATCGGGTGCGCCTATGGAATTCACATCCTCAATCGGTACTTTGAGGAGGTTGGAACGAATGGCAGGGACCAAAATGCAATGGAAATCGCAATTGCCACGATGGAGGATATCTGGAAACCGGTCGCGATGGCTTCATTCACCACTTCCGCAGGATTCTTATCGCTGATTACCGTGGCCGTCAAGCCTATTCGCGCTGTTGGGATATTCACAGGTCTCGGGATTCTCTTTGCACTCGGTCTCTCCTTCACATTCATTCCAGCGACCCTGTCACTTATGAAAATAAAGGCCATCGGGCCAGTTGGTTTCCTCAGAGAGGATGGGGTGCGCCCCGCAGGCCTTCTCAATCGGATTCTCTCCTCCGGGGGAGATTTCGTATTCACCAGAAGAGTTGCGCTAATCGTTCTTGCGCTCGTTATTACCCTTTTTTCCGTCGGCTTCCTGCCAAAGCTGTATATAGATGATGGCCTTGCACTGAATCTCTCGCCGGAAAGTGAGGTCCTGAAAGCTCACTATTTTCTGAACGATTTAATGGGCGGGAGCACGGTGCTAAGCATAGTCATCGATGGAAGAAAGGCCGATTCAATAAAAGCCCCGGATTTATTGCGTCGTGTGGACAGGCTTCAAGAATTCGTTGACGAACAAGAAGGGGTGGGAGAATCTATCGCGCTCGCCGAATATATAAAGAGGATGCATTTGGTCATGAACGAAAACAAGAGGGAATTTCAGGAGATCCCTGATTCCCAAGACCTCGTAGCACAGTATTTGCTCCTTTACAGCATGGCTGGAGACCCGGACGATTTCGACGAACTGGTCGACTACGCCTACCGAAAAGCGAACGTCAAGGTCCTTTTGAAACGGGATACCGCCGTGACGATCAGAGGGTTCATCGAGAAAGTTACTCCCTTCTTGCAAGAGGTTTTTGATGATCAAGAGGTTGAGGCTGTTCCGACCGGAAACGGAAGAATAATAGTGCTTCTGGTAGACCTTATCATTTCGGGCTTGCTCGTGAGCCTGTTCACGGCTTTGATTATCGTGCTGGTCATAACGGCTTCCATGTTTCGTTCACCACTCATCGGGTTGATTACTCTCATCCCAATCACGGTCGCGACTCTTTTCAATTTCGGAGTACTGTCGGTTTTTGGCATCCGCCTGGGCGTTGCAACGGCGATGAATTCATGCATAGGCATCGGAATAGGGGTCGATTATACGATTCATTTTGTTGCTAGGTACAGAAAGATGCTAAGTCATGGGCTGAATCCCAGGTTGGCAATTTCGCGAACGATGCTATCTTCCGGAAAGGCCATCTTTTTCAATGCGCTTGTGGTCACACTGGGTTTCCTGGTGCTTATTTTCTCCGTAACTCCACCAAACAAGTACTTGGGCCTGCTGGTTTCCCTTAACATGGTGACGAGTTTTCTGGGGGCAATGACACTCTTACCGGCAATACTGAGCTTCATTCCTTCTCAGTGGATTATGAAGGGACTGAGTCTGGTTGAAAGTCAAGACGAGAACGTGATCGGCAAGGGCCAAGACCTCAATACAAGAAAGAACGACGGGAAAGCATGATCAGAGAACTCTCAGCAGTACTTTTCCTTCTCATGCTACTGATCGTGCTTGCTTCCAAAAACAGCAACGCAGAGCAGCACGAGGCCTGCCAACCCTCCGAAGCTGACTATTCCGAGGATAGCGAAGAAACAACGACGCTGTTTGGCAGGCTCAATAATACATGGAACGAGTCATCCTTGGCCGAAGGGTATAAGGAACATTTCAAGACGAGATTAGAATATCGGAACTTCAGCTACTTTGAGGATGGAAATCGCCAGGATCAACGGAGGTCGTTGAATGAATTTCAGGCCGAGGTCGAATACGATGCAACGGTGACGGGCAGCGTGCGTGTGTATGTTGACGCACTCCTCTGGCTGGATGATGACGATTACGCCGAGGGCTTCGTGGATGAATTGGAAGATGATGATGTAAAGAGAAACAAGTTCAACCTTCCAGAGTTTTTTGTTGATTTGTATTTCGACAATCTTGATATGAGAGTAGGGAAGCAGGTGGTGGCATGGGGAAAAGCAGATTCCATAAATCCAACAGATAATGTGAATCCCCAAGACCTCTCAAACCTCTTTGGGCAGGATCAAGAAATAGGGGTTCCTGCCGTGAAGCTGGATTACTATATCGGGGATTTCACCATAGAAGGGGTATTCGTGCCGACTTTTACGCCCGCGAGGCTGCCGCCACTTGATAGCCGATTGTCTGTTGTCGATATTTCGGATATTCCCCTTCCAATTAATGACCCGGATCTTCCATCTAACAATATCGACAACTCGCAGTATGCCATCCGGGTTCTTACGACCTACAGAGGGTGGGATTTTTCTGCAAGCTTCTATGACGGGTTCAATGATTTCCCCAATGTACGATTAGACCCCGATTTTCCGCTGCCTTCCCTTACACCGGTGTACAACAAGCTGCGTGTCATCGGAGGAGATTTCGCGACCACATTCGGGAGATGGGGGGCCCATGGTGAAGCCGCTCAGTTCCTATCCGACGGTGATGTAGAGGATTCATATTTGCAATATGTTCTTGGGATTGACTTCAGGCAATCCGATATCGTTTTTGACCATGATCTGTTTGCAATAGTTGAATACATAGGGGAGCATGTGACTAACGAGGGAGAAAGCACCTTTCCCATCCAGACAGAGGCTATGGTGAACCGCGTTTTCTCAAATTCGCTCTTTGTCCACATCGAGTATGAATTCAGCGATTATTTCCGTCTTGATTTTGAAGGAATGGTAAATCTGGATAACGGCGAGGACTACTTCCTAAAGCCCGAGTTCTCTTATGATATCAACGACAACCTTACGATTGCTCTGGGCTTCGACTTTCTATGGGGGCCGAACGATACGTTTTTTGGCCAGTTCGATGAAAGCGACAGAATTTACACAAAATTGACCTATACATTCTAGTCTTTACGGGTGTGGTAAGAGGAAGTTGGTGAGGCAATCTGTAAGGATATTTGATTTGGTCAATGTGCACTCAGACCGTCGATGGTGGATTCTTCTAGAAAGAAATTGGGCTGGAAGAATGGTTGGCAAGACAACTGGCTCAGACTTTGTTGAAAGTTTGACTTTTTCCGATCTCTCAAGAGGTCACTCTCCACCCATCCTATCGTTCAAATGTCGCACTGAGAAAGTCAAGAGTTCGTTTTCAACTCTGCATGGCCAATGCGATGGCAGGGACTTGCTCAATACCTAGAGGAGAGAATTAACCTGTCTTTGAGGCCCACCGGATGTTGTCAAATACTATCGTCAGATTGTCGGTCGAGCCAAAGCCGGACTGTTTCTTATCCTTCTATTATCGATAAGGAAAGAGGCTGCGCTTGAAGTCGTCAAGTTGATTGAGCAGTTTCAAGTGCTTGGATTCGTCTTCAAGCAAATAGGTGAGGAGAAACCTGATCTCAAATAGTCGACTGTCGCGAATCGCTTCTTGCGCTATATCCACTGACTTATGCTCGATGTTGTGGTAGCCATCAACCAAATCCCATATTTCCGCCAACTCGTCCGGCGTCAGGTGAAGCGCCTCCTTTGTAAGGCTATCCTTAATAAGCTTCAGAACCTCAATATGCGACTCTGAATCTTTTCGGATTATTTCAGCAATCATTTTTATCAAAGTATTTTCAGTCCTTTTCTGAACTTCGGCACATGTTTTTGCTGAAAGTGACTCCATTTTCTGCCATTTGTCCAAGTCAGTAAGAAATCGGGCCTTCTTCTCAGCAGACTCCAGTGACTTCTTTGGCATAATCAATCACCCTCTCTTGTCCCAACTCACCCACTGAAAGTTTTCGGGTTATGGTTCCAAATCGTGCGGGCACTCTCCCCGCGTTCGGCCAAAATAAAGAAAACTCTCAAGAAAACTGAGATGCCTTTGTCCAAGTGAGGCAACACAACCTTCCGAACTAAGAGCCTTGATTCCTTAGCCCGCGCTGATACCCTTACCAGTTTATATACATTGCATTCAGCTTGAGTACACTAATTATATCATGGTCTGACCATTTTGACACTACGTCTCGAGGAATCGAAAAACGGTTATGTGATTCTAATCCTTTTGGGACCCATACATCATAAGTCTATAGGTTGATAGGGATTTGGGGGGCTAGAAAACTCATGATGAACTCGATCCATGACGTTGTTTAACCAAGACGCAGCATATCTTTAATTCTGTTCCCTCCGACCCGCGCTGCCAAACCATGCCTAAGAGAATTGGCCTTGCCGATTGATCATTCCTACCTTTTCCCATGAGCCAATACCCATTCAGCAACATAAGCGGAGGCCATAGATTCCTAAGAATATAGTTGAAAACTTCATTCTGCGGACTTTCCAGAAGTGCACATTTCACCCATCCGATCGTTCAAATATCGCTCTTGGCGAGTCAAGAGTCCGTTTTCAACTCGTGACTTATTCTCATGAAGAAGACCGCTACCTTCTGATATACTCTTGGCGATTGACATTCAGTGTCCGAACCGCGATGAGATATCTTATTGAACCACGGCGAGCACATGCCATAATTCGAGGGAGATACGACCATGCCGAAATTCGATGACTTCGCCTTCATGGATGCCACCGCCCAAGCCGAGTTGGTCCGACGGAAAGAGGTCAAGCCGACTGAACTCGTGGAGGCGGCTATCGAACGTATTGAGCGTCTGAATCCGATATTGAACGCAGTGGTCACGCCGATGTATGACTTGGCGCGCGACATCGCGAAGAGCAAGCTCCCGGATGGCCCCTTCACCGGCGTGCCGTTCTTGCTCAAGGACATACTTGCCGATTATGCCGGAGTGCGGATGACAGCGGGGTCGGCGTTTTTGCAAGACTGGGTTCCGTATCGGGACAGCGAACTGGTAGTAAGGTTGAAACGCGCCGGCTTGATTGTCGTCGGCAGGACCAACACACCGGAGTTTGGCCTCGTCGGCACAACCGAGCCCCGCTTTTTTGGCCCCTGCCGAAATCCATGGGACACGGAGAGGAGCACTGGCGGCTCCAGCGGAGGCTCAGCCGCCGCTGTAGCATCGGGAATGGTTCCCATGGCACATGGGAATGACGGGGGCGGCTCAATTCGGATTCCCGCGTCATGCTGCGGCGTTTTCGGACTCAAACCGACCCGGGGCCGAAACCCTCTGGGTCCAAACTTGGGCGATGTGCAAGGGGGATTCGTCTGTGAGCATGTGCTTACCCGATCTGTCCGTGACAGCGCCGCCCTGCTCGACGCCACATCGGGGCCGGACGTCGGCGACCCCTATTGTGCTCCCTCGCCGGCACGTCCATACATCGAGGAGGTTGGGGCTAACCCGGCCCGACTTCGCATCGCCTTCACTGCCGAGCCAATTACAGATGTGCCCGTGCATAAGGATTGTAGGGATGCGGTCCATGAGGCAGCATGGTTGTGTGAGGAACTGGGCCATACAGTTGAAGAGGCAAAACCAACCACAGTAATAGATGGCAACCAGGCGGTCGAGGCGTTTTTAGTAGTGTACCAATCTGCACTCGCCTCGACCCTTGACGGAATATTGCACATATTTGGGGAGACGCCTAATCCAGCCAAATTCGAGCCGCTGACACTGGCGATCTATAAACAAGGCCAAAAATACAGTGCGTCGGACTACATTCTGGCCTGGCAACTACTTCACAGGTTTTCGCGCGAGATCGCGAGATTCTTTATCGATTATGACGTGCTTCTCACTCCAACGATTGCGCAACCACCCATACTGCTCGGAGCTTTCAACCTATCATCCGATAATCCGCTTGAGGAGTGGAGCCGTTTGCGTGCTGTCATGCCCTTCACACGCATTTGCAACATTACCGGGCAGCCTGCCATGTCGGTTCCACTTTTCTGGAATGCGAACGACCTTCCGATAGGTACCCAGTTCATCGGACGTTTCGGCGACGAGGCGACCCTTTTCCGGCTCGCTGCACAACTCGAGAAGGCCAGGCCATGGGCCAGTCGCAGGCCACCGACGATCGCTTAAGGGAATCGTCCTTGGCTCATGATCGACAAGAACATCTCCTATGGGTCAATACCAAAGGAGCAACATAAGCGAAGGGAATAGCCTGCTGCGTTTACTGTTGAAAACTTGACTTTTCCCGACCCTCGCAAAGTGAAGATTCCACCCGTCCGATCGTTCAAGTATCGCTCTTGGTGAGTCAACATTCCGTTTTCAACTTTGCACCATAAGATGGGGTTCGGGACTACCAGCGAAATATTCTCCAGTCTTCCTTAAGAACGTAACGCTGATCCTGCTTCATTTCGTGGCGGAAATCAATTTTGATACCGTATATGACTCGGCCGAATCAAAGCGAAAGCCAACACTTTCCAGTATTTGGCTCCAGTCATATTTCAGAAATTCTTGAACATGCTGTGGATAACTGATTCTCAAGTAAAGCGAGAAAATCAGTCGCTTCAAGAGCGTCCCTTCTTCCTCGTAGTCAAGGATATACAGTCGGCCGCCTTTTCTCAAGACTCGCTGCATCTCCTTCAAGGCGCGCAGCATCAAGTCATACTCCATGTCGTGAAGACCAAAGGCGACCATAACTATATCAAACTGTTCGTCATGAAACCCCATATTCGCAGCATCCATTTGATGAATGAAGACATTTCGTCTGCGTTGCCTGAGAATCTTCTTCTTGGAGACTGCAAGCATGTCAAATGACAGATCCACACCAACAATAATATTGCTGGTGTCCCAAAAAGGTATGGAACCATTTCCGGTCCCGAAACAGACGTCAAGAATACGCATATTATTCTCTGGTATTCTGCCAGCCAACGCACGCCTCGGGTTCCTTTCCTTATTAAAAGTGAAAATGAACTCATATAGATCGATGAACTGATGGAGAATTCTGTACTTCTCTTGCATCTTGTGTTTATAGTCAGATTTGCTCATTCTCCCTTTTGCTTCCTGCCTCTGCGACAGTAGTCTAAGGCGGTCACCTTTGCGGGTCAAGGATTACCCATCAGGCTTTTGGGGGCCCACTCACTGAATCATCCGATTTCCTCTGAGGCACTGCCTGTCGGAGTTACTTTAACCTATTCTCCATTGTTTCTCAATGTCGCTGAGTAGAATTCAAGATTATCCACGAATAACTGTTGGAGGTCACGCCACTCTGAAGCCCCAAGAAGTACACCTTCCGCCCATCCGCTCGTTCAAATATCGCTCTTGGCGAGTCAACATTCCGTTTTCCTTTCTTCACTGATTTTCGACTTTCATAAGCTCTATCCGCCGCCTTAAAATTACCCTCACCAGGCCATTCTAAGGAGGATCCACTTTGTGAAATTCTCATTGCTTTGTGTTATATTGGTCTTCTGATATATCTGGAAGCATTGGTTCACGGAAAATGAAGCCAGCAGCGGGAACTCAACATGTCAATGACTGCTAGAGATAGACTCTTATGCGCACTCAGCAAGGGTAAACCCGACCGGTTGCCTGTATCCATTCATCAGTGGCAACAATACCACTTGGACACTTATCTGGACGGCATCCCCGCACTCGAAGCATTCCGCAAATTCGGACTGGATGCCCAGGTCCAATTCCATCAGGGTATGGGGCAGTTCTGGATAGTCGATGGCCAGGTGACGATGATCAACTCCCCCGATTGGAACTATGAAGCAAATGCTGTCGGGATGGACGGTGACGCCGCAATAATGGAACACATAATCCGGACACCCGGCGGCGATCTTTCCTATAAAACTGCCACCAATTCCAAGACAACGTGGATGCTCGAGTACATGATCAAGCAGGATGAAGATATCGAGTTGATCCGGAAATATATGCCCGTGCCGGCACTGGATACGAAATCGGCAAATGAATTGAGCGATGCCATAGGCGACGACGGCATCCTCCGCGGCTTCGTCTGGGGAGATCAGGCGGGATGCTGGCAACACGCCTGTCTTCTGAAAGACGTCAACCAGCTCATCCTGGACTGCTTTGACAAACCGGATTGGGTTCACAAACTGCTCTCCATTATGCTGGAGAAGAAACTCCGGTTTATCGAAACAATGAAAGGAGCAAGGTTCGATATTGTCGAAACCGGTGGGGGAGCTTCATCGTCCACCCTTATCTCACCGAATTTTCACGAGGAGTTCTGCTTGCCCTATGATCGGAAGATGCACGATGCCTTGCACTCGCTCGGCTTTTTGGTCACGTATCACACATGTGGAGGCACACGCGGAATCGAAGAAATGATTATCACCAATGGTGCCGATGCCTCGGAAACACTTGCACCAATGAGCATAGGCGGAAACCAGGAGCCATGGGAGTTCAAGGCCAAAGTTGGCGATCGCATTGCACTGATTGGCGGTGTGGACCAGTCCAGCGTGCTGACCAACGAAACGGAGGAGAAAATCCGCGACACGGTGTTTGAACTTTTTCAGAAGGTGGGCTATGATGGCGGTTATATCTGCTCCATGGCAGACCATTTCTTTGATACCCCCCTCCAAAACCTGCAAGTCTTTGCCGATGCAGCCCGTGAATGCGCATATTGAACTGCCTACTTTGGCGAAGAGCCAAAGCCAAAAAAAACGAGAACATATCTGCTGATTTGGGGCGATTCAGATTGGAGGAAGGATCGGCATAACTATCTCCCATGAGCCAATACCCATTCAGCAACATAAGCGGAGGCCATAGATTCCCGAGAATAACAGTCGAAAGTTGCACTTTTCCATGTTTCCCAAAGTGCAACGTTCACCCATCCGATTGTTCAAATATCGCTCTCAGAGAGTCAAGGGTTCGTTTTCCATTCTTCACTGGTTTTTGCGTGCGGGATGCAGCCCTTTTGATCATGCACGCAGGATATCGATATCGTGCCCACGGAATTGTGTGCTGAGTCTCAGGTTCAGGGAGCCGTTCGTCAATCCTTGGCGAATCGCGCAGGGGAAAATAGGTTGGGGTCAATAAGGCTGGTCCGACCGTCGATGAGCAATTCGGCGGCGACCTGACCGGCCGCAGGGCTTGTCTCGATACCGCTTCCTCCCTGACCTGCCAGCCAGAAGAATCCTTTGACCGATGGGTCCTCACCAATTATGTAGGATTGGTCCGGCGCAAAGGTCCTCAGACCGGCCCATTTCTGGCGCAACGATTTGGGAACAAGACAAGGCGCAAGCGTTTCCAGCCTGTCAATTGTCTGAGCAATGACCAATTCATCCGGGCGGGCGTCACAGGGTTCAACGGGATCTTCATCCATCGGGCATGCGAGCAGGCCGCGTGATTCCGGCTTGAAGAAAAGCTTATGTGTGTAGTTTGACACCAGTGGCCATCGTGTCACGTCGAGTCCGTCTGGAGCTGCGAATGTTGCCACGGTGCGACGATATGGGGTCAGTTCAATCTGCGTGGCTCCGGCGAGTTGGCCAATGATCCCGGCCCATGCGCCAGCCGCGTTGACAACCCACCGGCCCGTGAACTCTCCTTCATTCGTCATGAGCCCGCGGCAGCGACCTCGCTCAACCCTGATACCATGAACCTCCACCCCGCAGCGAAGCTCAACTCCCTCATGCCGGGCATGGCGGATATAGCTCCACAGCAGCTCATGAACATCAATGTGACCATCCTCGGGCAGGAAAACGGCGCCGTCGAAATGATCGTCGGAGACAACCGGGAACCTTTCGACAACCTGTGAGGGGGTCAGCAGCTCCAGTGAGACTCCCATCTGCCGAAAAACCGGAGCGACTCCCTCTATCATGCTCCAATCATCACCCTGAAACATGACCATTATCCCGGATTGTTCCAACAGAGGGCTTTGACTGAAGCCTTCAGGGGGATTGCGGAGAAAACTCGCAGCCAGAATCGTCAATTGTAGTACTGACGGAACGAAGTCCAGCTCTACAAGGACAGCGGCGCTGCGCCCTGTCGAGTGATAACCCGGCTGTTCCTCACGCTCGAGAATTACGATGTCTGTCAATCCCCGTCTGGAAAGGAAGTACGCAAGGGAGGCGCCGGCGATGCCACACCCCACGATGATGACTTCAAAGCTGTTTCCTCTATCCATCTTTTCTTCCCATCCGATTTACCACTTGCTGCTGTCCGGTTTCATCTTTGCGATTCAAAGCCGATGCCAGTAATTCCATATTATAACAGCACCTTTGAGAACTCCAAAGGCGGACGCGGCGTCAGAGCTCGACGGAGCGAGTGGCACGCGGATTTCCATCTTATCGACAGTGAATTCTCAGACTCAGCCGAATGTTCAATGAGGCTCCAGGCGATTTGTATGGATTGGCCACTAGATAGACAAGAAGATTCATGCAGGTAGGAACAACATCGCTTCTGTTCAAAATTGCACTTTTCCCCACCCCCTCGGAGTGCAGTTTCCACCCAGCCGACCGCTTAAATATCGCTCTTGGCTAGTCAACATTCCGTTTTCAACCCTTGATTCTTCCTTTGCCCCCTTCGCGCCACGGGTCTGCGACCCTCGGCGGTGCAGAATCCGTTTTCAACTCTGCACCGGCGCACCCGTGAGACAGGTTCGCCGGCGTACCAACATCACTCGTTCATCTCGGAGAGGTTTTGGGCATTAATAACCATCACGAGGATTTGCTGGCGGGGTATTTTGTGCGATACTTATATAAGTGAAACAAGTACAAGGGCGAAACAGATCATCTGCTCTTAAGTGCGCCCGTGACGGCGGGAAAACGAGGAACCGAACGGGTGCTTATTTCCCTTTTATCCCTATTTCTTAGGGGGTACGGAGGACCTCAATGGCGGGACGAGCAATGTGGAAAGGATACATCCACTTTGGGGATACGAGTGTGCCGGTGAAACTGCATACCGCAATCAAGGAGGAGCGGATTCAGTTTCACCTCCTTCACAAGCGTGACCACGTGAGACTGCGCCAACAGATGGTCTGCGCATATGAGAAGAAACCGACGCCGACGGAAGCGCAGGTCAAGGCGTTCGAGGTGGAGGAGGGGAAATACATCATCGTCGACCCTGAGGAACTCGAACAAGCCGCTCCTGAAAGCAGCCGCACAATCGAAGTCCACGAATTCGTCGAAATCGACCAAATCGACCCCATCTTCTTTGACCGTGCCTACTACCTCGAGCCGGATGCGTCCTCGAGAGAATATAATGCGCTTGTCGGAGCGTTGAAGGAGATGGAAGTGGAAGCTGTCTGCACCTGGACCATGCGAAAGCGGTCATATCTCGGGGCGTTGCAGGCGAGTGGGAAGATTCTTCGCCTGAATACGTTGCGGTATGCCGATGAAGTGATTCCGGTGAAGGTTCTTGAACTGCAGGAAGTTCATAAGATTCCTTTGTCGGAAAAAGAGCTGAAAATCGGGTGCGACCTCGTGAATCAGTTGGCGGCTCCTTTTCAGCCGGAGAAATTCGAGGACGAACACCAGAAGGAGCTGCGCCATTTAATCGAGAAAAAAGCGCGCGGAGAAAAAGTCGTGGTCGCGCGCCCCAAGCGCTTGAAGCCCACAACATCGGACAAGCTGCTTGAAGCTCTTGAAGCGAGCCTGAAGAAGGTGGCCTGAATGAGAAAATCGCGCTCTGACCGCACGCCGTCGAGGTCGCCGTCAGTCAGGGGTGATGAAATATCCCCGCACGGAATATGGAGCGGAACAATCAGTTTCAGCCTGGTTGCGATTCCCGTGCAGTTGGTTAAGGCCGTGGAAACCGGCCGTGTCTCTTTTCGCATGCTCCACAGCGAGGACTATTCTCCACTCGCGAGAAAAATGTTCTGCCCGAGTGGAGAGAAGATTGTCACTCCGGAGGAGACTATCAGGGGATACGAAATCGAGCCGGACAAATACATCGAGATAACGGAGGAAGAACTGGAATCCGTATCGCCCGAACGCAGCCGCACCATCGAGATCGTCGAATTCATCGATATGAAGGAAGTGGATTCCATCTATTATGACCATCCGTACTATCTCGTTCCTCTGAAAGGCGGAGAGAAATCGTATCGTTTGCTGGTCGAGGTGATGCAACGGACAAACAAAGCCGGGTTGGCAAAATTCGTGCTCGGTGAGCGCGAATACTTCGTAGCCGTCAAGAGCAGGGATGGGGCACTGGCCTTGTTTACGCTTCATTACAGCAAAGAAATACTTCCCCATGAAGACATTTTGCCGAAAGAAGAAAAGGTCGAAGCCGAACACAAAAGCCGTATGAAGAAGAGCATCAAAAAAATGATGGCGGACTTCAACCCGGAGAAATATGCGGACGAGCGCCGGGAAAAAATCATGGAGCTTATAAAGAAGAAGACGAAGGAGAAAGCCCCGGTCGAGGCTCCGGAAGTAGAGGTAGAAGAAGGGGAAAGTCCGGCCGATCTGGTCGCGGCTCTGGAGAAGAGCATGCGCAAGGTGAAGAAGAACCGGTGAGCCGAAAAATTGTCGAGATCAGCGGGAAAAGACTCGCTTTATCGAACCTTGAAAAGGACCTCTATCCATCGTACGGTTTCACGAAGGCGCATATCCTCGAGTATTACCGCCGGATTGCACAGTTCATTCTGCCCCATTTGAGAGACCGGGCATTGACCTTGAAGCGGTATCCCGAAGGAGTGGAAAAAGAGCCCTTTTTCGAGAAGCGATGTCCTTCTCACCGTCCGCCCTGGGTGAAGACGGCGGAGATTCGCCTTGACGACGGAGAGCCAATGACCATGTGCCTCGTCGATGACCTTGAAACGCTGATGTGGGTGGCGAACCTTGCGTCTCTTGAACTGCATGTGCCGCTGGCGAAGGCCGCTTCCCGGGAAACGCCTGATTCCGTGGTCTTCGACCTGGACCCGGGCGATGGGGCAAACATCATCGATTGCGCGCGCGTGGCGTTGATACTTCGCGACTTGTTCTCTCAGTTGCGGCTCTCAAGTTATGTGAAAACCTCCGGCAAAAAGGGACTCCATCTCTATGTCCCCTTGAACCGCAAAGAGACCACCTTTGAGGACACGAAGACATTCGCGAAGGCCGTGGCGGAAATCATGCAGAAAAATTATCCGGAACTTGTGACTGCAAGAATGGCGAAGAAACAGAGGGAAACAAAGGTATTCATCGACTGGTCTCAAAACGATTCTGCAAAGACGATGATATGCGTGTATTCCTTGCGGGGGGGCGAGAAACCAGTCGTTTCGTTTCCCCTTGCATGGGAGGAACTGGAGGAATCAGTCGGCCAGAACGACCCGGAAAAGCTGCAAGTCATGTATTCAGAAGCTGTGAGCAAAGCCGAAAAGAACGGTGACCTCTTTCAAGATGTGATCGTGAAAAAGCAGAAGCTTCCTCATCTATAACATGGAATTGAACAGATGGGGACAGAGCCATGGTAGGGCTCTATCCCCGTCTCCGGGCAAAGAGGACTGTACTAGTGACGTTCCTCCGGTGCAGTCATTGCGAGGGAGCAAAGCGACCGAAGCAATCTCGTTGGAGGCAGTTGAGAATGCGTGCAGAGATTGCTTCGCTCGGGCAAGCGGCCCTTCGCTCGCAATGACGGTCTTTGGTTGAATTATTTCGGATTATGAATCTGTCGCGTGGCAGGGGCGCACGGCCGTGCGCCCCTACAAACAACGCCGATGTTTGGGAATCATTCGCACACATGGCACTGAAAGAATACAAATCCAAACGGAAATTTGAGAAGACGCCCGAACCGAAGCCGGCTCGTGGTCGCAAGGCGGACCATCTCATTTTCGTTGTTCAAAAGCACGCGGCACGTGCCCTTCATTATGACCTCAGACTCGAGCTCGAGGGCGTGCTGAAGAGCTGGGCTGTCCCCAAAGGGCCCTCGCTGAATCCTTCCGTGAAAAGACTCGCCGTTATGGTAGAAGACCATCCGTTTGATTACAAGGACTTCGAGGGAGTCATCCCGGAGGGCAATTACGGCGCAGGAAGCGTTATCATCTGGGACAGGGGCTTTTATCAACATCCTTCCGCCAAAGACAGAAAAGAAAGTGAGAAACTTCTTCTCGACGGATTGAGAAAAGGAAATGTGAAGTTCGTTGTCGCGGGCGAAAAGCTTCGTGGTGAATTTGCACTAGTGAAAACGGGGAAGGACGGGAAGTCGTGGCTGCTTTTGAAGAAAAAAGACCAATATGCGACGAAAGATGAAATCCTCAAGAAGAACCGTTCCATAGTGTCGCACAAGACTCTGGAGGATATCTCCGAAGCAAAACCGACGAAATCCTCAGAACAAAAGAGAGTAAGCCGGATTCGTCTTCGCGAAGCAATGGAAAGCGAAGACCTGAGGGATGCGCCCGTTAAGAAAGTGCCGTCGGCCATAAAGCCGATGCTCGCGACGCTCATCAAGAAACCGTTTGACCATCCCGATTGGATTTTTGAGGTGAAATGGGACGGATACCGCACCATTGCCGATATCCGCAACGGAAACGTCTCGCTCTATTCCCGAAACCAGATTTCTTTCAACAAAAGATTCGCTCCTATCGCAGACTCGCTTCGCGAATTCGGATTCGAGGCCGTCCTGGACGGCGAAATCGTTGTCGTAGACGACCAGGGACGCCCCAATTTCCAGATGTTGAGGCATCACCAAAAATCCGGAAGCGGTCATTTGCTCTATTATGTCTTTGACCTGCTGTACTTCCGGGGACATGACCTCACAAACCTGCCCTTGCTCAGGAGAAAAGAACTCCTGAAGAAAATCCTCCCGGCGGGCTCGAACATCAGATTCAGCGACCACGTATGGGAAGAAGGCGTTTCGTTTTTCCATGCCGCCAGAGAAAAGGGTCTCGAAGGAATTATCGCCAAGCATTCTCAAAGCACGTACCGGATGGGCAAAAGAAGCCGGCAGTGGCTGAAAGTCAAGACGCATCTCACGCAGGAGGCCGTCATCGCAGGATTCACGGAACCAAGGGGGAGAAGAAGACATTTCGGCGCCCTCGTCTTAGGCGTGTACGACGGGAACGATCTGATTTCCATCGGTCATTGCGGGAGCGGATTCTCTGCGAAAGACCTGAAGGCAATCCGCGAAAAAATGGACCCGCTAATCCGAAAAAAGTGCCCCTTTGGAGTGGAACCGGAAACCAATGCCGCGGTCACCTGGCTGAAGCCGAAACTGGTCTGCGAAGTCTCTTTTCCCGGCTGGACAGAAGATGCGGTCATGAGACAGCCAGTCTTCGTGAGACTGCGCGAGGACAAAGCCGCCCGCGATGTCGCGCGCGAAAAACCGAAAAGGAAGCCGGGGATGAAAAACGAAACGTGATCACCCCCTTCACAAAGGGGAACCACCAATCCCCCTTTGGCAAAGGGGGGTAGGGGGGATTTGCAGGACAGGGACTCTCTCTCGTAATTGTGTAACTGCGAACTCATTCGCAGAGGGGCGAAGGAGCGTGAACCATGAAAATCTATATCGGCACAAGCGGGTTTGCATACAAGGAGTGGAAAGGGAAATTCTATCCTGAAAAAATCTCGCCCAAGGAAATGCTTCGCGCTTATTCGGAACGCTTCAACACGGTGGAAATCAATAACACGTTCTACCGCATGCCCAAAGAGAGCGTCCTCACATCCTGGGCGGAACAGGTCCCCGACGATTTCATCTTTGCGCTCAAGGCGCCGCAGGTCATAACGCATGTGAAACGTCTGAAAGATGTGGGCGAGGAGACCAGCTACCTTTTCACGACTCTGTCGGTTCTCGACAGGAAACTGGGGCCGGTCCTCTTTCAGTTTCCCAAGAGTTTTCGCGCAGACCGCTCCGCATTGGAAGATTTTCTCAATCAGATTCATGGCAATGTGACCTGTGCATTCGAGTTCCGCAGCCCATCCTGGCTCGATGCCGGAATCCCCGACCTGCTTCGTGAACGAGGATGCAGCCTGTGCACTGCCGACGCCGATGAGAGTCCGGCCAATGAAATCATCAGCACGGCCACATGGGGATACCTCCGCCTGCGCCGCTCCGATTACACCGATGCCGAC
Source organism: Candidatus Abyssobacteria bacterium SURF_17 (assembly GCA_003598055.1). Classification (GTDB taxonomy): domain Bacteria; phylum Abyssobacteria; class SURF-5; order SURF-5; family SURF-5; genus SURF-17. Next base: position 74,243 of record QZKI01000022.1, on the reverse strand, counting down.
CTGTCTCAATGGATGGAGAGAATCCTCTCGCAGAACTGGGAGAAGGCATTCGTCTTCTTCAAGCACGAAGAAGAGGCCAACGCGCCCGAAGCCGCGCTCCGTTTTCACGAGCTTACCGATTCAACGGCTCGCGCCAAACCCTCCAAACGGCGGAAATAAACCGTAGCTGCCCCGTCTCAATCCAAGAACGCATTCCATCCCTTTTGTTACTGTTCGGAGATCGTGTCTCCGACCCGCGTTTCCGGCTTTCATGAAAAAGCCAACACCTTTTGATATACTTTCTCTCACGGAGCATTCTTTCCTGACGAATTGCTCAAGCACATCGCATGACCCTAGCTGGTTAGGAGACGCCTGGCAATGAATACCACATGCTGCAGAAAAGAGATAACACTGACGGAACAAGAGAAAGAGGTATTCTCGAGACATCTCAAACAGCAGGAGCTGTCCGATAATGTCTGGGATCTCTTTGGTGAATGGATTGCAAGATCAACTTCGCGAGTGAGCTTCTTCTATTTGAAGGTTTATAGGGATGATGAATTGATAGGGCTGGGGCTTTTCGTAAGGACCAGGCCATTTGACCTCCGGACTTCCTATTCAGCCTTAAGAAATAACCGATTTCTGAGGCAATTGGCGGGGAGTCTATCAGTACTTGCCAACAACTGTGTCTATTTATCCTTTCGCAATTTAATCACGTCAAATCTTACGAGGCCCTTTTTCTACCAAGAACCGGCAATGGCAAATGATATCATGAAAGCGTTTCTCGCCTATTTGAAGAATGAAAAAGAAGCCGATATGGTCATAGTCGTGGACACGTCGATTCATGATGATATCTACCAAACTGAAGGGTTTCTTAAATATCCCTCTTCCTCAGAAGCCTGGCTCGATGCGACAAGGTATAAGGACATATCCGAATATCTCGCTGAACATCGGAGTCTCAAGAAGAACCTGGCAAGAAGGAGGAAGGATGTCACGTCCGAGGTTCAGCAGGGCCCCGTTTCTGACCCGGATAGAAAACAGATGAAGTCCTGTGTTGAATGCTCAGTCGAAAATAGTCGAGTCAACACTCCCTGTCAGAAATTCTTTGAGGACAATATCTTTGAGACAGACGTGTTCAATTCACATAAATATGTTCATTTCCTTGTGCGTGTGGATGGCACGATCGCCGGGTTCCATACATTTCAGGTCAGCGGTTCAGATATGGGAGGAGTCCTCGGAGGTTTCAACCGTGATTATTCCCAGAAGAGCTTTGCCTATGAACGCGTAATAGTAGCTTCGCTTGATTACGCGATTAAGAACAATATTAAGCGTGTTCACTACAGCTTGATTGACAATTATACCAAGCTGCGCCTTATTGATTCCGTTGAACCGTGCGGTCTTTATTTTTATTCCGGAAGCCCCCTGAAGCGAAAAATGTTCAAGCTCACAAACAGATTCGGCGACATACACAGACTTTATTTGCTGGAAAAGCAGGGCAGGAAGGAAAGCAAACAGCAGGAATGATTTTAGGGCCTGCTTTTCCGAGGCTTCTCATTCTGCCTGATGCCGAACGTTTTCTTAAACGGTCTTCCTGATAGGGTGAGTATCACATGGACCACAAAGATGTAGGCAAGAGGTGGGATGAAAACGCCGAGGTGTGGACCAGACTTGCACGCGGAGGGTATGACGTCTATCGCGACCATGTGAACACGCCGGCGTTCTTAAAGATGCTCCCCGACATTTCGGGTCTCAGCGGCCTGGACATAGGATGCGGCGAAGGGCATAATACGCGCCTCGTCGCCCGACGCGGCGCCCGGATGACCGCGCTCGACATATCGGGAAAATTTCTGGCCCATGCGCGTGAGAAAGAGAAGGAGCAGCCCCTCGGCATTCGCTACCTCTGCGCGAACGCCGCAGACCTGTCTTTTCCCGACGCCTGCTTCGACTTCGCGATTGCTACCATGAGCCTGATGGACACTCCCGATCATGAAAAGGTCATACGCGAGATTTGGCGCATCATCAAGCCCGGCGGTTCCTTTCAGTTTTCTATCACGCATCCGTGCTTCCAAACTCCACGCTGGAAGTGGATATACGATGAATCAGGGAAAAAGGTTGCAATCGAATGCGGCGACTATTTCTTTCCCCCCGAACATGAAGTCGAAGAGTGGATGCACAGCGCCGCGCCGCCGGAAGTGGAGCGGCAGTTCGGGAAGTTCAGGATTCCCGTTTTCCGGCGAACCCTCAGCAGTTGGGTCAACCTGCTCGTTGATGCAGGCTTTGTTCTGGAGCGGATGGAAGAGCCATATGCCGATGAGGAGACTATCAGGCGATATCCCCAACTGGCCGACACGCGCACCATCGCTTACTTCCTCATCTTCCGCTGCAGCAAACCGAAGTGACATGGTGCTTGCGGCCTACGGGTGACCCCGGAGTGAATAACAGCGGCAATACCCGCAAATTGAGACGCTTACAGAGGTCTCGACCGCATTGAAAAACACGACTTCTTCTGTTATAATTTAAGGAGTTACGGTGTAGATGTAATCACTGCGGCGCGGGCGACGGAGCATCAGACAATGCGCGATTGTCTGCCGTCGTGGGAAAGGGCACGTCTATGTCTGGCCATTCCAAATGGAGTAAAGTCAAGCACATCAAAGCGAAAGAGGACGCAAAACGCGGAAAGATATTCTCCAAGCTGATTCGCGAGATCATGGTTGCTGCTCGCGATGCGGGAGGCGACCCCAACTTTAATCCTCGTCTGCGCACCATCATCAATGCCGCCAAGGCCGCTAATATGCCCAATGATAACATCGACCGTGCAATCAAGAAGGGCACGGGCGAGCTCGGCGGAATATCCTTTGAAGAAGTGACATACGAAGGATACGGCCCGGGCGGCGTCGCCATCATGATAGATGTGCTCACCGATAACAAGAAACGAACCGTTGCGGAAATCCGCCACGTTATGAGCCGAAACAACGGAAATCTCGGCGAAACCGGATGCGTCGCTTGGAACTTTGAGAAAAAGGGTCTCATACTGGTGAATGCCGTAGATGCATCCGAGGACCTGATGCTTGACGCGGCCCTCGAGGCAGGCGCGGAAGATGTCCGGTCCGAGAGCGATACGCACGAAATCGTCACAGCGCCGAACGAAGTGATAGATGTGAAGGAAAAGCTCGAAAAGAAGGGCATTCCCGTCGCGAGCGCGGAAATCACGATGCTTCCAAAGAATACGGTGCGTGTGGACGGAAAAACCGCCGAGTCGGCTCTGAGGCTTATGGATGCGCTCGAGGAGCAAGACGACGTCCAGCACGTATACTCCAACTTCGATATTCCTGAAGAAGTGATGGCAAAGATTGGAGGCTGAACGGCATTCGCGGAAAAAAGAGCAGCCCAATCTCCGGCGGCGAATCCCCCGACACCGTGAGAATCATGGGGGTTGACCCCGGCCTCTCGGCCACCGGCTACGGAATCATCAATGTGGCGGAACGACAACCGCTCCTCGTCGAGGCCGGAGTGCTTCGCAGTCGTGACAAAGACCCTCTGGAAACAAGACTTCTTGAAATTCATCGCGGCATGACGGAAGTCATTCGCGAATTTGCTCCCACCGTTGTGGTTGTCGAAGAGCTGTACAGCAAGTACGCGCATCCCCGCACGGCGATTCTCATGGGGCACGCGCGCGGCGTCGTCTGCGTGACGGCCGCCCAGGCAGGGATACCCGTTGTCAGCTACGCGTCGACAAGGATCAAGAACTCGCTCGCCGGCCACGGGCGAGCGAGCAAAGAGCAAGTTCAGCGAATGGTGCAGCATGTGTTCGGGCTCCGCCAGGCGCCGCATCCGCCCGACGTGGCCGACGCTCTCGCGGTCGCGCTGTGCCATCACAATGTGCTCATGCACGGATGTTTGTCATCGCCCCCAGTAAAGTCAACTGCTCAATGATTTCGAGAATTACGGGCAAGCTCATTCAACTGCGTGAAGACAAGGCCACTGTCGAGCACAACGGCATCGCCTATGACCTCCTGATCCCGAGCGGAATCGTTCACCGCCTGCGAAACTTGCGCGGCAAGGAAGTCACGTTCTTCACCTTCCATTACCTCGAAGGAGGAATGGGCGTCTCGAATCCGATTCCGCGTCTCGCGGGGTTCTTAAGCGACCTCGAACGCGAGTTCTTCGAGAAACTCATAACCGTGCAGGGCATGGGCATCCGTGTCGCGCTTAGGGCGCTTGCAGCTCCCGTCCCGTCGATTGCGAAGGCGATAGAGTGCAAGGACGTTCCTGCGCTCATCTCGCTTCCGGGCATTGGCAGGCGTACTGCAGAGAAAATCATCGCCGAGCTGAACGGAAAACTGGCGAAATTTGCGCTGCTCCGCGACCATGAAGAGACCAGCAGGCCGGTGCATGAGCCCGACTTCAAGGACGAAGTTATCGACGTTTTGCTCCAGCTCGGCTACTCAGCCGCCGAATCGGAAATCCTCCTCCGCCGTGCGCTTTCCTCGGATGTGCACGCGGAGACCGCCGAAGAACTCATCCGCGAGATTTTCAAGCAGCAGCGAGAGACACACACTGAAAAGATGACATCATGACGCGCGAACGCATCGTTGACGGCAGGCCGCTCTCCGAGGTCGATGAGACCTTCAGTTGGAGTCTCAGGCCGAAGACGCTCTCCGAATACATCGGCCAGAAGAACATCGTCGAGAAATTGTCCATCTCGATTCAGGCGGCGCGCGGACGCGGCGAGCCGCATGAACACGTCCTTTTCTATGGCCCGCCGGGTCTCGGCAAGACGACGCTCGCGAACGTGATCTCGCACGAGATGGGCACAAACCTCGTCGCCACCTCCGGGCCTGCCCTCGAGCGAACGGGCGACCTCATGGGGCTTCTCACGAACCTCGAGCACGGCGACGTGCTCTTTATCGACGAAATCCATCGGCTCCCCAGAGTAATCGAAGAGTTCGTCTACCCGGCCATGGAGGATTTTCAGGTGGACTTCCTCGTGGACAAAGGGGCATTCGCGAAGAGCATCAAGGTGCAGCTCAAGCATTTCACCCTCGTCGGCGCAACCACCCGCGCAGGCTTTCTGACAGCGCCCTTCCGCGAGCGATTCGGCATCTATCACTATCTCGATTTTTATCCTCCCGAAGAGATTGCACAAATTATCTGGCGCTCGTCCCGTATCCTGGGAATAGAAATTGAAGCGCCGGCCGTCGACCAGTTAGCGAAGCGCTCGCGCGGAACCCCGCGAGTGGCAAATCGATTGCTCAGGCGAGTGCGCGATTTCGCCGAGGTCAAACGCGACGGTAGAGTGGAAGAACAAGTCGCTGTCGAGGCGCTCGATCTCGAGGGCATAGATGCCCGCGGGCTGGACGAGTTGGATAGAAAATTCCTCCACACGATTATCGAGCATTACGGAGGCGGACCCGTCGGAATCAATGCGCTCTCGGCCACGTTGAACGAGGAAGCGGACACCTTGGAAGATATGGTCGAGCCCTACCTTCTCAAAATCGGATTCGTCAATCGCACGCGGCAGGGAAGGGTCGCGACCGACCGAGCATTCGAGCACCTCGGTTTCAAACGTGGCAGCCGGCAGAAAGAACTGTTTTAGTTTCAGGGCCATCGGCAGCGCCTTATAATCCTGCATTTTTCAAGCCGGATTCTCCTGTGTCGAAATGCACAGTCTTACGAGTTACGCATGAAGCTTCTTCTCCACATCTGCTGCGGACCGTGCGCCACCTATCCCGTGAAGACTTTGCGGGAACGAGGCCACAATGTGCACGGATTCTTTTATAATCCCAACATCCATCCGCTGGCCGAGCATAACCTCCGGCTGGATTCGGCGAGGAAATTGCTCGAAATCGAGGCCATACCGGCAACGATTTGCAATGAGTACGATGTGGAGGAGTATTTCAGACTTGTCGCATACCGTGAAAGCAATCGCTGCGTAGCATGCTACCACCTGCGCTTGTCACGAGCGGCTCGCGAAGCGTCGGCCCAGGGGTTCGATGCATTCAGCACATCCCTCCTTGTAAGCCCGTATCAGAAGCACGACCTCATTCGCGAAGTCGGCCAGAGCGCCGGATTGCAGTACGGAATCGAATTCTATTACGAGGATTTTCGGCCGGGTTGGCCGCAGACCCGCCAACTGTCGCGCGAAATGGGGCTGTACCGGCAGAAATACTGCGGCTGCATTTACAGCGAGAAGGAGCGATTCCACTCGCCCGGTTCGTCTCAAGCTCGCATAGAGCGGCACGGCCGCAACCAAACAGATCGGGCGCGATGAATCGCGCCCCTACGGCAGGCGCAGAGGGGCGTAATTTATTGCGCCCTTGCATGTGCAAGTTCGTTTGCATGGTTACTATACAGCATGTCGCCGGAAAATCGCGACGAAGATCATGAAATTGAACGATAGTAGTACAGACCGGTGAACCATCCGATGCTGAAACTTTCAGATTTCGACTATGACTTGCCGCCGGAGCTTATAGCCCAGCATCCTGCTCCGCGCAGAGGGCATTCACGCCTGATGGTCGTCGACCGCGCATCCAACAGTATCCGCATCGGAACATTCCCGGAAATCATCGGTCATTTCGGAAGCGGGGATGCTCTGGTCCTGAATGACACCAAAGTGTTTCCTGCACGTCTCCGTGCGCGAAAAGTGGAAACGGGAGCTCACGTTGAGCTGCTTCTGTTGAACGAGATTGAGAAGGGCACGTGGGAAGCGATGGCGCGCCCGGGCCGCCGCCTGAAGGCGGGAACACTTCTTTCGATAGAAGGCGCGCGACAGGCCGATACCGTGGAAGTCGTAGAGGACCGGGGCGCGATAAAGACGCTCAAATTTTCCGTAGGTGACGTCAGGCGCCTCTGCTGGCGGGTAGGTGAGATTCCGCTTCCTCCGTACATCAGGCGCGAGGCCGAATCAGACGACATTCATAGATACCAGACGGTGTTTGCGCGAAGGGAAGGGGCCTCCGCCGCGCCGACCGCGGGGCTCCATTTCACCTCGGAACTCCTGAAGGAGCTTTCCGACAAGGGTGTCTCGGTCGAGTTCGTCACCTTACATATAGGCCTGGGAACTTTTCAGCCGCTCGAGCACGAGGAGGTTGAGAAGAACACGATTTTCCCGGAGCGCTACCGGATGACTGCAAAAACCGCTCGTCGTCTGAACGAGGTGCGGCGACGCGAAGGACGAGTGATAGCAGTCGGCACAACCACGCTCCGGCTCCTCGAGACGGTGGTCACGGAAAAAGGCGAATATGAGGCGGGCGAAGGGATTGCCGACATCTTCATTTATCCGGGCCATACGTTCCGCTCCGCCGACGCGCTCATAACGAATTTTCACCTGCCGCGCAGCTCGCTGCTCCTGCTCGTGTGCGCCTTTGCAGGCCGCGACCTCATCATGCGGGCATACGAAACGGCGGTCAAAGAACAATTCCGGTTCTACAGTTACGGCGATGCCATGCTCATCCTGTAAAAAGGGGGAAAAGGGGAAGCGGAATCTGTCCCCTAATTCGCAATCTGGTATGTTTGTCTGTAGGTGCGAATTCATTCGCATGGTTTTTCCGGCTTGTTTTCGTCATCCGCATGCGAATAAATTCGCACCTACACAAGCAGGAAACAATCGCTGAAGGGGAATTGGGAAAGACGAAAGACGCGGGCCGAGAGGTAGGCCAAGAATTGTAGGGGCGCAATGAGTTGCGCCCTTGTGGTTTTATGCTCATGCAAGCGAACGAGTTCACCTTTGAGGTAATAAGAAACGATTCCGGCACGCGGGCGCGCGTGGGGAAACTCACTACGCCCCACGGCATCGTCAACACGCCCCAGTTCATCCCCGTCGGCACGCAAGCGGCCGTCAAGACGCTTTCCTCCGAAGACCTTCACACATTGGGTTCAGAGATAATCCTGAGCAATACCTATCATCTATATCTCAGGCCCGGGCACGAAGTCGTCCGCTCGGCAGGCGGATTGCACTCCTTCATGAATTGGCCGAAGCCCATTCTCACCGACAGCGGCGGCTTCCAGGTGTTCAGCCTTGCGGAATTGAACAAGGTAACAGAGGACGGCGTGCATTTCCAATCGCACCTCGACGGTTCGCGCCATTTCTTTACCCCAGAGCTCTGCATGGAGGTTCAGAATGCGCTCGGAGCGGACATTGTCATGGTATTCGACGAGTGCCTGCCGTATCCCATCGAGCATGACTATGCCAAAGCATCCCTGCGGCTTACCCTGAATTGGGCCGAGCGCTGCAAGAAAGCCCATCAAAACCACCAGCAGGCGCTGTTCGGGATTGTGCAGGGGGCGACGTTTCGCGACCTGCGGATGGAATGCGCGCGCGAACTCGCCCGAATGGATTTCCCCGGCTATGCCATCGGCGGCCTGAGCGTCGGCGAGACTCCGCAGATGATGTATGAGATACTCGACTACACCGCCGACGAACTCCCAGCCGGCAAACCGCGCTACCTCATGGGGAGCGGTCCGCCGGTAGACATTTTCGAGGCTGTCGAGCGGGGAATAGACCTGTTCGATTGCGTGATGCCCACGCGCAACGCCCGCAACGCCTCGCTGATGACCTCGCAGGGAGTCGTCATCGTCAAGAACGCCGAGTACGCAGCCGATTTCTCGGCGCTCGACCCGGAATGCTCGTGCATCACCTGCCAGCATTACACACGCGCGTACCTTCGGCACCTTTTCAAGGCGGGCGAGATAACAGCCATGCGGCTGGCAACTTTACATAATGTGCATTTTATGCTAACATTACTTGTTCAAATTCGGGAAGCGATCCTTTCCGACCGCTACATGGAGTTCAAGCAGTCCTTTCTCGAAAAATACCGAAAGAGCGTCGACTGACGACAACCGAACGGCGGAGGACTATGGAATCTCTGGCATATGCGGCTGAGGCACAGCAGGGCGGCGGACCTTTTGGCCCCCTCGGAGGCATGTTCGTTCCGCTCATCCTGATGTTCGTGGTCTTTTACTTCCTCCTCATTCGTCCCCAATCAAAGAAGCAGCGTCAGCATCAGGAAATGCTGAAAAGCTTGAAAAAGGGCGATAAGGTGATAACGACCGGCGGCCTGTACGGCGTCGTCGTCAAAGTAAGCGACAAAGACGTTATCGTTGAGGTCGCTGAGAAGGTAAACCTTCGCTTCACCCTCGGCGCAATCGCGACTGTGCGCGAACGAGAAGAAGTTGGGAAGAGGGCGGAGGAGTAGCGGTTGCTTCAGCCGGTCACGTTTGCAGTTCAGTGGGGCGCCCGGCATGGCTTGCTACCGACCGTCACACAGGGCCGCCCTTACGAAACCATGCCATTGTGAACGAACGTGATATGAAGTCAATAGTTTGCTCGTTTGCCTGCAGGGGCACGGCGTGCCGTGCCCCTGCAATATATTCCCGAGGCTACCGTCGCCGGATAGGTTCATTGTTCATTATCGTTACGCGAGGAGAAGGCGGAATTCGTGAGAATGCATAAGGCTCCTGTAATCTGGCAACCCCAAATCTGTTGGAGGCAATAAATGCGGAAAAAACTCGGCTGGCGGTTCGCGCTCATTGGCGTCGTCGTTCTGCTGGCCATATGGTATCTTTACCCGACGATCAAATGGGCGACGCTCGACAACACCGAGCGCAAAGCGCTCATGGAGGAATACCGGAAATACGACGCTGAGCATCCCAAACCGACGCTCTCCGAGGACGTTAACACGTACTTTTACCGCTGGTACAAGGGCGATAAGACCAAAGCGGTCAATCTGGGGCTCGACCTGCAGGGCGGCATGCACCTCGTGCTTCAGGTTGACGCAGACGCCGCCATCACCAACGAGATGGTGCGCCTCAAGAACAATCTCCGCAGGTATTTCATCGAGAATCGAGTGATCGTGGGCTCGCTCTCGGTCGAGAACCACACGATTGTCATCCCTGTGACGGCCTCGGTGAAGGAAGAAGCCAAGAAATCAATCAATCAGTACTCGACGGACCTAGACGTTGAGGATGCCGGAGACAAACTGCTCGTCTCCATGTCCTCGGACCGATTCTCTTATCTGAAAACGATATCGGTCAAACAGGCGCTCGAGACCATGCGCAACCGCATCGATGAGTTCGGGGTGGCCGAGCCGGTTATCCAGCGACAAGGCAACGACAGGATCCTCGTGCAATTGCCCGGCGTGGAAGACCCTGAGCGTGTCATCGATTTGATTGGCCGCACAGCCCAACTCAGCTTTCACATTGTGGTGGACGGGCCTGCGCCCGAATACGTATTGCTCGGCCGGTATAATCAGAGACTTCCCGCCAACACGTTCCTCGCGCCGCTGCAATCAGAGAGAATTGAAGGCCAACAAGCGTACTACCTCCTCGAGAGAGAAGCTTCGGTCACCGGCGCGGACCTTGTGGACGCACGCATCGGCAGGGATGAGTTGGGGTCATCCGCCGTTGACTTTCAACTGAGTCGCACGGGTTCCTCGGCATTTGGGAAGCTCACCGAAGCGAACCTCCATAAGCAGTTGGCCATCGTGCTGGACGGAGTCGTCGAGTCGGCTCCGTCAATCAGGTCGAAGATAACCACGTACGGCCAGATTACCGGTCAGTTCACGCCCCAGGAAGCCGAGGACCTCGCCATCGTGTTGCGCTCGGGCGCTCTGCCCGCGCCGGTGCGAATCATCGAGCAGCGCACCGTAGGCCCGACGCTCGGCATCGAATCCATTAAGTACGGATTCAGGGCCGCGCTCGCTAGCCTTTTCATCGTGGCAATCTTCATGATTGTGTACTACCGGGTTGCGGGCGCAATTGCGAATTTGGCGCTCATCTTGAACCTCGTGACGCTGGTCGCGTTCCTCGCCTATTTCCGCGCCACGCTCACATTGCCCGGCATCGGAGGAATCATCCTCACCATCGGCATGGCCGTTGACGCAAACGTGCTCGTATTCGAGCGGATACGCGAGGAACTCCGCAAGGGGAAGACATTGCGGTCAGCCATCGACACGGGATACGCGAAGGCGTTCCTCCCGATATTCGACGGAAACCTCACGACCCTCATCACCGCCGCGGTTCTGTTCCAGTTCGGCACGGGACCCGTGAAGGGATTTGCAGTGACGCTCACCGTCGGTCTTATCATCAGCTTGTTTACCGCCCTGTTTGTCACTCGCACAATCTTTGACCTCCTCACGCAGCGCCGGTGGATAAGCCAGATTACCATGCTGCAGGCACTGTCCAAACCAAGCATCAATTTCATTTCGGTGAGGTATGTGGCAATCGCGATATCGCTCGCAGTCATCCTGATAGGGATGGGTACATTCGTCGTCCGCGGCAACGACAACCTCGGCGTCGACTTTGCGCCCGGCACGGTCCTCCACGTCCGGTTTGACGAGCCAGTCACCACGCAGGCGGTTCGGAGCGCTCTCTCTGCCGGGGGGCTCACAGAGACCGTGGTCCAGCAGTACGGAAGCCCGCGGGACATCCTTATCCGGACCACGGTGGAAGCCGAAGCCGACGAATCAGCCGAGGAGCATGATAGCGCGGTTTTGGTAGGTCAGAAAATCGCCGATGTGCTCCGGGGGGCCGTTCAGACCCCCTTCGAGGTTGAGCGGACGGAAGAGGTCGGTGCAGCCGTAACCGCAGACCTGCGCAACAAAGCCCTGCTTGCTATCCTCTATTCAACCATCGGTATTCTCATCTATGTCGCGCTCCGGTTCGAATTCCGGTTCGGTATCGGCGGCGTCGTTGCATTATTTCACGATGTGCTTATCACAATGGGCGCGCTCGCGCTCACGGGCCGTCAGATACAACTGCCGGTGGTCGCCGCGCTTCTGACCATCTTCGGTTACTCCATTAACGATACGATAGTCATATTCGACCGGGTCCGCGAAAACATGCGCCTGCGCCGTGGACAGGAATTCACTAAGCTGCTCAATGAGAGTATAAATGAAACGCTCTCGCGTACCATCATCACATCGCTTACGGTGCTGTTCGTCGTCCTCGTTCTCTTCTTCGTCGGAAGCGAGGTCACCCGAGACTTCTCCTTCACACTCTTTATCGGCCTCATCAGCGGAACATATTCGACGGTGTTCATAGCCGCTCCTGTTGTTCTCGTCTGGCAGCAACTGTTCTCGCGCAGGCGACAGAATGTCAGACAGGCAAAGACCCAGAAGAAGAAGCCAGATAAGGATGCGAGGGACCTCCGGAAGCAGGCGACGGATGAATCTTCTTGAAGTGTGCCGCCTCGTCGATGAGGCTCTCAACGAAGATATCGGGTCCGGCGATATCACCACGGACGCGGTGATAGACCCGAATGCGGCGGCGAAGGGTAAGATTGTTTCGCGGGCCAAGGGCATGGTCGCCGGCATTCCCGTCGCGGGCTTGTGTTTCCGGCGTCTCGATGCGCGTGTCACTTTCGAGCAAGCGGTCGAGGACGGGGTGAAGGTGTCCCGGAACGACGTCATCGCGCGAGTCTCCGGCCCGGCAGCATCCGTCCTCAAGGCCGAGAGGGTGGCCCTCAACTTTCTGCAACACCTCTCAGGAATCGCTACGCTTACGGCCAGCTTCGTCGAAGCCGTCAAAGAATATTCCACAAGAATTCTGGATACACGGAAGACTACCCCAGGGCTCAGAATCCTCGAAAAGTATGCGGTGCGGGCAGGCGGGGGATTCAATCACCGTTTCGGGCTTTACGACGGCATCTTGATAAAAGACAATCACCTGCGATTTCAAACTCCCGCTGAGGGCGCTCCGGCCGCTCTCGTTGCGGCCGTCACCGCCGCCCAGCGGAGGGCGGGACATCTTCAGAAGGTGGAGGTCGAGGCCGAGACGCTCGAGCAGGTGAAGGAAGCTGTCGAAGCAGGGGCCGACGCAATTCTGCTGGACAACATGGACGTCGAGACGCTTGCCAAAGCAGTCGCAATCGCCCGCGCGTCGAAAAAGGCAATCCTGCTCGAGGCATCCGGAAACGTTTCACTCAGGAATGTGCGCAAGGTTGCCGCGGCCGGCGTTGATGCCATTTCCATCGGCGCGCTGACGCATTCAGCGCCTATTCTGGATATTGCCCTTGAGCTTCGGCCTGCTTAACCACATATCCACATGGCATATGCGACGGGCACGCTGGATAACACTCTTCACGAACGAATCCCCATGGAAAAGGAAATTCTGAAGCTGCTCCGTCATGCAGAGGGCGCATATGTGTCGGGTCAGGCCATGAGCCATACGTTTGGGGTGTCGCGATCCGCGGTATGGAAATCGGTTGCATCTCTGCGGAAGATGGGTTTTCGCATCGGCTCATGCGCCAACCGAGGCTACCGATTCGAGGCTGCGCCCGAGCGCATCGTCGGACTTGACATCGAGGCTGACCTCGACACGCGCATCATCGGACAGTCGGTCGTTTCATTCGATTCTGTTCCCTCGACGATCGACGTTGCAGGCTCGCTCGCGAGCGAAGGGTGCGCCGAGGGCACCGTAATCGTCGCCGAATCTCAGACCGGAGGGCGTGGTCGGCTCGGCAGGAAATGGAGTTCCCCCTCCGGCTGCGGCGTCTGGGCTTCCATCGTCTTGCGCCCGGCCATGCCGCCGAGGGATGTACCAAAACTCACACTGCTTACCGCCGTGGCTGTTGCAAAGGTGCTCAGCGAACAGTACACTTTTGATGCGCGAATAAAATGGCCGAACGATGTTACGGTAAACGGCCGCAAGATTTGCGGAGCGCTAACTGAACTCGTCGCCGAGCAAGATGCGGTGCGACATGTTATCGCGAGCTTTGGACTCAACGTGAATCAGACGCCCTCGATGTTTCCGGCGGAGGTGGCGGCGATAGCAACCTCGATGAGAATCGAAAAAGGGGAGCAATTCGACCGACCGGAAGTATTCCGGCGCGTCTTGCGCGAGTTTGACACCCAGTACGTGCATTTCAAGCAGCACGGCAGCGGGAACGTTCTGAAACAATGGCGTGACCTCTCGTGCACGCTGGGCAGACATGTGCGGGTGCAAATGCGTGAGGGATACGTGGAAGGAATCGCGCGCGACCTGGACGATGACGGTTCCCTCATCGTCGAGGAAAAGGATGGCAGCCTGCGGCCTGTGTCGCACGGCGATGTGACCATAGTGCGGTGACAGAGGAAGAAAGGACAGAAAATCTGTCTCGCAATTGCTACCCTGGCTTCGGTCTCGTAGGTGCGAATTTATTCGCATAATGTTTTCAGCAACTTTGCGCTCATATCCAGTCGAATGAATTCGACCCTACAGGACCACGATACTGATTCTCTGTCCCTAACTTGCGCAAGTGCACAGGCACGGTTTCAAAGAAACATTTTTTGTTCGAACGATGGGGGTGCCAACATATGCTACTCGTCATAGATGTCGGCAACACACAGATGGTGATGGGCGTTTATGACAACACGAACCTCCTGGTGAGCTGGCGCGTATCCACCGACATCCGGAGGTCAGGCGACGAATTCTGGGTCGTTCTCAGAAATCTGTTTCGTGAAGCCGACCTTGATACGGAAGCGGTGAAGGGAGTATGCATCTCTTCGGTCGTTCCGCCGCTGCAAGGCATGCTTGAGGAAGTATGCGACCGCTATTTCAAATGCGAGCCGATAAGTGTCGAGCCGGGAGTGAAAACAGGCCTTTCAATTCTTTATGATAACCCCCGGGAAGTTGGCGCCGATAGAATCGTAAATGCAGTCGCAGGTATCAACCTCTACGGAGCCCCGCTCATCATCGTGGATTTCGGCACCGCGACAACCTTTGACGCTGTGTCGGCCAAAGCGCAGTACCTCGGCGGCGCAATCTTCCCGGGCATAACCATCTCGGCAGAGGCCCTGTTCCAGCGAACCGCCAAGCTGCCACGCGTGGAGCTGACGGCTCCGAAAAGCGTTATCGGGAAGGATACCGACTCGAGCATACGCTCCGGCTTGATATACGGCTATGCGGAAATGGTCGACGGCATGGTAAAGCGCATCCGAAAGGAAATGGAAGGCCTGCCGAAAGTCATCGCGACCGGAGGCCTTGCCGCAGTGATTGCGAAATATTCTCAAGAGATTCAAGAAGTGAACCATATGCTCACGCTCGTCGGCCTCCGCATCATATACGAAAAAAATCGTGCGTGAAACCTGCGGGTAGGAGCGCTCCAAAGCTCCTTCGACGCTTTCCTCTTATGATGCACACGCCCGCCAATCGTCGGTGCGAGGGAAGCGCGGTGACCGAAGCAATCTCAAGCAAAGCGAGCCATGGCTATCCCATACCTCCCTCTTTTCCCGCCGCGCGTCAGTCAGGCTTGTAAAACACACCGTGTTGGTTTAAAATGACGTTTATGATAATGAAGTTGCTGCCCCGAGTTCTGTTCGTTCTATGCTCGGGTCTGCTGTTGTCTTCCTTGTCGTGCAGCAATAAGCCGGAGAAGCTTGTCATTGAAGAGAATTCGGCCGAAACGGAAATTGAGCAATCAGCGCAGCCCGACAAGCTCGCCCAAAAGCTCCAGGACGTGAGGTACTCCCAGAGCAAGGGAGGGAAACTCCAGTGGGAGATGGCAGCCGAATCGGTTGAGCAAGAGGGCGACGGGCCGACGCGTCTCAGCAAGGTCAAGATAACGTATTATGCCGAGAATGGCAGAGTCACCGAGGCAACCGCTGACTCCGCCATGTACAATGCCGCCACCGGAAACGCCAAGCTGCGAGGAAACGTCGTCGTTACGACGTCCGACGGCAACCGCATGACCACTGATGCGCTCGCGTGGAACCAGGCTGAAGAGATCCTCAGGGGAGAGGGCGTCGTGACGATGAGCCGAGGCGATTCCATCATAAAAGGAAAGGGTTTTGAGCTTTCGCCCGAAGCCGAGACGTTCAAGATCTTCAAGGTTGAGGGAACCATCCATCAGGGGGACATGGACCTATGAGACTGTGTTTGTGGTGCGCTGTCTTCATACTCGCGATGCATTGGGCGCCGCTCGCCTTCGGCGCAAACGAGCCATCCAAGTCGGAACAGAATGAGGAGACCGGCCTGGTTCCCCGGCTGCCTGAGGTCGAGGAGTTCCGCCTCATCCATGCCGACTCGATGACCCTCACGAGACAGAAAGGCAAGCCGCAGGTCTTTGACGGGGCGGTTGACATCATCATGGTGGACAAACAGAATAATGAGACAAGGATTCGGGCGGAAAGAATCACCATCTATTATGAACAAGACCTCAAGAAGATTCAAAAAGTCCAGGCTGAGGGCCGGGTAAAAGTGCACCGGCTTGGCACGGAAGCAACCACCGATCTGGCCGTCTACCGCGGTGACAGGAACATCATCGAGCTTCTCAAAGATCCTCACGTGAAGGATTCGCGTGGAGAACTCGCCGCGAATAAGATCACGATTTTCATGGACTCCGACGAGGTCGTTGCAGAGGGCAATGTGAGAGGCATCGTGTATCCCGAGGCTATCGAAAAAGCAAAAACGGAATGAATGCTCCCGCTTCAAACGCATCGCTCATCACATGGTCGCTCGTGAAGTATTTCAAGAGCCGCAAGGTGGTGGATTCGGTCTCGCTTGAGATTCTCGCGGGAGAGATTGTCGGGCTGCTGGGACCGAACGGGGCCGGCAAGACCACCACTTTCAACATGATCATTGGGCTGGTCACGCCAGACAAAGGAGAGGTGGCCCTCAATGGCGAGAAAATCACCCGGCTGCCAATGTACAAACGAGCGCGAATGGGAATCGGATATCTGCCGCAGGAGCCCTCTGTCTTCCGCAAGCTCACCGTTGAAGAAAATTTGCTCGCGATATTGGAACATTCCGGTTGCCCCGCTAAAGAGCGCCGGGAACGCGCCGCAAGCTTGCTCGAAGAGTTCGGTATCGGCCACCTCGCCAAACAACTCGCCTACACGCTCTCCGGCGGCGAGCGCCGAAGACTGGAAATATGTCGTGCGCTCGTCAATTCACCCTATTTTATCATGCTCGACGAGCCTTTTTCCGGTGTGGACCCGATTTCCGTCTTCAGCCTTCAGGAACTCATCAGGAAGCTGCGCGACCGGGGTATCGGCATACTCCTCACCGACCACAGCGTCCGTGAAACGCTCGAGGTCGTTGACCGGGCCTATTTGATATACGAGGGCAGGGTAGAGGTGTCGGGAAGCTCGCACGAGCTCGTCTCAAACCCTCACGCCCGACGCGTCTACCTCGGCGAGCAATTCACGTTTCAATCGCGAAGCAGGCGTCAAAAGAAAAGTCCGCGGTCTCCCAGCGAAACGGGAACCTGACAGCTTTTTGCGGGAGGAGAATGAATTATGCAACACGAGACCGATTGGGAACGCATCTATGAATGGGACAGCAAGTACTATCTCCATGTCAAACAGGCAGCAGATGAATACCGCTACCTGCCGGTGAGCCACACCGAGGGCAATTACGTGCACATGGCAAACGGAATGAAGCTGCTCGATTTCTGCAGCCAGGTGATCGCCGCCAACCTCGGATACAAGCATCCGCGCGTCACCGCTGCCATCAAGGAAGCCCTCGACAAGGTGGGCTACGTGCAGGAACTCTTCTGCACCGAATACCGGTCCCGCGCCGCGAAGCTCATCATGGAAGACCTGCTCGGCGGCGACGGATGGGCCGGCCGCGTCCGATTCGTCACGACGGGCAGTGAAGCCAATGAGCAGGCATTTGCAATCGCCAAAAATATCACGGGGCGGCCGAACATCATCACGCGCGAATATGCCTACCACGGCTCGACGAGCGGCGCCGCGGGCGCGTCGCGCAACCGCTACTATCGGGCGACCTTGGCCTCGCCGGGCTCCGCCGAAATTCGTGATGTGCCGAACTTCCCCGGCGGAGGCTTTCACATCGTTCCCGCTCCGTATTGCTACCGCTGCTCGCTCGGACATACCTACCCCTCGTGCAAGCAGGCCGATGGGACACTTGCCTGCATCAAGGTATCTGAGAACCTCATCCGAACCATCGGGGCCGAGACGGTGGCCGCGTTCGTGACCGAGATATTCTACGGAGGCTCCGCCATCAATCCACCGCCCGAGTACATCCCTCAGCTCCGCGCGATGACGCGGCGGCACGGAATTCTCTGGATTGACGACGAGGTCATCTGCGGTTTCGGCAGATGCGGCAAATGGTTCGCCTATCAACTCTATGAGGGAGTCACGCCGGACATCATGACCATTGGCAAAGGGATGAACGGGTGCGCGCTGCCGGTGGGGGGTATCGTCATCTCGCAAGATATCGCCCGTGAGCTTGACAAATACCGCTACTGGTCCGGAAGCACGTTTGCAGGGCATCCCGTCGTGGCCGCGAGCGTTGCGGCGGCAGTCGAATTCATGCTCGAGGAAAACATTCCCGCCGTCGTCTCGCAAAAGGGGGCGTACCTCCACAAGAAACTCAAGGAACTCGAGGGCGAGCATAAGTGCGTAGGGCTCGCCCAAAGCGTAGGCTTGCTCGGCGGGTTCGAAGTGGTCAAGAACAAGGCTACCAAGGAACCGTTCGTCAAGGACGACCGGTTCGCAACGTATACAGGCGATATCTCTCAGTATCCCGAGATGCTAATCTCCGAAAAATGCGTGCTCAATGGAGTAATGGTCGGCTCAACCGTGCCGAACACCGTCCGCGTGGCGCCGCCATTCACTATTACAGAGCAGGAGATCGACTTCGGCGTCGAAGTGCTCAACAAAGTATTGTCGGAAATCGACGCGATGTGCGACTAAGAACCAATGGGACTGCTCGCGAACCACTCCCATAAAAGTTATCCCCAACGCGGCGTGGGTCTTTTGTTTTCTGCGAAGAAGCGCTCAATAGAAGGTTGTAGGGGCGCAACATGCTGCGCCCTGCACCATCAACGCGGGCTCAAGCCGAGAGGAAGAGATGATGGAACAGGCTGACCAGAAACCCGATGAATCCCTCTTCAGCCGTATTGACCAAATAGGCGTGGTGGTGCGTAGTGTCGACGAATGCGTCCGCCGCTACGAGCCGATTTTCGGCGAAGGCTCCTTCGTTGTTGTCGAGGGTGAAGCCCCGGCAAGACTGGGTAACGGCCAGGAGGTCATGATAAAGGGCAAGCTCGCTTTCTTTCAGCTCGGCCCCGTTCAGGTAGAACTCATCGAAATACAGGAAGGACCATCAATTCACCTGGATTTTCTCAAGAACCACGGCGAGGGCATTCATCACGTCGCCATGTATGTTTCCGACTTCGACGGCAGACTCGCCGAGTTCCGCAAGAAGGGGTTTCGAGTGCTCCAACAAGGTCAGGGGCTGCGGCGCTATGCCTACCTGGATACGAAGCCGTTTGTCCTCGAACTCATCGAAAGCGGCTAGAGATACTCGCAAGGACGAGACAGGTCAACGCCTGAAGATATTTCTTTTGCTGATGCCCCCTCGCGACGGGGTATGCTGCTCTTGACAAACCGGAAACGCTGCGGCTAGAATGGAACAACTAGCAAGTATAACTTTCTAGTTTGACAAGGGGCGTGGATCCCTCGTAATTCCGGGAATCCGGATTCGCCGTGAACGCTGTCTCCGCTTCAATGGAGGTTTACCCATATGGAGATGCAGGACATTGTAGACAATATGTTCATCAAGCACCCGCATGTGCCGCCAATCCTCATCACGAAGGCCGAAGGCGTGTACCTGCACGATAACTACGGGCGAAAGCTGCTTGATTTTTCCGGCGGACCAATGGCCGTCAACATCGGCCACGGTCGCAAGGAAGTTGCGAAGGCCGCACAGAAGCAGCTCGAGGAAGTCTCATATATCCTGCCCGTGTTCGCGTCGGAAGCGAGAATCGAACTCGTAAAGCGAATCAAGAAACTCATGCCGAAGGATCTCAACCGCATCTACTTCTGTTCGGGCGGCTCCGAGGCCAACGAGGCGGCCATCAAGTTTTCGCGCCAGTATCACGTCGTCGCAGGGAGGACGTCGAAATACAAGGTCGTTTCGCGAAAACTGAGCTATCACGGAATGACATTTGCCACGCTCTCCGTCGGCGATGTGAAGCCGCGCATGCGGGATTTTACGCCGATGCTGTGGAACAACCCGAAAATCGAAGCATGCTACTGCTACCGCTGTCCCTTCGACAAAGAATATCCGAACTGTGACATCGACTGCGCGCTCGCTCTAGAGAAGAAAATCCTCGCCGAGGGACCGGACACGGTCGCCGCATTCATTGCGGAGCCGATTGTTGCCTCGGCGTCGGGTGGAACGGTGCCGCCGCCCGAATACTATCCCATAATCCGCGAGACGTGCACCAAGCACAACGTCGTCTTCATTGCGGATGAGGTCGTGACCGGCTTCGGCCGCACCGGCAGGAACATGGGGATGGACCATTTCGGCGTCGTGCCCGACATCGCCACGTTTGCGAAGGGCGTGGGCAGCGCATACGCGCCGCTCGCCGGCATGGCGGTTCACAGCGAGCTCGTCGAGTTGTTCGAGAACAACGAGGTCGAGTTCCAGCATTTATACACATTCTCGGCGCATCCGCTCTCCTGCGCGGTCGGCAATGAAGTTCAGAAAATCATCGAGAAGGAGAAGCTCATCGCGCGCGCCGAGCAAATGGGCAACTATCTCCACGAAAGCCTGCTCCAGCTCATGTCGCTGCCCATGGTCGGCGATGTGCGCGGCAAAGGATTGCTGTGGGCCATCGAGTTCGTGAAAGACAAGAAAACGAAAGAGCCGTTCCCGAAGGAGAAGAAGGTGAAGATGGACATCATCATGCAGTGCATGATGAAAGGAGTGTTCTTCTACCCGGGTTACTACGAAGACGAGCAAGGGCGCGGCGACCACATCATGATGGCGCCGCCCTTCATCATAACCGAGAAGCAGATAGACGAAGCCATGCGCGTGCTGCGCGAAACGCTCGAAGAATCACAGGAACGATATTTCTCGGCGTGAGGCGCCTTTTGCCTAGAAATCGGCAGGTTCTAATCGTCATTGCGAGTCGTGCCACGCCTGAGGCGGGGCATGACGAAGCAATCTCTGCACCAGCCTGTATGTGCCAAGGAGATTGCTTCGGTCGCTCGGGTCTGCGCCCCTCTGCTCCCTCGCAATGACCAAGGTGGCGCGGTTTCTTTGAAGTGGAGCAAAGAATCTTGATTGGGCGGACCCTCGTTGCGGAGAAGAGATCTTTCGCTTCGCTCAGGCTGACATAATGGGTGTTGGCCTCACTCACTTCATCGGCCAAGAAGCTCGCCGGTCTCCTACATATCCCATTTCAGAAACGCATACGGCGCAAACTCGGCCGGGTCTGCCTCGGCGACAACCTTGCCTTTTTGCATCGAGTTGTTACCTTTGGTGTGAATCGCGCCGAGAAGCTTGACCACCTCCACCTCGGCCCACGGGTCGAAATCCGACGGCTTCATCACGATCTCAGCCTCGCCGCCCTCAATCGAGCTCGGGCGGAACTCCACCTCTTCGCGAATGAGACGGGGATGATAATCGAATGCGCCACCCTCGGGCGCGGGAAAATGCTTGAAGTTGTATGCGACCACAACAGATTCACCGTTACCACTCAGAATCTCTGAAAAGGTGTTCTGAGCTCCCTCAACATTGAACTTGCCGGTCAGCTTTGCCCTTATTTCAAAGAAACGGACACCATGTCGCTCGGCCCAGCCCTCGACATCCTGCCCGTTGCGGTTCAACTCGATTCTGGCAATCTTCTTTGGATACCCGTATACCTCGCGGCCGCCGGCCATCGCCATGTCGTTCGTCACCGGCATCGAAAGGCAGTAAACGCCTGCCTCGCCGTTTAACTCAGCCCGCAGAAACAGCGCGGCCTCAAGGTACGTTACGCCGAAGTTGGTCCTCGGATAATTCGCGACAAAAGCGAGCGCCAGCGGTCTGGAAGATGGTTTGAGCGGCGGCGGCAGCAACCTGGCGACGATTTCCGGTTTCGTCTCCCACACAACCGCGAGCATCTCCGCATCATAGAATTCCCCTGTCTCACGGTACGCCTTCGCTATCTCCTCATACGATTTCACAAAACCCATGCTGACCTCTCCTTCCGCCAAAGCGCCGAACAGTATTCGTGACTGAATGTAATTTCTCTAAGTTTGTCAGCAACCTTTTCGGAATGCAATGTTAAGTCGTCGAAATTGCTCATAGATGAGACTGGAAAATGCATCAAACATTATGAGGAGGTCAGTTGCGGGGGCGAACCTGCTCTTGCCCAAGGAGTTTTCTAACCGCAAAGACGCAAAGGGCGCAAAGAATGTCAGGCGAGAAAGGGGATGAAGCGCAATTGTGGGACAGACTCAGGGGGGCGTAATTCATTGCGCCCATGGGCGAACACAAGGTTCGCCCGTACGCTCGATGCATATGCTTCGTCAATCAAATTCCCGGGCAAATTCCCGGGCAAATTCCCGGGACGAAAGCGGCACGGAAAAAAAGACTGAAAAAAAGAATGAAAAAAAGACTTGACAGATTCCAGAACGGGTGATATCATTAGGACCAACCAGTCAGTACTACTCACGCGAGGACATCAATGAGCGCCAAACAGAAAATCCTCATCGAAGCCGCTAAGCTTATTCATACCAAGGGCTTCAATAACACCAGCATCCAGGATATCCTCGACATCGCTTCCGTCACCAAGAGCAACTTCTACTACCATTTCGACAGCAAAGAACAGCTCGGCTTCGAGGTGCTCACCGGGAGAATGCAGTGGTTTTATGGTCGCGTGATTGAGCCATCCCTCGACAATCCAGCACTCAATCCTCTCCAACGAATATATGCTTTCCTCGACGGAATCCTCGCCCTTGGAACCTCTCCGCTGGGTGAACTCGGATGTCCATTCGGAAATCTGGCGCAGGAGATGAGTGCGATCCATGAGCCACTGCGGCAGGCGTTGAGCGCGTTCTTCCGCGCAGGCGCAGACCGACTCGAGCATTGCTTTGAAGAGGGAAAGCAAGCAGGCATATTTCGGGAGCAATTGCCCTCAAGCCAGATTGCCGAATTCGTGCTTGCCCAAACTCAAGGAATGTTCTTACTCCGCAAAACTCACAAAGACCCGCAAATCATGGAGCGCAACATCGATATGCTGCACCAATTGATAGAGGGATGGTTGACACACGAGGGTAAACAGGCAACGAACAGACAGGAGGAAATACGAGAGACACTACCCGAGCCGAAGACAGAAGGATTCGAATGAAGAGTTCCTCTGGCCCGGCCGACTTGCAAGCGCGGTGGTTTGCCATGTGGATGGTAGAGAACGCCGGTGGCCATTGGTGTCCTTTGGAGGGAGACAGCTATGAGTAAAGACACGTACAGGAACCTAGCCGAACATCTCAACGCGATGCCGCAGGGGTTTCCGAAGACCAAGAGCGGGATTGAGATAAGAATCTTGAAGAAGATTTTCACGAAAGAGGAAGCCGAAGTCGCGTCGCAGATGAAGCTGATGCCGGAGAATGCAGACCAGGTGGCCGAGCGTCTCGGCCGTGAGCCGAAGGAGATGGCCGAGTTACTGGAAAGGATGACGTCCAAAGGGCAGCTTATGGGGATGGGCCCTAAGGATGGTCGCATGTACAGTGCATTCCCCTTTATTGCCGGCGTCCACGAGTTTCAATTGCCGCGAGTTGACAGGGAATATGCAGAGTTGTTCGAGCAGTATTTCGAGGAGGCTTATGCCGACGCAGTGGGGAAGGAAGCGCCGTCCCAGGTCCGTATTTATCCCGTGGAGCAGGCAATAACAGCCGAACTCACCGTGCTCCCCTTCGAAAAAGTTTCAAGCATGGTCGAGAAGGCTCAGGCCTGGGCCGTAGCTGATTGCATTTGTCGCAAGGAGAAGCAGATATTGGGCGAGGGATGCGGCGCTACGATGAATAACTGCATCGCATTTTCAGCGGACCCGCATGGGTTCGACATCGATTATCGCGGCGCGCGGAAGGCCTCGAAGGAAGAAGTGCTCGAACTGCTCAAGAAGGCGGAGGAGGAAGGTCTCGTGCACACTTCGTGGAACGTGCAGGACAGCCATGTGTTTGTCTGCAACTGCTGCACATGCTGCTGCCTCGTGCTTCGCGGAATAAAGAAGGCGCCTAATTTCGCGGCTAGGTCGAATTACTACGCACAGATTGATGCGGACACCTGTGCTGCCTGCGGCGTGTGCGCCGACGAGAGATGTCCGATGCAGGCAATCGACGCGCGCAACGAGCATTATGAAGTAAATCGCGAGCGCTGCATCGGCTGCGGCGTGTGCGTGGTCACGTGCCCGAGCGGCGCGCTCTCGCTCGTCAGGAAAGACGAGGCCGAAATCGACATTCCGCCCGATAACATTGTCGCCTGGACAATGGAAAAAGCGCAGAAAACCGGCCGCACCATGGAAGGCCTGATATAACGACCGAAAATTCTTATTGTAACGGAACGAGAGTTTTGTTGCTTGGAGGGACGATTCATGAGCAAAGGGAGTTATCAGAAATTAGCCGAACATCTCGAAGCGATGCCGCACGGGTATCCGAAGACCGAGAGCGGTGTCGAGATAAGAATCCTCAAGAAGATTTTCACGGAGGAGGAGGCCGAAGTCGCATCACAAATGAAATTGGTGCCGGAGACAGCCGAGCAGGTAACCGAGCGGTTGGGCCGCGACCCGAAGAAAATGGCCGAAATCCTCGAAAGGATGACCTCAAAGGGCCAGCTCATGGGAATGGGGCCGGCGGAAAGCCGCATGTACAGCGCGTTCCCGTTCATTCTCGGGATTCACGAGTTTCAGCTCGCGCGGCTCGACAAGGAATACGTCGAGCTGTTCGAGCAATACCTTGAAGAGGCGTTCATCGAGCACGTGGGAAAGGAAGCGCCGGCACAAATACGGGTGTATCCCGTAGAGCAGGCGATTCCGAACGAGCTCACCGTGCTCCCGTTCGAGAAAGTCTCAAACATGGTCGAGAAAGCCCAATCATGGGCTGTTTCCGACTGCATCTGCCGCAAGGAAATGAAGATCATCGGCAAAGGCTGCAACAGGACGATGAACAACTGCATCGCCTTCTCGCCCGACCCGCACGGGTTCGACATCGAGTACCGCGGCGCGCGAAAAGCAACGAAGCAAGAAGTGCTCGAACTGCTCAAGAAGGCGGAGGAAGAAGGCCTCGTGCACAATTCGTGGAATGTGCAGGACGACCACGTGTTCATCTGCAACTGTTGCACGTGCTGCTGCGCGATCCTGCGCGGCGTGAAGATGGCGAAATCGCCTCATATGCTTGCGAAATCCAATTACCTGGCAAACATCGACCCGGAAACATGCGTCGCATGCGGCGTCTGCGCCGATGAGCGATGCCCTGTTGGGGCCATCGAATCGCGGAGCGAATACTATGAAGTAAACCAAGACCGCTGCATCGGGTGCGGCGTGTGCGTGGTCACGTGTCCCAGCGGAGCGCTCTCACTTGTACGCAAGGATGAAGAGCACATCGACGTCCCGCCGGAAAACATGATCACCTGGACAATGGAAAAGGCACAGAAGACGGGCCGCACTCTCGAAGGGCTGATTTAGGCTCCATTGCGTTGCCCCTCGAAACGGCTATGGGCTAACTCGCAAAGCAAACTGATGGTATCAGGAGGAGAAGGTAATGACGACGTCTCCATACAAAACGCTCGCCGAAAAGCTTGACATGAACATCACGGGCGTGCCGAAGGTAGACGGAGATTTCTCTCCGGCTTTTCTCGAGTATCTTCAGATTCTTTTGAAACCCGAAGAAGCAGAGGTGGCTTCGTTCCTTTCGGTCGACCCGAACCGTTTGACGGCGGAAGAGGTCGCTGAGAGGGCCGGGAAACCTGTCAGTGAAGTCGAAGAAGTTCTCGGGCGACTGACGGAAAGAGGCGTAATTATCGGATTCGGCGGACAATACATGCTTCCGGTAATCCCGCTTCTGGTCAATTATCACCCATTTCGAAATGCCGATGACGAAGATGCCATGAAAGCTGGCCGTTTGTACCAGCAGTACTACATTAAGGACGGCTTCTACCGCTATTATGAATCGTCGGCGAAAGGTACTCCACAGCGCCGGGCCGTGCCCGTGGACCAGTCAATTTCAGGGGGCCAGCAGGTGCTTTCTCATGAGGAACTCGATGTGTTCTTGGACCAGGCCAACTTGGGAGCGCTCGCGCTGGCACCGTGCCCGTGCCGCAACCGGACCGACAAGCTCGGAATCCGCGAGTGCAAGGATAAGTATCCCGTGGGATCGTGCCTGTTCGTGGGCATGCCTGCAATGCTCATGGTCGGCCGCGGCGATGGCAAACAGGTGACGCGGGAAGAAGCAAAAAAATTTGCCGAAGAAATGCGAGACCTCGGGCTCGTCGTCATGACCGATAACGCCGTCGAGATGAAAGATGGCGTCATCTGCTTCTGCTGCGGCTGCTGCTGCTCCATCACGCGCGGCCTGACGAGATGGGACAATCCAAGGGCATTTGCTCGCTCCAACTTCGTCGCGCGGGTGAGCGACGATTGCGCCGCGTGCGCCACATGCGTTGACCGCTGTTTCTTCAAGGCAATCT
This sequence comes from Candidatus Abyssobacteria bacterium SURF_17, assembly GCA_003598055.1. Lineage (GTDB taxonomy): Bacteria > Abyssobacteria > SURF-5 > SURF-5 > SURF-5 > SURF-17. Next base: position 47,873 of record QZKI01000022.1, on the reverse strand, counting down.
CCCTGCCCGACGGCGCCGACAAAGCCCAAATTGATGAAACCCGCTGCATGGGCTGTGGAGCGTGCACGGTCACGTGCCCGACCGAGGCCCTCAGGCTCGAACGGCTCGAGCGCGAACCGATTTTTGCATCCCCGAGGGAATTACGATTGAAGGTAGCATCGGAGAACGAAATGGCCGGCCAGAAGCGGCCTCTGGAAAAAATCTGAGCAGCTAACGCGCCGAGGCATGCAACAAAAGGGCGGCCCCGCAGGGTCGCCCTTTCCGTCTATACCGCCCCATTCTTCTTTCAGCAGGATTTTTTGGATATCGTTCAGCCCGATGGTATAATCAACGCGCACCATTGACCCCGATAGAAAACCATCAAACGGAGGAAATTCATGAGCGATAATAGCCCTTTCAAGGTCGAGAAAGAAGGATTCATCACCTGGTTGACATTCAACCGACCCGAAAAGCGTAACACGATGGGCTTCGATTTCTTTTCCGGGTTGCGTGAACTATTCCCAAGATTCGACAATGACCCCGAAGTGCGCGTAATCGTCATCAAGGCCGAGGGAAAGACATTCAGCGCAGGCCTCGATTTGGTCGAAGCCGCAAGCTGGTTCGCCGAATCCCCGACCGCGGATGTGCGCGAGAACAATCGCAGGAAAATCATTGAAGCTCAGGAAGGCATGAACGCCATCGAGAAGTGCCGAAAGCCGGTCATCGCCGCGGTTCACAGCCATTGCGTCGGGGCAGGCGTGGACCTCGTCAGCGCGTGCGACATCCGCATGGCAAGCAAAGACGCGATTTTCTCCGTGCGTGAGACCAAAATGGCGCTCATCGCCGACCTCGGCACGCTCCAGCGTCTCCCCCATATCATAGGCCACGGCTGGTTCCGCGAGTTGGCATTGACGGGAAGAAACTTCAGCGCAGAAGAGGCCCTTCGCATTGGATTCATCACCCGTTTCTGCGAGGACAAAGACAGCCTCTACGAACAGGCAAAGCAGCTTGCAGCCGAAATCGCAGCCTGCTCCCCGCTCGCAGTGCAGGGAACAAAGGAAGTGCTCCTGTACAGCCGTGAGCACGGCGTGTATCCCGGCCTCGAATACGCGGCGCAGAAGAACGCGGCGGTCCTGCCGTGCGAAGACGTCGTCGAGGCAGTTCAGGCCTTCATGCAGAAGCGACCGCCGGAGTTCAAAGGGAAGTAACCATCATATATGAGTGCAGCCGAAATCGACTTCACTGAGAACAAGAGTCGATTCTATATCGTTTCAGTTCAACGATGTGCCGTTGGCGGCAGGGAATTGGCGTCAGACAGCGGGCAGTGCCTCTTGTCTGGCCTGTGAATAGATGAGTCGGAATATCTTCTCGTGGGCGTCAGTGGTGAGTCCGGCAAATTCGGCATGCATGATGAACTCGTCCGTTCTTCCTCTCCTCGACACGCTCAATATCTTCCCGATGACGGGAATCCGGGAATCTTCATCTTCGCTTGGCAGATCGATATATATCAGGTCATTAGGCTTGAGCTCTGCGCGAGCGACGAACGCAAACCCGGCTCCGCTGATATCAACCACATATCCACGCAGGCCGGGGCGCTCGGTGTCAATGATGGGCTCGTTCCGTCCGATTCGGTCGAGTTCTTCCCGGGGAAGAGGAAACGCGACAACGGGTATCGAGGTCTCAACACGGTGGTATTGGCGGCGTTGAATCCGCTCCACGTCGTCAACATGCTTGAAAATCGTGATCAGATAGTGCATCCCCGACTGGCCGATCACCTCGGATGCAAAATGATAACTCGCGTCTCTGTCACGCCAGAAATAAATTTCGAACCGTTCTCCCGGTTTGACTTCCATATACTGCCCCTTTATGCGAGGCGTCGCAACAAGAAGCCCGCTGTCGCCGGCTTCAATAACGGGCGCCATAAACACCTTCCCGTTTGCCATTCGTCTCAGATGGAGCCATTGGTTGGGTCGTAACGCATGCGTGCTCCGTATCGGAGGCACTCGGGACCGTTCTCCGAAGAACACCTTATTCCGAATGATGCGAAGCCTCGCAATGTCGGACTCGCTCAGCGGACCCGATGCCGCCGGCCCCTGCTCCTCCAGGCATCTATTGAAGAGCTCGAATGAGGTGAAGAGCCGGTCGGGGCGTCGTATGCCGCACACGAGGATGAGCCGCCTCAAAAGGGTCACTTCTTCCGGAGCTAACTGACAAACAAGGGTGAGCTGATTGAAATCGTCGCGGCTTTTCTTCATTTGCCGACTCCGGCGGATGTAACGGGAGACTATTTCGAACAGGGCGAATACCAGGCCCGCACCGAGAATTGTCGCAAGTACCCACCACAGAGTGGCTGCACTTGGCCTGGGCGGCCTCAGATACTCAAGAATCGTGATATAGTTGGGGTCAATCGCAAGCGGAATCGGAATCATCCCTGTACCAACGTTCTGAAACCGGTATCGCGGCCCTTTGGCAATTGTAGGGGCGACCCGACGTCGGGTCGCCCCTCCACACGAGATGCGGTCAACTCTTTGCGAAGCAGCCGCAATTCTTGTTGTAGGGGCGCACAGCCCTGCGCCCCCGCACATATCCATCCTCACGAGCGCGGGACAAACTCTAGATTCCCGCAGATTTCTGCTGGCGTTGTTCCATCCGCGAGAGGTCGAGGATAAGCTCCGAAAGCGACGACAGCCGTTTCCTCGGCTTCTTTTGGAGCATCTTCATCACGACGCCGCTCACCTCGGGCGGGACCTCCGGATTAATCGTCGATGGAACCTCAACGACGCCCATCCGCAGATGTTTCTGCATGATCTCTTGCATTGATGTTCCCCTGATGGGCAGCACACGGGTGAACAGGTAAAATAGCAGCACGCCCACCGAATAATAATCGCTTCGCGCGTCGAGCGATTTATCCTTCACCTGTTCCGGCGAAAAAAACTTGACCGCTTCTACGGAAGGATAACCGCGTCGCTTCCGCCAACGGTTGAAATATTTCGAGAAATAGAAATCAGAGAGCTTTATGCTCAGGTTCGAATTTATCAATACGTTGGTTGCCTTAAGATTCTGATGCAGCATCTTGAAATGATGAAGGTACTGAACACCCTTCAGGATCTGGATTGCTATGCGGAGTAACTCTGAGAAAGGATGCTGCTGGCTGTCCACATATGCCTTCAGATTCATCCCCTCGACATATTCAGTAAGAATGAGCCCTTCCGTGTACTTCCCCAGAAGCTTGTAATATGCGACCAGATTGGGACACCGAAACTGAGCTACCTTTTCGACCTCCTGCGCAAATGAGTTGAATTCCCGCTCGCTGTCGAAGAAGTCCATCGGTAGGGCCTTCAGGGCTAATTTCCTGCCGGTGCCCACTTCTTCCACGAGGAACACGCGGCTCTCCTGCGGATTCCCGATGACGCCTAGTATCTGATAGTTGTCAATCTGTTTCTTCATTCATTCCCCCGTCAGCGAAGTCGGCACTATCATGTCCTTCCTCGGAGTGGAGCCGTCAGTCCTCTTCTGTTGCGTTTCCTCGTGTCATCCGTGCGCCAGCAGCGAATGGAGTTGCGTCAAGCAGGTTATCACCTCATGATCGTGATGAGTTCCGCCACGCCGGTCAAGCATGATACCCCTGATGCCTGCTTTCCGTGCCCCAAGCACATCGGTCTGGTAGGTATCGCCGATGTGAACAACGCGCGGGGCATCGGCTCCCGCGCGCTCGAGCGCCAGTTCGAATATGCGTGGCGATGGCTTCTTCCATCCCGCTTCGGCCGACGAGATGACAAAGTCGAAATAGTCGGCCAGTTTGAGCCCATCAACTATCTTTCCGAGGCTGGAGTTCCAGTTCGAAACGATAGCCAGCGACAGGTTGCTCGCTCTGAGCTGCTCAAGCGATTCGAGCGTATCCGGATACAGTTCCCATGCCGCCGGGTCACTGAAGAACCGGTAGATCTCCGCGAAAATCCCTTCCTGCTTCTCTTCCAGGATTCCCAATCGTTTGAATACCTCTCTGTCGTAATTCCACCACCACATGCGGTCTTCTTCGTCGGAACACACAAGGTCAGCCTCGGGGTCGGTCATCTCGGGAATCACGTGTTCCACCCATACTTCACGCATAGCACCAGTCAACCGCTCCAATGTGAACTCCGCTCCATGACGCGTGCACACCTGATGGTAAAACCTCGCGGGAGACGGATTCGCCGTGAAAAGCGTGTATCCGGCATCGAGAAAGACGTAGTCATACTTCCGTGCAGACATCTTTCTATTACTCACTTTCGAAACCTTGAATTCCTGTCATGATCTCCGAACCGAGGTCGTTGCCAGCAAAGCAATCCCCCTATGATAAAGAGATTGCTTTCGACCCCCTCGCAATAACAGTCCGGGGTTGTGTCTACGCCGCGCTGTTCACTCCTGCCGCGTCTGCACAACCATCTATGATGGAAAGATGCCGGAGAAAAGCTGCGACGCTCACCTTCTCTAGATTTCCTTTGAAGCCGGAATCAAGCATAGTTGAACCAAACAATGACTGTCAGGAATATGGGAACCCATAAGGAAGCTTTGTAGCGCTATTCCTCAAGGCGAATCCTGCTCACAGTGTTAGTTTAACAAAGTTCGCAATGGCAAGTCAACGCGAATCGAAGAATTCGGAAAGGGCAGGCGTGCAGGAAACCACACCGATGTAACAGGCTTCCGTAAAACATGCGGACACCAACTTGCGTGCAGAGAATACTGCAGCCTTGATACTGCCGAAAAGTCGGGATGCGGCCGCTTCTTCTCTTCTTAGAGCGCAAGCCATGCGCTCCTGTATGAAAACTGCCGCTGCTACACAAACATTTAGCGGTACCGTGTGTGATGAAGGGAGACTCACCGCCGGGTTGTCCTCACGGAAGGGGAGGGAACACCTCGCCGTATTCACAAATTGAAATTCCGACGCCCGCCTCCGGTAGTTCGGAACCAATGACCACTCCAAAAGTTGCGACCGCAGGAGGTCGGACACGAAGAAGGTGGCGGAATTTTCCTATTGACAACACTACATATTGTGTGCTATAGTTAAGGATGCCACAGGATAGACGATTAGAAGGAGATGGTAACGTTCTGCGCGGTGCAGACTTCTGAAATACTGGCACAAGACACCTGAAACAGCAGAGCTCCCGAAGAATTGACCTGAAAACTTCCGATTATCCACCGAATATCAAAGAATACGCAGGTGTAGAAGTTATTTTTTCAGTTGTCGATCGTAAATGAGATTGATTGACTTTCCGGCCTTCGCGGTGTAAGATAGTTTTCGGCCCTGCAGTAAGCCATCTCAAGAATCATGAGTGAAGAAACGGGGGTTGTTGTCTCTTCGGGACATGCGCCATCAAGGCTTCGGCAATGCGCAACTTTCGATATTTTAAGGATTTATACATAATTATGATGAGGGGGGAATAAGGAATGCCGACGGTGAAAAGTGGCAAGAGAGCCAGCGTAACGAGAACTTCAAAGGCGAGCCTTCTTCCGCCGCCGAAAGCCGAAATCGAGTTTACGGTGAATGCCCTTAAGGTATTGGAGAAGCGGTACTTAAAGAAGAGCGAGGACGGCAAGCCGGTTGAGCGACCAGAGGACATGTTCTGGCGAGTGGCCATGACCATCGCCGGTGTAGATAGAATCTATAATGAAACCGCCGATGTGCTGTCAAGAGCGAGGGAATTCTACTCGCTTATGACGAACATGGAGTTCATGCCCAATTCGCCCACGCTCATGAATGCGGGGCGCGAGCTCGGGCAGCTTTCCGCATGTTTCGTGCTCCCCGTGGGGGATTCGATGGACAGCATCTTTGAGGCTGTGAAAGACACGGCGCTCATTCACAAGAGCGGCGGCGGCACGGGCTTTTCCTTTTCGCAGATACGCCCGAAGAACGACACCGTGCTCTCGACCAAAGGCATATCAAGCGGGCCCATCTCATTCATGAAAGTATTCGACATGGCGACGGAAACGATAAAACAGGGAGGCACCCGTCGCGGCGCCAACATGGGCATTCTCCGCGTGGACCATCCGGACATCCTCGAGTTCATCGTCGCCAAAGAGCAGGAGAGCCAGCTCAACAACTTCAACATTTCCGTAGCGCTCACCGAGAAATTTATGAAGGCTCTCGAGGCCGACGGAGAGTACGAGCTAGTCAATCCGCGCACCGGAAAGACCGTCGAGCGCCTCAAGGCAGGTAAGGTCTTCGACATGATTGTCGAGCATGCATGGCTGAACGGGGATCCGGGCATCATTTTCATTGACCGCATCAATGCTTCCAACCCGACACCCCTGGTCGGCAAAATGGAGAGCACGAACCCGTGCGGCGAGCAGCCACTGCTCCCGTATGAGTCCTGCAATCTTGGCTCGATCAATCTGGCGAAAATGCTCGTGAAGCGCAACAGTCACTATGAGGTGGATTTCCCGAAGCTGGCGCGTACCGCACGAATGGCCGTCCATTTCCTCGATAATGTCATCGACATCAACAACTATCCACTCTCGAAGATAAAGGAGATGACACTCGCCAACCGCAAGATAGGCTTGGGTGTAATGGGATTTGCCGATATGCTCATCCGGATGGGCATCCCGTATAACTCCGAAGAGGCGCTCAAAGTGGCCGACGAAGTGATGTCGTTCATCCAGGATAAATCGCACGACGAATCCTCCAAGATTGCCGAGGCGCGCGGCTCGTTCCCGAACTACGCCAAGAGCACGTATGCGAACTCGGGCAAGCCGATGCGCAATGCGACCGTGACAACGATTGCGCCGACGGGCACCATCAGCATAATCTCCGGATGCTCGAGCGGTATCGAGCCGATATTTGCGATTGCGTTCACGCGCCACGTGCTCGATAACGACGAGCTCATCGAGGTACACCCGATTTTCCGCCAAATGGCAAAGGAACAAGGATTTTTCTCGCCGCAGGTCATGAAGAAGATGGCCGAGGCGGGAGGAATCGGCGAACTGGCGGAGGTACCCGCCGACATCAAGAAGATATTTGTGACCGCGCACGATGTTTCGCCGGAGTGGCACGTCCAGATGCAGGCGGCATTCCAGAAGCATACCGATAACGCCGTTTCGAAAACCGTCAACTTTGCCAATACCGCGACCCAGGCTGATGTCGAGAAGGTGTACCGATTGGCCTATAAGCTGGAATGCAAAGGGGTCACCATCTTCCGCGACGGCAGCCGCAGCGAGCAAGTGTGGACAAAAAGCATTACCAGAAAGTCCGACGCGCATGTGCAGGATGGCTCCATAACACCGCGCCCGCGCAAAACCGTCACCCACGGCACGACCGAGAAGGTCGTCATCGGCTGCGGCAACCTGTATGTGACCGTCAATTCCGATGAGCTGGGAATCTGCGAGGTGTTCACAAGCACGGGAAGGGCCGGCGGCTGCCCGTCGCAATCGGAAGCCACGAGCCGGCTGGTTTCGCTCGCGCTCAGGTCGGGTATCAGCGTGGATGCGCTCATCGAGCAACTAAAGGGAATCCGCTGCCTCTCAACCGTCGCGTCGAAGAGGAGCAACTCCGAGATACGCTGTCTCTCGTGTCCGGATGCCATCGGGCGAGCAATCGAGAAATACACAAAGATGTCCAACCGCCCGGTCGTCGAGGAAGAAGTCAACGGAGAGGTCGAGACCGAAAAGCGCCCGGAACCGAGCGTGGCGCTCTCCAAACCGTGCCCGGACTGCGGCGCGAAAATCGAGCGCGAGGGCGGTTGCATCGTCTGCCGCGTCTGCGGCTACTCGAAGTGTAATTAAGGAAATGGACTGCTTGGCCATTGCTCCGGACCGGCCGATTCACATAAGCCGGTCCGGTCTTATTTTAGTGCTTCAGTAGACCCATCCGCCGATGGGAAGTATCTGAGAACCTGTCCAAGCCTCAATCTTGTGGTTGAAAGGTCCGCGGCCGTTCGCCCCTGCGGAATCCCGTTGTGGCATTTCACGCAGCGCTCAGGTTGAAATTCGGCAAATGCCCCAGAATAGAGATCCACGGACAAATCATGGAAAAATCCATAGCAGCTTGGAAACACAGGTGTTATGCTATTTCTATAGATTGATTTTGCAGTCGGCTCAGAATTTGCTCATATTGTCCCCGTTTGAGTGCGTGTGGCTACAAGGAAGCGGTGTTCCGGAGACATGATACCCATTTGAACTTGGCATACTCGGACGGAAAGAGTAGCCATTTCTTTCGCCTTCCAAGAGAATCGGTATCATGTCCCCGGAATTAACACACAGGAGGAATTTGATGAACATAAAGGTAAGAAATTGGCTGCTGGCAGGGATAGCGATAGCGGTATTCATTCTCGGGACGCCGCTGGCGCAAAGGGTTCTCGCGAGCGGAGCCGCGACGGCAGAAGACACCCAGCAAACGGAAACGAAGAGCATGCTGAAAGAGCAGGTGCCCGTCGTCAAGGTCGGCGAGCAGTATCTTCGTATCGTTCCAATGAATGACGGCGCGGTGGGAGCGCTGCTGTACGACTCCTCGTTCAAGATGATCGCCGCAAATGAGAATGAAACCGCCCTGACATTCACGCTGCCGGGCGGCGAAAAAAAGACGGTCAATATCACTGTTCCCTCTGCAAGTGGATGCTCGATGGATAATCATTCCGCAGGCTCGGGCGATTGCTGTGCGGCAATGCCGGCTGGCAAGGCACACGAAGACTGCGAGCACGGACAAAACCCCGCAGAACAATAAGCGCTGACTTCTCCATCCACAGATTTTCGCTGATCGGCCCGGATTCCTGTACTCGAAACACGAGGGACGGAATCCGGGCTTTCTTTTTATCAATACGGATTTGGAAATTGACCGAGGCATAAGATGCAATAAAAACACTGCACCGCTGCATGACAGGTATTGCGGAAATCATTCATTTCCCAGCCCAGCGCCCGTCCCAAGACCATTCCATAAGTCTTTGCAATAAGAAAAGATAGACAACAAATAGAGCCTTTCTTGGTTGGGTGGCATACTTCTTGGATATAGAGAGAACAGGTAGTTGAATGACTGGGGGGGAATGGAATGAGCAAGACGGTTAAGAACACAGTCAGGGTTTCCGTTGGGACGGCGCTCGGTGCGCCGGTCGCCTTTGCGTTCTTGACACATGGGGGTATTGCGATGGATGCCACTTCCGCTTTCACATTCACGGTTGCAGTAAGCCTGTTCTCGATGGCGGTCATCCTAGGCGCAGCCATTACGGGCGCGTATCGGTTTCTGAGAAACGTCGGCCTATTCAAGGGGCATTACTACTATTAGGCCGAGCGTCCTGAACTATGGTCGGCAGGTTCGACAAAAAAAGCACAATCCGGCTATTCTGTGATGGAAGATAGAGGGCTTACACGTGACTGATAGGGACGCGATGGTGAAAGAGAAGCAGAGCCCGGCTTTTTCGTTCGTCCGAGGAGATGTGGGCTGTCTGCTCGTTCACGGGTTCGGTGATACCGCAGCCCTCATGGAACCTATGCGGGTCCACCTGAACACGCAAGGGGTCATTACCAAGGCCATAACGTTGCCCGGACACGGAACATCGTTGAAGGATTTCGCGAACATTTCCAACCAAAAGCTGTTGGGAATGGTCGAAATGGAATATGCAAGGCTGAAGGAGAATAATGACGCGGCCGTCATTGTGGGCTTTAGCATGGGGGGATTACTGGCGCTGCAACTGGCGACAATGCGTGGTGTTGACGGCGTCGTCACCATCTGTGCGCCGGCCTTCCCGAAGGGCGGCGTTGCCGGTGAGCGAACCCTGAAGTTGGCCGCAAAGCTCGGCTCCGTGCTCGGCGCAAACATCCCGAAGCTTGGGTTTACCAGCCTTGCGGACAAAACCTTGTCAGAATACCTCGTCGGATACAAGAGTTATCCTTCCCAGAGCGTGCTTCGACTTGTGGAAATGATGGAAGCGACGCGCGCCATATTCAAGCGCGTGACCGCGCCGATACTCATCGTTCAGTCCCGCCGCGACGATGTTATCTGGAAAGACAGCGGAAAACACATATTCGATTCCGTGAGCAGCACGGAAAAAAGGCTCGTTCATCTCGAAAACAGCCGCCATAAGGCTCCCCTCGACAGAGACCGCCACATCTTATTTGACGAAGTCGGCCGGTTCTGTCTTTCGTGTGTCAAGCGTCCGGCCTCATAACCCACCCGAGGAGAAATGACATCCGCCGAACGCGTGGCCGCCGCCATTGCCCTCAAAAAGCCTGACTATGTTCCCGTCTCTCCGTTCATGATTTATCATTTCGCCAGCGTGACGGGCACGCGCATGCATGATTTCATCTGGGATGTCGATGCCTGCCACCGGGCTTCGCTCAAGGCATTCGAATACTACGACGGCCTCCCGGACACCATGAACCTCACCCCGATGCGCTTCGCATTCACCGCGACGGTTCCCATTCTCTACAGCGCGCTCTATTACGACTGGCGCTTCTTCGATACCGAGATGCCTCAGATGATGGAGCGCGTGCAGGCCGGGCCTGAGATATACGATTCGGTCCTGGAAAGAGGCTTTTCGAGAATGCGCTCGCATGCCCGCATAGGCCGCCGCGAGGTCATCAAGACCATGAGCTGGCATCTGTTCAAGCATCTCCGCTGGATGGCATACTGGAGGAAACACTGTGACACGGTCCCCTGGCAGGAAGCAATCTCCTACCTGCCTGCCGAGCTGATGCTCTTTTATCGAGGGAGCGATGGGTTCACCGATTTGCTTGACACTCCCGAGAAGATGACCGCTATTAATGAAAGACACAACCGCACGATAATACAGAATACGCTCCGTATTGCCCGTCTCCTGCGGGCGAAGAACATCTGTATGCCCAGTCTGAAGTTCTCAAGCTCGATGGTGTCGCCACGGATGTTTGAGAAGTTCGCGTGGCCGTGGTTGAAAGAGCAGGTCATGGCATATTCCAAGGCCGGTTACCTCGTCATCCTGCATCTTGACGGCAATTGGGACCCGTTGATGGAATACTTCACCGAGCTTCCCGTCGGTTCTGCCGTTGTCGAGCTGGATATTTCCGATATGGCTCATGCGAAGCGAATTCTCGGCGGAAAACTCTGCATCAAAGGCAATGTAGACCCCACACTGCTCGCATTCGGCTCGCCGGCGGAAGTCGAGAAGGCATGCAAGAGCCTCATCGACACCTGCGCCGACGGCGGCGGCTTCATCCTGAGTTCCGGATGCGAAGCGCCTCCGAACGCCAATCCCGATAACATCCGCATGATGTTCCGCTGCGCCCTGGAATACGGCGCATACTGACACTCCAATGCGTCAAAGGACAACCCGCCTGGGAATCGTCATTGCGAGCATCCGACCCCATCTGCGGCGGGGTTATGTGTGAAAGGAACATCCGAGCCGTCATTGCGAGCGAAGGGCCGTAGGCCCGAGCGAAGCAATCTCCGAAGAAATGGAGTTTGCTTCATCGCTACGCTTCTCGCAAAAACAACCTCAGGAATTCTTTGAGTGCCACCCGGGTCTCCTCCCTTTGTCGAAGCCCTGCTGCTCATTGACGCGCAAGGCAATCTTTGTTAGACTTCCTGTAGTTTCTTCGCAAATTCATGAGGGATTTTGAAGTTTGCACAGGGGAGTTTCGTTCTTGATGCGGTCGCATCCTCTCGACAGCAATCATGTGGAGTTGCGAACGAAGACAATCGGCTTCGAGCTGTTCTCCGAGGTGGAGGAGAAGACGCCTTCGGTCTTCAAGTCGCAGTGGTGGGAGAACCAGCTTCTGGAATGGTGCATGAAGAATAACACCATGAAGACGCAACTTCTGCGTTTTGTGGATGTCTTCCCCGCGCTGCGGACTCCGCGACAAATTGTCAGCCACTTGCAGCAGTATTTCCCCCGCTCGAACAGGGAGTTCCCGGCGTTCCTCCGCGTTGGGATAGACCTTTCGAGTCCTGCGGCGGTCACGCGTTCGCTGCTCGCCCAAGAGACCCGCTCGATGATGACACGGATGGCCCACAGGTTCATCGCCGGCGGAAACGTCCAGGAGTCCTTGGCGGTCCTGCGGGAAATCCGCAAGCAAGGAATGACGTTCACCTTAGATTTGCTTGGCGAGGCGGTGGTGAGCGAACCGGAAGCCGACCGATACATGAACGCATACAAGGAAGCGCTCCGCACGTTGGCGTCCGCATGGAAGGAACTCGAAGCAGACGCGCTGGCGCATGACGGCCCGAATATATCACTCAAGCTCTCTTCACTTTTCTCGCAGTTTGACCCGGTGAACGAAGTCGGCAGCAAAGAGGTCGTCAAGCGACGGCTTCGCGAGATAGTGCGGGTTGCGCGAGAGGTCGGCGCGTTCGTGTACGTGGATATGGAGCAGTATGAGTATGGCGAGCTCACGCTCGAGATTTTCCGCGACCTTTTCGGGGAGCAGGAGTTTCGCGACTTTCCCGGCGCGGGCATTGTGATTCAGGCGTATCTGCGTGGCTCGGAGAACATGCTCCTCGGCCTGCTTGACTGGGTCGGCGGTCGGGGGTGTCCTGTCACCGTCCGGCTGGTGAAGGGTGCATACTGGGATTATGAACTTATCAATGCAAAGCAGATGGGCTGGCAGATACCGGTGTTCACCTCGAAGGCCGAGACCGACGCCAACTTCGAGCGCTTGACCGAGATTCTGCTGGGTCATTTCCCCTCCGTCAGGACGGCTATCGGCAGCCACAACATTAGAAGCATGGCCCATGCGATGGCCTGCGCCGAGGCGCTCGGCATCGAGCCGTCACAGCTCGAGTTCCAGATGCTCTACGGCATGGGCGACCCGATAAAGAGCGCTATCTTGAAAACGCCGTATCCACTTAGGATATACACGCCGTTCGGAGAGCTGCTTCCGGGCATGGCCTATCTCGTGCGCAGGATGCTGGAGAACACCTCGAATGAGTCATTTCTCCGCCAGGATTTCTTCATGGGGTTGTCACCGGAAGAATTGCTTGGGGACCCGCGCGAGGTCATATCGCTGGAAAGAGGAAAGGGAGTTGTCGCCCCACCGGCAAAGCCCGCGCGGAAGCGTCCGGGGTTTGAAAACGAGCCGATCGTCGATTTCTCACATGTAGAATCAAGGCGTCGGATGCGGAATGCGCTCGAGGAAGTGGCTTCGCGGCTGGGTCAGTCATATCCGATGCTCATTGGCGGCGAACGAATTGACACAGAGAAGACGGCAGTATCAATAAATCCGTCGTATCCGCATCAGGTTGTCGGCCGGGTCGCCGAGGCTTCAGTCGAGCATGCTGAAGATGCGCTCAATCGGGCGCGGGATGCATTCGAGGCGTGGAGGCAGACAACAGCCGAGGAGCGCGCCGAATTGCTCCTGCGCGCGGCGGACATCATGCAGCATCGGCGCTTCGAGCTTGCTGCGCTCGAGGTGTACGAGGTCGGCAAGACATGGCGCGAGGCGGATGCTGATGTCGCTGAGGCCATCGATTACCTGAGATATTATTCCAGCGAAATAGTCCGGCTCACTGCGGACACGTTGACGGCCCGGCTGCCCGGCGAGCGAAATGAGTATGTGTACCTGCCGCGCGGAGTGGGCGCCGTCATTGCCCCGTGGAATTTCCCGTTCGCGATACTGACCGGCATGTCCTCGGCGGCGATTGCCGCGGGCAATGCCGTCATCATGAAGCCCGCGCCTCAATCGCCGGTGATTGCCGTCCATCTGATGCAGATATACGAGGAGGCCGGCATTCCCTCCGGTGTGGCGAATCTCGTGCCCGGACCGGGTAAGACTGTCGGCGAGCATCTTGTGAAGAGTCCGGAGACCGATTTCATCGCCTTCACCGGCTCGCGCGAGGTGGGCACTCGTATCAACCTGCTGGCCGCTGAGCATCCGTCCCGGAACGGAATCAAGAAAGTCGTGGCCGAGATGGGGGGAAAGAACGCGATTATCGTGGATGAGAGCGCAGACCTTGATGCGGCTGTGCTCGGCGTTGTCGCGTCGGCATTCGGCTATCAGGGGCAGAAGTGTTCGGCGGCTTCGCGGGTGATTGTGACGGAGAGCGTGTATGATGTTTTTGTGCCTCGCCTGGTCGAGGCGGCGCGGAGCCTCCGGGTCGGTCCGGCCGAGGAGCCGTCAACTCGCGTGGGGCCGCTCATTGATGCGGAGGCGCTCGAGAAAGTTCGTGGATACATCGAGAGAGGACGGCGCGAAGCTCGGCTCCTGCTGGAGGTTGACGTATCCCATCTCACAGAAGGATTCTTTGTCGGCCCCACGATATTCGCCAATGTCGCACCCGGAAGTGCGCTCGCGCAGGAGGAGATTTTCGGGCCGGTGCTCGCCGTTTTGCGCGCGTGTGATTTTGTGGAAGCGCTACAGATTGCAAACGCTACCCAATACGGCCTGACGGGTGGCATCTATTCGCGGAGTCCGAAACATATTGAGTTGGCCAAACAGTACTTCATGGTCGGCAACCTTTACATAAACCGGAAGATAACCGGGGCGGTCGTTCAGCGGCAACCCTTCGGCGGCTTCAAGATGTCGGGTATCGGCTCGAAGGCCGGAGGGCCGGACTACCTCATCCAATTCTTGCTTCCGCAGACAGTGAGCGAAAATATCATGAGGCACGGGTTCGCTCCTATCGAGGAGTTATGAGCGATGTACAGTGACACCGTCGAGATTTCCGGCCACATCATTGATTCCCTGTTGCTCCCCAAAATCCTCGATGACATTGTACGAAATGGGATTGATTTCCACATCGAAGAATTGCGAGTGGGCAAGAAGAGGGAAGACCCGAGTTACGCCCGGATACGGCTGACGGCCAAAGATGCGGCGACACTCGAGAATGTTCTCAAGAGAATCCGACACCACGGCGCCGTTCCGGTGGATGAGCAGGACTGCGCGTCGGAGCGCGTTGAGAAGGACGGCGTGTTTCCCGACAATTTCTATTCGACGACAAACCAGCAGACATTCATCAGGTGCGGCGGCCGATGGATAGAGGTGCAACAGCCTGAGATGGACTGCGGCATTCGCGTCTCCGCCGACTGCTCCCTCGCCGAGTGCGTGCCCATCAGTGAGGCTCGCGCGGGTGACCTCATTGTTGTCGGTCATCGAGGGGTGAGAGTCGCTCCGCTCGAACGCCCGGCGAAGGAGGACGTCTTCGGTTTCATGTCAAGCTCGGTCTCTACCGAGAAGCCGAAGGGAGCGGTCGTCAAAGATGTCGCGCGCTGCTTTCAGGACGTTCGCTATCGGGGGCAGAAGATACTGGTTGTGGCGGGTCCTGCGATCGTGCACACGGGCGCTGTGCCCCACTTCGTCCGCCTGATCGAATCGGGCTACGTCAATGTGCTGTTCGCCGGAAATGCGCTGGCCGTGCATGACATCGAGTATGCGCTGTACGGCACGTCGCTCGGCGTGTATCTGGACAAAGGGATTCCGGCCGAGCACGGGCATGAGAATCACATGCGCGCCATCAATACCATCCGGAAAAGCGGAGGAATCAAGAGCGCTGTCGAAAAGGGTGTGCTGACACGCGGGATCATGCATGCGTGCGTCACCCACGGCGTGCCGTTCTTGCTTGCGGGCTCCATCCGTGACGACGGCCCGCTGCCCGAGGTCATCACCGACGTGATACGGGCGCAGCAGCAAATGCGCGCAATGATTCGCGGTGTCCGTGTGGCGCTCATGGTTGCCACGACGCTTCACTCGATCGCCGTCGGCAACCTGCTGCCTGCGACGGTGAAGACCATCTGTGTGGATATCAATCCGGCAGTCGTGACGAAGCTGGCCGACCGCGGCTCGTTTCAGGCGCTCGGGATTGTTACCGACGTCGAGCCGTTTTTCCGAGAACTGTGCGAAGAATTGAGGCTTGGAAGCGGGTGAGCCGACCACAATCCGAACCATATGACCCAATCCCTTTTCATGTGTGCGCCTGATTATTTCGGCATTGAGTACGAAATCAATCCATGGATGAGTTTAAAGCGGCAGGCCGATCGGCGGCTTGCGCGAGCGGAGTGGGAGACGCTTCACCGGTTTCTCACGGCCGAGCTCAAGCTGGATGTCCAGCTCATCAGGCAGGTTTCCGGGTTGCCCGACATGGTGTTCACGGCGAATGCCGGCCTCGCGCGCGGGAAGACATTTATCGCGAGCAATTTCCGGAACAAGGAGCGCAGCGGAGAAGCTTCCCACTATGAAGCATGGTTTCAAGAGAAGGGGTACACGGTCTATCACCTTCCGCCAAGCTATTATTTCGAGGGCGAGGGCGACGTCTTGTTTTCGGACGACGAGAATGCCTTTGCCGGCTATCTCATCAGGTCGGATGTGACTGCGCATGCCGCCGTTGCCGAGCGTTTGGGCGTACGCATTGTGTCGCTCGAGCTTGTTAACCCGAGGTTCTATCATCTTGATACATGCTTCTGTCCGTTGAACGCCGACAGTGTGGTGTATTATCCGGGAGCGTTCGATGCGTATGCGCTCGAGGTCATCAAGGCTAACTTTTCCGACCGGATCGAGGTGACTGAACGAGAGGCCGAGCAATTCGTATGCAACGCGATTGTCATCGAAAATCATTATATTCAAGCCCAGGGCGGCCAGGAAACGCTCAGGCCGGCACTCGAAAAGAGAGGGTACCATATTCATGAGTTCGATATGTCTGAATTTATCAAAGCGGGCGGGGCCACCAAATGTCTGGTTTTGAAACTGACTGAAGCGCCGCAAAGAGCTAAGGGCTACAAGTGAGACACGCTGTGTACAAGAATCAAGGAGGATTAGGATGACTTCAAACTCGCAACCGGAGAAGGCGAAGAAACCTCTGATCATTAACAGAACAAGCATCGCAGGAATGATTATCGGGGGCTCGGCGCTCTTTCTCTTTCTGTTTTTCCTTGGTTTGGACTTCTTTGGCGGCGGAGGAAGCCCCTATACCGGGATTGTCACCTATTTCGTGCTGCCGATTTTTCTGATTGTGGGCCTGCTGCTCG
Source organism: Candidatus Abyssobacteria bacterium SURF_17 (assembly GCA_003598055.1). Lineage (GTDB taxonomy): Bacteria > Abyssobacteria > SURF-5 > SURF-5 > SURF-5 > SURF-17. Next base: position 30,999 of record QZKI01000022.1, on the reverse strand, counting down.
TCATAATAGGCGTAATCCTGAGGCGCCGCAGGATTCACCTTAAGCATCCGGAGGCAATGCCCCTTTTTCCCACACTGGACCTGAATTCGCCGAAAAACAGGCGTATCCTGACCCGAATCGTGCTTCTGGCTCTCGTTTTCCTTCTGCTCAGCGGCGTGGGAAGTTACCGAGCGTACCATTTCAGTGACTCCGTCATGTTTTGCGGACAGACGTGTCACCAGGTGATGGAGCCGGAATATACGGCATACAGGAATTCTCCCCATGCCCGCGTTGCGTGCGTGGACTGCCATATAGGACCTGGCGCCGATTGGTTCGTGAAATCAAAGCTTTCCGGTATGTATCAGATTTATGCGACTGTTTTCAATAAGTATCCGCGGCCGATTCCGGTGCCTGTCAAGAATCTGCGTCCCGCGCAGGAAACGTGCGAGCAATGCCATTGGCCCAAGCAGTTCTACGGAGCGGTTCAAAAGGAGAACCATCATTTCCTCTCGGATGAACAGAATACTCCGTGGGTCATCCGGCTGCTCATCAGGGTCGGCGGGGGAGACCCGACATTTGCGCCCGTCGGCGGAATCCATTGGCACATGAGCATAGAGAACAAGATCGAATACATTGCCACGGACAAACAGCGCCAGAACATTGCTTGGATTCGCAAGACTGATGAAAATGGGACAGTCACCGTCTATGAATCGCAGGATGAGCCGCTCGATAAGAGTCCCGAATCCTATGAGATTCGCAGGATGGACTGCATCGATTGCCATGACCGCCCCACGCACATATACCGCTCGCCCAACGCGGCCGTGAACCTCGCGTTGCAGACTCGGCGAATAGACCCGAGCCTGCCATACATCAAGGCGAAGGGCGTGGAACTGCTGGCGAACGAATATGATTCGACCGACGTAGCGCTGCAGACAATCTCCGATGAGCTGAAAGCGTACTACAAGGCGGAGTACCCCGACGTATACGGGACGAAAACCGCCCTCATCGAGGCGGCAATAGACGAGTTGGAAAATATTTATCGCAACAATTTCTTCCCGTACATGAAGGTGAAATGGAGCGTCTACCCGGACAACGTGGGGCACCTGATATGGGAAGGCTGCTTCCGCTGCCACGATGAACGACACGTTACCAAGGCCGGTCAGACCATCGGAAAAGATTGCGACGCGTGTCACGTCATCATCAGTCAGGGAACCGAAGCTGAAACGGCTGTCTCATTGGACGGTCTGGAATTTAAGCACCCGGTGGATATCGGAGAGGCTTGGAAAGAAACGAACTGCAACGAGTGTCATACTGGGGCTATGCCCTGAAGATTCTCCCGCTCATGAAGCCAAGAAGGGGCGCATTGCATATGCGCCCCTTCATTCTCTCGTGCACGGCCTTCGGACGTCGGCTATGGCGCGCGACTGTTGCGCTCTTCAACGAGGCCTTCCCAGTCCATGATCAACGACAGCTCGCCGAAAGGCATTTTCTCACACGTGAAATGTGACCGGCATTCTTCGAGCGACATGCCGAACCGGGCCTCATAGGTCTCTATCCGCTGAATGATTTGAGCCGTCGAGAAGCCGGAATAGTCGACTACCTGCTCCCATTCGCCATCCTTCAGGAACAGCTTGCATCTGTCCGCTTCACCGCGCAGAGCCTGTCGATGACGCTCGACCTCAATCATGAGCCTGTCATACGCGGACTTGTCGAGGCTCGAAACGATTCGATGACTGATGTGAAAATGCGGATTCTCCTGTTTTGTTCCGAATTCTCTCAGATGTGAATGATACGTCAGCTCATCGGTGATGCCGTCCAGCCGTTTGTGGTATAATTGGATGTCGATTTCCGCTTGAAGTCCAGACCCGTCGGTCCGTATCGCGTATTGGACAATCCATGAGGGCTGTTGATTCATAGGGAAACCCTCCATCTCACAAGAGTGTGCGAGGGCGCAGCGACGTTCTTGACGGCTGTTGTCTCAGGGATGCCCCACTTTCTCGATTGACGCAAAACGAATCGGTTTCCCGGTCTTCGGGATGAGGGCGGCATCGTACGGGTAGACGATTACCTGTGCATACATCATTCCCGGCGACGGCAAGTACTCGACCACATCAACAACAACCTCGCTTCGATACTCGGTTGCTCCGACAATCTTCACCGAGTAACCCGGATTCGGCTTCTGGCCGAGGAACACGGCAACAAGCGTAAACGTTTCGAAATCGATTTCCGGCGCGGACCCCGTAGCGTATCGCGACCAGAATTCCCTCCATTGCTCCGCGTCACGTATCACGTGATTCCCTTCCGGTACGTTGATTGACCGTATTCCTGAGAGAGCCACGGGCGTTGCTGTGAGGGGCTTCCCTTCGCTGCCGCCATGCGACGAGCCCGTCCTGTTGGCGCTGTTCGCGCAGGCACAGAGAGCGGTGGCCAGCAGCAGAAGGGTCGACGCAAGCGCAACTCCGCAGAGAATTCCGTGTTTTCTTGAATCTCTTCCCATATGCATTCTCTATCCTTTCCTTTCTGCTCGAGTTCAAACGGCCAATCCCTTGACTTGCCCCCAAATCTTACAACAGGCGGGAACGATTCGCAAGTGCAAGCAATAAGAAATGCGGGTGCGCGGCAATTCACACAGCCGCTTCATGTGCAAAGCACCCTTTATGTCGCACACAAAAAAGTCGCGGCGGTATCGGAATTGCCATGCAATGAGGGGACTGCGGCGGCTCGACACGCTTGACCTCTGAAACAAGAGGGTGTTAGAATGGCTCGTTTTCGCGAAAGGGGAATATGGAAAATTACCCAAACGCCCAACGACGACGACCGTGGCTCAGGTGGCTGTTGCTGGGATGCGGAATCGCGGCAATCGCATTCGGCTTCATCATCAGACCGGACTGGGTCGCATCGCACCTCTCCGCCGGCGGGCAGCTTGCGGACATAGAGCGGAAAGCTCGCGCCCTTCAGGTGTTTCTCCTGATAGTGGGCGGAGGCTTCATTGTGTGGTCGACGCTTTCGTTCATATATCGAGAGCGATTCCTGGAGTTCCTGCGGAGGCGGGCGGAGCTGCAGACCGAATTCCTGGCAAACCAAGGGAATGCTCAAAAAGCGCTTACTCTTTTTCTCATCAGCTTCTTGGGACTTTACTTCGAGATACTTGTTATACGATGGCTTTCGACGGAACTCCGCATTTTTGCCTACTTCACCAACTTCCCGCTCATCTCCTGTTTCCTGGGGCTGGGTGTAGGCTTTTCACTTGCCAGCCGCCGCCGCCACCTCCATGTTGTCTTTGCGCCGCTCTTCTGTGTCTTCTCGGCGTTAGTGATAGTGGTCACACTATTGACTCCGTTCCTTTCATATCCCGGAGCCTCACAGGAGTATATATGGGGACTCTCCAAAGTGCCCGGGCTGCAAACGGCGCTTTTCTACGGAGTCGTTCTGTTCTTTTTCTTCATGAACGTGTTCTGCTTCATTCCGCTCGGACACTTGACAGGACATATGATGAAGTTCTTCTCTCCCTTGACGGCCTACTCGATAAATATCGCCGGCAGCTTTCTGGGGGTCTGGGCTTTTTCGGCGATCTCTTTCTTTCAATTCCCCCCGGTTGTCTGGTTTGCCTTTGGATTCGTTCTTTTCCTCTGGATGGTTCGCGGCGAGAAAGTGATTCTCGGAGCAACTGCTCTGTTGTGTGGCGGATTCATCCTCTTTCTGACCTGCTTCCAACAACCGGGGTATTGGTCACCCTACTATCGCATCAATGTTTTCCCCGTTACGGTCGAAGCCAGTGGCAGCGAAGTTCTCCTTGGTTACCGACTGGATGTCAACAAGGATTATCATCAGAACATTATCAATCTTTCTTCAGCTTTCGTGGAAGAGCATGGCCAACAGTTCCCGATACTGAAGTCGGGCGCCCTTGCCTACAACATTGTGTATGAGTTGTTCCCGGCGGATGATGTCCTCGTTGTCGGCGCCGGAACCGGCAACGACGTGGCGGCCGCCCTGCGATACGGCGCACAAGAGGTGGATGCCGTCGAGATAGACCCCGTCATTCTGGACCTTGGTCGCGAGCTTCACCCCGAGGACCCGTATAGTTCGGACCGGGTGCGCCTCATCAATGATGACGCCCGCTCCTACTTCCGAAAGGCGGATAAGAAGTACGATGTCATCATATACGGATTGCTCGACTCTCACACGCTCTTCTCGAGCATGTCAAACCTAAGGCTGGACAATTATGTGTATACCATCGAGAGCTTCCGCGAGGCCAGGAATCACCTCAAAGAAAACGGCATAATCGCATTGACGTTCGGAGTGCACACCGAGTGGATAGCTGATCGCCTGTTCCACATGTTGGAGGAAGTCTTTCAACACGAGCCGCTCAGCTTCGCAACCGGCTACGATAATGGAATCATGTATATTGCCGGGCCGGGACTCGAACGATTGCTGGAAAATCCCGCTCCCGAAGCCAAGACACGAGCGGTGAGAGACCGTATTTTGGCCAATGTGCTTCCAGCGCCCGTCAACCCCCCGTCCGTGACCACGGATAATTGGCCATATTTGTATCTCAAAGAAAAGAAAATACCCGCTCCTTACTGGAAGGTGCTCGCTGTCACGTTGGCGTTGTCTCTACTCCTCATCTTGTGGATATTCCCTGAATCCAAGAAAGTCAGCCCCCCGTTCTTTCTCCTCGGAAGCGCGTTCTTGCTGATTGAATTCAAGAGCATTACCGACATGGCGCTCATGTTCGGTTCCACCTGGCTGGTCAACTCATTCGTGATTTCCTGCATTCTCCTGATGATATTGGCCGCAAACTATGTCTGCAGCCGGTTCGAGTTCAAGAGTCTGACACCCATTTACGCCCTGCTGGGGGCATCTCTGCTGCTCAATTTCCTGATTCCCGTAAGCAGTTTCTTGAAATACTCGATTCTGGTTCGCGGCGCGCTTGGCGGCGTCTTCCTGTCCCTGCCAATCTTTTTTGCGGGAATCATATTTGCAACGCTGCTCAAGCGGTTCCCTCGAATCGAAATTGCGTTCGGCTCCAATCTTCTCGGAGCTGTCATCGGCGGACTGCTCGAATACGCATCGCTCGTTTATGGACTCCGGAGCCTTCTCGTGCTTTCAGCCCTGCTGTACGCCCTCTCCTACATCGCTTTTCGTCGAAACCCGTTCCTTCGCTCTCCGTGACCGCTTCCCGCGAAACTCTCCGGGCAAAAGGTGGCAACTTCTCAAATGGGGTCAGCTCTTTTCGGCACGTCGCCCAAAAAGGAGCAACCACTTATGTCATTCTGAGCCTTCGACCCCGCCTGTGGCGGGGTTATGCGTGGAAGAAACATCCGCGCCGTCATTGCGAGGGAGCGACGCGACCGAAGCAATCTCATAGGCAACGTTGAGGATACACACTCAGAGATTGCTTCGTCATGCCCCGCCTCAGGCGTGGCATGACTCGCAATGACAGTGAGAGCAAGGAATGCTTCTTGGTCAAGTCTCCTTCGCCAACAGCGGGGTGAAAATGGTCAGAATGACAGTTCTTATGGAATTGTCGGAAGGAACACTATTTCGGCAATAGGCCCTTTAAGGTTCATTGTCAGATGAGAGCGTTCAGGCGACACCCCGCCGAGTCGTGACGCACCCTTGACTGTATCAGCGGCTTACCTGAAGGTGGTAGCTGGATTCTATGGTGTGCACGAGCGAGGCGAGAACTGAATTCACGGGCGTTGGAATTCCCAACTCCAATCCGATTCGCGCAACGGCGCCGTTGATGGCGTCTATCTCCGTCCTTCTCCGTGCGAGCACATCCTGGAGCATCGAAGAGACGTTCGCGGCGGTCAGGCGGCACACCTCCTCGACCTGTGCAAGTGGGTCACCGTGAGCCAACGCTATGCCGCGGGCATCCGCCACAGCGACTGCTTCTCTGACCGCATCCTGCATGATGCTTCGAGTTCCCCCGAATTCGAGAAGCCTTCCATTATTCAGTCTCGTTATGGCCGTGAGCGCGTTTATGCCGACGTTGATGAGGAGCTTGCTCCAGATAGTGCTTTCGAGGTCGTCGGAAATCTGCGGGGCGAAGCCCGAGGAATCGAGCATGCCCTTAACCCGGCGGAGATTCTCGGTGAGTCGGTTCGACGGAGTGCCAATGACGGTTTTCCCGGCGCCCGCATGTCTGACAGAGCCGTCACCGAGCAATGTGGCGCCCTGAGACGTGATTCCTCCGATTGTCCTTTCATCACCGACGGCTCTGCTTATCAATTCGACGTTTCCGAGGCCGTTCTGCAGCGTCATCACCGGCGTGGACGGGCGAAGGACTCCGGAAATGGTGTTGACCGCCACCCCGGTATCGTAGGACTTGGTCGCAATGAGGGCGAAATCACACCCTGCCACATCGGATGGGTTCGCGGTTGCTTTCATGGCGATGTCGCGCGTGCCCGAAATGCCTTCGATGTGGATGCCTTTGCGGTTGATCGATTCAGCTCGTTCGGGCCGATGGTCGAGCATGATGACCCGATGGCCCGCCTCTTTGAGCAGGCCGCCGAAGAGGCATCCGATCGCGCCCGGCCCGACAACGGCTATCTCATAACGGGGACTTTCTGCAGGCATAAATTCGTCTTGGCTTTCAGTTCGTGTTCACTTGCAGAGTTTCGCGTCATGTCCGCAAGCTGTCTGTAGGTGCGAATTTATTCGCATGAGGCCTTCCAGGTCTCCAGCCGAATGAATTCGGCCCTACAACAACCATCCTCAGGGCTATTTTACCTATGCCGCGAATTTCCGGAATTACGCGCTAGAGCTGCTCCACCCTTAGCTTGACTGAGCATCCTACCACATCATGCGCATCAAGTGAAAGCGACCACAGCGCCGTGAGGCTTGAACCCTGGTACGTCCTCTCAAAGCCTCCTTCAGACTGGGATACGGTTTCTATCGGGAATCTCCAGAAAATGGCCGAAGGTTCGTACTCGACGACAATCGCGATGTTCATCCAACGGTCAATGAGGCGGACGAGCGAAACGGGCTCAAGCTCACCCATACTGTTCATTCGATTGTGCTCCAGGGAACAGCCGGGAATATCATAGAAGCGGTCCTCGCTGTCTCCCGCCAACAGTGTGAGATTGAGCTCGACGGCAAACATCGTCGGCGGGACGGGTTCAACGCTGCTCTGAATGGTATATCGTGCTTCGATTCCTTCCTTGCTCGAGATTGTGAACGTTTTCTCGATTGAAATCGGTATTGCGCGCTGCGGCGTCCACAGGTGACCGTCACGCTTCAGTGTAAGCGCGAATGTGTCGCGCGACTTCTTCTTTGTCGCGACATTGTAAGGCTGATTGACGAAATCGCCCTCCTCAAGATACTGCGAGCGCGCGAACTCGTCCAGGGTCGTTCCGGCCCGGATGAAATGGTCGAGGAAACAGCGTCGTTCGTACCAGTCATACGACAGCTTTTTTTCGAGGTCTTTTTCCTTCACGCGAACGATATCGTGGATCGATTTCACCTCGGCTGACCCATGACCGGTCGAAGCCTCGGTTATCTTACGGTGATATGCCTCGGGCCTTCGGCTCATGACATCCGTTATATTGAAACATTTCGGCATGTAGTCGATTTCGGCGACCGAGCCGCCGTAACCGGGACTGAAGCAAACACCGTATACGGGTGTGGTGACAATGGTCTCTTCGTGCCCGTCGCAATCGTAATCGACGTTCTCGACGCGGAGTGCGGGCGTAGACTTCTTGTCCGCCCCATCCGCCAACTGTTCGGCCTGGATCAGATGTGTGTAATTTGCGAACCTGAGGTAATTCAGATACAGGCCCCCGAACAGGCCGTGCCAGTAGGGACAATTGCACTGCCCCTGCCATAAGTGGCGCTTGGCCTCAGCCGCTCGTTTGTCTCGCAGGGAGTGCACCTTGCGACTGACAAGCAGCATCTTCTTGTGCATTCGGTTGGATTCAGGATATTTTGCCAGAAAGTTGCGCCAGAATCCGCCGCGCAGGAACGGTCGGTAATTTTGATACGCGCCGTCAGCCTTCAGCTTGTCAAGTATGTCCTGATACCGGATTGACGCGCGCGCGGGCAGCGCCCATTCCGTCATCTCGTCGTACGCGGCTGTCGGCAAGTAGATGCGGCCCACCGGCGGGTGCGACTCGACAAATTCCGAGAACGTGGGCATCGTCACCCAATCGGCATTGGCCTCGAGCATCGCGAAAAATTTCTCGAGGTAACCCTCGGTGTACACCCACTTGTATGTCTCCGGCCACACGCCGAACTTCTCGCCGTCGTCTCCATAGGTTATGTCTTTGGGGCCGGTTCCCGCGGAGACCGTGCGCAAGTACTCAAGCGTATCCTCCGGCAGTTTGAACGGAATGTAGTATCGCAGGTGCTTGTCAATGGGGAATACAGCCACATCTTTGCCGTTGTCCTCAGTCAAGTAATACCCGAACATGTCTTGCGCGTCGAGTCCGGCATAGACGAAATGCGTTTCGTCTATGATCGTGTAACTGAGGCCTGCATCCGCGATGAGCGACGGCAGGTGCGGCTCCCACACGCGCTCCGTCAGCCACAGGCCGCGCGCCTTTTGCCCGAAGCGCTTGCGTATGTACGCGTTCATCATCTCAATCTGGCCGAGTGCATCCTCGCGCGGGATGATGGGAAGGATGGGTTCATAGAAACCGCCGCTGAGCATTTCCACCTGCCCATGCTCGGCAAGGTCTGCGATCATGTCGATGTAATCCGGCTCGTTTCCCTCGAACCACTCGAGCAGGGGACCGGAGTAATGGAGCGCCACGCGGACACCGGGGTGGCGGGCAAGAGTCTCCAGAAAAGGACGGTAGCATGTCTCGTAAGCCTGTTTGAACACCCCGTCGAAATTGCCGACGGGCTGGTGGGAATGAATTCCCAGCATCAAGTTTACCTGTGGCTTCATTGTCCTCTTTCCGTCGGGGGGACTATCCTCTCGATATCGTCACACGACCCACATCTCCGCTTCAAAATGTTCGTCGGGCACGGTGAAGCTCAGCAGGCCTTCCCGTGGAAACCGCATCATTTCTACCCTGTCATTTTTCAGGCTCACAAAGAACTTCACCCGCTGTCCCGGTTGAAGCCTGAGCGCCGCGAACGGGACAGAGAGCTCGAGGATTTTCTTCCACCCAACAGTCTCGCACTCCTGCACCATTTCAAACGTGACGCCATCGCGGCTTTGTTCAATCGTGAATGTCTTCCGTTCGGCCGCGTCAAAATACAGCGGCATGGTGAGCCGGTGCAGTTGAGGCCCGATGACGTATACTTGGAGCTTTACGGTGTTGTCTTCCGACCTGATGCCGCTCAACGTGTCAATGTCGAATCGCAGGTAGAGATTCTCGGTGCTGAAGCCATAATGTATTTGTTCCAGGTATCGGCACCCCAGCGCAATTGCCTTGTCGCCCCGGGCGCATTCGTATCGTCCGGCCCCCTGCCACTCGAAGAAATCGGTGATGCGACCGTCGATTCTCGGCCGAATAAGCGACATGGGAACGTGTCCGACCGGCGCCGGCGTCTTGCGCAGGAGTGGCGTCGAAAGATAGTGGGGCACTTCTTCTTCCAGCGCCTTGTAGACGTTCTGCAAATGCATACGGAACAGGCGGTCGAATTCAGGGTCGTTGTCCGTCGTGAAATCGGGGCCATACCACCAGAACCAATCGCTGCCCTCGGCCGCATGCAGTTCCTCCCATGCACGAGCGAGTCGCGGCGCGGAATCCCCCCATCTTTCCTCATACTGCTTCAGGAATTTCCGTGTGCGATTAATGCAGTTCCATGCATCATTCTCTTCCGGATCACCAATCCAGATGTCAAAGTTGTGGCCGATCCACGAGCCCGAATAGAGGTTGTCGATGTAGCGCCTGTCCGCATGCCGGGCAAGAAAATCGCCCACGGTGGTCATGTGCAATGAATCGCCCATGCTCAGGTTCTCATAGACCCGCGAAAGAAACTCTTCACCTCCGTCGGCATAGTATTCCCACGCGTTCTCGCCGTCAAGGATGATGGGCACAAGAGGCTCCCGGTCGGGCCGCCAGTGGGCACGCGCGATTTGACGCAGCCGATAAAGGAAGTCGTCACTCGCCTCCTTCGGCTTGTTCCGTGAGTATGAGAATCCCACCATATCCGATAGGCCGCGGTCCCTGAAGATCATGTCAACCTCGGCGCCGCCATAGCAAGCCTTGTATGGGAAGTAGAGATGCTCATATATATTGTGACACTTAAGCGTATGCGCAAGTATCGCCTCATCCGTCGCCGTCCACGTGATCCCTGCTGCGGCAACCACCGGAATGATTTCCGGGCAGACGGAGCCTTCCGACGGCCACATTCCCTTCGGCGGCTTCCCGAAGGTCTCCTCATGATACGCGACAGCCGCCCGAATCTGCGCCTGCGCGTCTTCCGGATAACGGAAACGTTCCGGCAACCGCGCCCCCGGCATCGAGCGCCATGCGATTTCCGAATCGCACAGGAGCGGAAGAATCGGGTGGTAGAATGGGCTTGTCGTCAGTTCCACCTGCCCCCGGTCCTGCATCCGTTTGTACAAAGGAATAACCTCTCCAATGACCTGCATCTGAATCGAGAGAACTTCGTGCTTGTCGTCCTCGGTGAAATAGCGGCCTTTCCGGATGAGTTCCTTCAGCACGGGGAATCTCTTACGAGCCCGGTATCCGAACCATGCCAAATTGAACCATACTTGAAGGTCGCGATAGGCCTGAGTGTTGAATCTGTCGATGGTATACTCGTTTACGGTATCCGGATACAGCTTGAATCCGCGCTCGTGCATGAGTTCCCAGTAGCGGTTGTGCGGGCGTATCATGTTCTCCCAGTTCGCCTGGAAAAACTCGCGAAGGATAAACTTCCTCTGGTCGGATGTAAGTTCGGCGGCCGGGATGCGGCTGCATTCACAAAATCTGTCCGTGGCAGTCCCGTCCCGGTACGCCAGGAGTTGGGTGATGAGCGAAGGCACGAGGTTGAACGTTGCCCTCGCCTCCGGGAAGTCTTCAAGGAGAGAGATCATGTCATAGTAGCCCTTGGCGGCATGCAGGCGCACCCAAGGCATGGATATTTCTCCGGTGGTGCGGTCGAGGTAAAACGGCTGATGCATGTGCCAGAGGAAAGCGACGGAGGCGGAACTCAAGCCTCGACCTCCCTCAGGAATTTGGCCGCTTCCTCCGGAATGGTGGGATTGATGTAGAAGCCCGTGCCCCATTCGAATCCGGCAACCTGGGTGAGCTTCGGCATGATTTCGATATGCCAGTGAAAGTCCACGTCAAGGGTGACCCAGTAACCCATTCTCGCCCAACGGACCGGCCCGGTGGTGAGGATGAAGTTATATTGCGGCCGGTTCAGGGCGACGGCGAGCTTCTTCATCACGACGATGAAGGTGTCGCTGAGCAGCATCATTTCCTCGTGGTCCATGCTATAGAAATCGGGATTGTGCCGCTTCGGCATGATCCAGATCTCGAACGGGAACCGGGAGGCGAACGGACAAAAACCTATGAATCCCCGGTTCTCATAGATAAGTCTTACCTCCTGCGAAATCTCCTCCCTGATGATGTCGCAGAACACGCAGCGATCCTTGTAATTGAAATAGTCCTTCGCGCCAAGGAGCTTCTCTCTCACACGCTTTGGCGTGACCGGAGTGGCAATGAGCTGGGAATGGGGATGACTCAGCGACGCCCCCGCCTGACGGCCTTCGTTCTTGAAAATGAGAATATACTTGAACCGCTGGTCGTTGTTCAGGTCAAGCAGTCTGTTCTTGTACGCCTGAAATACCTTGGTGAGGCTCTCGGGCGTGTGCATATGAAGTTTCTGAAGGTGGTCAGGCGTCTCGATGATGACCTCGTGCGCGCCGATGCCGTTCATCTTGTCATACATGCCCACTCCCATCTTGCCCATGTCGCCCTCGATGCGGAGGGCGGGGAATTTGTTGGGGACGACGCGAACATTCCAACCCGGGCTGTTCGCTGCCTGATGGTTGTCCCGAAACGCAAGGATCTCGGGAGGGGTCTTGTCCTCGTGTCCTTCACAAAAAGGACAGAAACCCGCGTCATCGGTCACGGGGTCAGGATGAAAATCCATCGGCCGCTTTCCGCGCTCGGTCGCAATGATAACCCAACGACCAATCACAGGGTCTTTCCGCAGTTCCGGCATATGATATTTCTCCTCGTATGAGGTCTGTTCTACGAAGCTATCTGTTTGCGCTCAATGACAGCGCCTTTTGGTAAAGTTCTTCATATCTTCCTGCAGACGCGTCCCATGAGAAATCGCATGCCATTCCATTCTGGATGATGCGATTCCACTCCTCGGGATTTTCATAAAATTTCCGGGCCTCGGCGAGCTTGGCGAGGAGAGCGGTGGAGGAGTACTCCTCGAACTTGAAACCGTTGCCGTTAGCGGGAGACGCTGCGTAATCTACAACGGTATCATCGAGACCGCCGGTCGCGCGTACAAGAGGAACGGTCCCGTATTTGAGGCTGTACATCTGATTCAGCCCACATGGCTCATAGCGGGAAGGCATGAGGAAGATGTCAGCGCCGGCCTCGACCTTGTGGGCCAGTTCGTTCGAGAATAAGAGCTTCACGCCGACCCGTTTCGCATGTTTCTTTGCCAGCTTTTCAAATAACGCATGGTATTCTTTGTCACCCGTGCCCAGGAGCACGAACTGGTAACCTTGTTCGACAATATCATCCATCACGGGAGCTAAAATGTCAAATCCTTTCTGGTTGTCCAGCCGCGAGACCACTCCTATCACCGGCATGTGGTCACTCACAGGAAGGCCGAATTGCTCGGCGAGGTCTCTCTTGCACTGTGCCTTCCCGGAAAGGTCGGCCGGCCCATAATTGGCAACGAGATACTTGTCGCTTTCCGGGTTCCATTCGTCATAGTCAACCCCATTGAGCACTCCGAACAAACGGTCAGAACGTTTCCGCAGTATCCCCTCGAGGCCGGCGCCAAACTCGGGTGTCTGAATCTCCCGCGCATATCTCGGGCTGACCGTATTGAGTATGTCAGCTCCGATGATGCCGGCTTTCAGAAGGTTGATCTTGCCGTAGAACTCAATCCCGTCGGGCATAAACAGGTCCCATGGCAGGTTTGTCAGGTGCATATCAAGATGCCAGAATAATCCTTGATAGCCAATGTTGTGAATGGTGAACACCGTGGCCGTATTCTGGAAAACGGGCTCGCGGCTCTGAAGCGTATGGAGATAGAGCGGCACCAGTCCTGTCTGCCAATCGTTGCAGTGGATGACGTCGGGGTTGATCTTCAAGACCTTGCATAGTTCCAGCACGGCCTTCGAGAAGAAGATGAAACGCTCGGCATTGTCGGGGTAATCGCCTTGTTGCGTGCGGTAGAGCTGTTCGCGGTCGTAGTACGCAGCCTTTCCAATGAAATATACCGTCACACCATTGTCAAGGGTCGCGCGGAATATCTCTCCATATTCCTCCCGGTTTGAAATCGGCACGCCGAAGGGGCAGTCAATGTCCTCAATCGCGAAGCCCTTCTCTTTTACACTCTTGTAGAGCGGGGTGACCGCAATCACTTCGTGTCCCAGCCTGCTCAGTGCCTTCGTGAGCGCCCCGGCCACGTCGGCAAGCCCGCCCGTCTTTGAAAAGGGAACCATTTCACTCGCTGCAAGCAGGATTCTCATGGCTCTCTTCCCGCCCTCTCGATCGAAGGCATCCAGAAACGGACGGGTGGCGGCTTCAGCTTCGTGCCCTTGGCTATGACAACGATGCCGGAATCAGTGACCGTAAACCGTTCCTTGTCTTTGTCGAGATCAAACCCGATCTCCATCCGTGGAGGTATCTGTACGTATTTATCGATTATCGCACTTCTGATGCGGCAGTAACGCCCGACATCGACACCGTCGAACAGGATGGAGTCTTCCACCTCGGCAAAGCTGTTTATGCGCACCTTGGACGAGAGCACCGAACGCCTTACCCTGCCTCCGCTGACGATACAGCCGCCGGAGACAATCGAATCGAGCGCGACGCCCATGCGGCCTCCTTCAAACTCCTGGGCGAACACAAATTTTGCAGGCGGATTCTGCGGCTGATACGTGCGAATCGGCCACTCCGGGTCATAGAGGTTGAACACCGGGCTGACCGATACAAGGTCAATGTTGGCATCGTAGTAGGCGTCGATCGTTCCCACGTCCTTCCAATACTGCGCCTCCTTCTTGTTCTCGTCGATGAAGTTGTATGCATAAACCTTAAAGGAATCGAGCATCGAGGGAATGACGTCCCTGCCGAAGTCCTGCATCTGACGCCCCTCGGGAGAGCTGCGGAGAACATCCACGAGCACATCCTTATTGAACACATAGATGCCCATGGACCCAAACGCGAAACCTGCTTTGCCCGGCACCGGCCACGGGTCCGTCGGCTTTTCCCGGAAATCGATGACGCGCTCATCCTCGTTCACGCGCAGGATGCCGAACCGATGTCCCTCCGCGCGCGGGACCTCGAGCGCGCCCACGGTCATGTCGGCCCCTTTGGCCTCATGAAAGTCGAGCATCTTCGAGTAATCCATTTTATAAACGTGGTCACCCGAAAGGATTATGACTCTGCTTATGGCGCCGTGCTCGAGCAAATGCAAGTTCTGGTACACCGCATCCGATGTTCCCTGATACCACTCCTCGCCGACCCGCTGTTGGGCCGGAATCAACTCGATGAACTCGCCGAATTCGTGGTGGAAAATGCTCCAGCCGTTCCTCACGTGGCGATTGAGCGAGTCGGATTTATACTGAGTCAGGATGTAAATACGGCGAAAGCCTGAATTGACGCTGTTGCTCAGCGTGAAGTCGATGAGCCGATAGATTCCGCCGAACGGCACGGCGGGCTTCGCCCTCTCGAGCGTCAAGGGATGGAGCCGTTCCCCTTTGCCACCGACGAGGAGTATCGCCAGAACATTCCGCATATGTGCCGCAACTCCTATGAATAAGAGGCCGTAATAAGATATACCCCTACCTTTTGTAAGGTAAACGGGGGCCGCCAGCGTCCCTCACATCCGCCCTCCGTACCTCCTAACTCCTCAATTCTAACAAAACATCAGTGGTTCGTCAACGGACTTAATGCTGAGTTCCCTCTCCTCTTTTCGCTTGCAAGCGAAAAGAGGAGCGCTTATAATACCACCCTGAGAAATCCGTTTGGCCGATTGGACGCTCGTCTCCCGCCGGAGGTGCCGAAATGATCGACTTCGAATTGCCTGAACAGATAGTCGCCGCTCAGCAGAAAATGCGCGCGCTCGCACAGAACCACATGCGGCCGATTGCCAGGGAGTACGATGAACGAGAGCATGAGAAACCGTGGGATTTTATCAATCTCATGTGGCACGAAACGAAGAAAGAAGTGGCCGAACAACTCGCGGCGCTGGAGCAGACCGACGAGCAACGCGCCGAGGCCCGGAAGAAGAGCGCGGCTCAGGCAGGCGGCCAACCAATGGTCCTGGGTGCAATTCTCCGCGAGGAAAGCTCGTGGGGCGACGCGGGAATATCGCTGTGCAGGCCCGGTACCGGATTGGGCGGAGCGGCCATCAATGCGGTCGCCACGCCGGAGCAGAAGCGTCGTTTCTTTGGCCGGTTCACCGAAGGCTCTCCGAAATGGGGCGCCATGGCGATTACCGAGGCCAATGCGGGCTCGGACACGGCAGCCATTACCGCCTCCGCAGTCCGTGACGGCGATTCATGGGTATTGAACGGCGAAAAGATATTCGTGACGAGCGGCAAGATGGCCGCGCAGGAAAGCGATGGCTGGGTAGTTGTGTGGGCCACGATAGATAAGTCCGCCGGCCGGGCGGGTATCAAGAGCTTTGTTGTCGAGAAGGGCACACCCGGCATGACGGTAACAAAGCTTGAACACAAACTCGGCATTCGCGCCTCCGATACCGCCACAATCGTATTCGAAGATTGCCGCATCCCGCTCGATAATATTCTCGGCAGCCCCGAGGTGCAGAAACGCGACACAACCAAGGGCTTCAAGGGCGTGATGGCCACATTTGACGCGACCCGTCCCGGTGTCGCAGCAAGCGCAATCGGCATCGGACGGGCGGCCCTCGAATTCGTGAAGGAAAAGCTTGCCGAAAAGGGAGTCGCTGTCCGTTACGGCATATCACCGTATCAGATGACGGCGGTGGAAAAAGAAGTCCATGGCATGGAAGCCAATCTCAAAGCGGCGCGCCTGCTCACCTGGCGGGCGTGCTGGATGCTGGACCGGCGAGAGCGCAACAGCCTCGAAGCGTCGATGGCGAAAGCGAAGGCCGGGCTGGCCGTCACGCACATCTGCCAGAAGGCAGTCGAGCTCATGGGCCCGCTGGGGTATTCGCGGGAATACTTGCTCGAGAAATGGATGCGCGACTGCAAGATAAATGACATCTTCGAGGGAACCGGCCAGATCAACATGCTGATTGTGGCACGGAATATTCTGGGGTTCGGCCGGGACAAGCTGAAATAGGGTGTGTGCGCACTCGGGTGTGCGACCGTGATCCGCAGGCTGCAAGGATTGATTCCCTCCGGCCTGCGGATTTTCTTTTTTGACCCACGATTTTTCTTGCAACAATTTGTTGCATATGGTAAAATTTGATTATAACAAGAGGACGGGAATATACACATGGGGGGACGGTAGAAAATCGAACGGGGTGCTCGCATGAACGAGATTGACTGGAGAGCGGTAACCGACGAAGCAACCGGATACCTTATTGACCTGGTAAAATTCAACACCACGAATCCGCCCGGGAACGAACTTGAGTGCGCTACCTACGTAAGTGACCTCCTCGCCAAGGAGGGGATCGATCCGTTGCTGCTCGAGTCGGTCCCAAAGCGGGGCAATGTGGTCGCCCGCCTTCGCGGCGATGGTTCCAGAAAACCGCTGCTCCTGATGTCGCACCTGGATGTGGTTCCCGCTGACAGCGCGCGCTGGGAGGTTCCGCCGTTTTCGGGCGAAGTCCGCAATGGTGAGATATGGGGCCGTGGAACGCTCGACACCAAGGGATTGACCGTGATGCACCTGATGGCGATGTTCCTGTTGAAACGGAACGCCGCCCGCCTGAAGCGCGACATCATCTTCATGGCGAACGCCGATGAAGAAACCGGAGGCAAGCACGGCGCTCAATGGATGGTAGACAATCATTTTGATAAGATTGCCGCTGAATTCGCCTTGAACGAGGGCGGCTTCGGCATGAAGGTTAACGGAAAGACCCTCTTGCTGTGTGCGAACGCTGAAAAAGGAATGACGTGGGCAAAGCTGACCGCGAAAGGGCACTCCGGCCACGGCTCGATGCCTCATTCCGACAACGCAGTGCTCCATATGGTCCGCGCCGCGAAGAACATCGCGAAATATCGGCCGCCGATCGTCGTAACCGATTCATTCCGGAAGTTTGCGGACGCGCTCGCGAAACACGATACACGCGGACACCTCTTGAAGTTAATGGATGTCCCCGGCATTGGAAGAATAGTTCTTGCCCTGGTGAAGGACGACCGCGTCAGGGTCATGGTGCAATCCACCATCACGCCAACGGTAATAAAGGGCGGTGTCAAAGTGAATGTGATTCCCGACTATTGTGAACTCGAGCTTGATTGCCGCCTGCTGCCCGGCGTAACTCGTGATGTTTTGGAGAAAACAATCCTCGCACTAGTGAACTCGGACAAAATAAGCCTCGAGTTCGTCGTCTTTAATGAAGCAAGTGAATCGTCCATCGACACGGAACTCTTCTCGACCTTGGAACAAGTGCTTCCCACAAGCCACCCCGAAGCCGTCGTCAGTTCCTTTATCATGCCCGGCGGAACCGATTCCCGGTTTGTGAGAACAAAGGGGGTCTCCGCCTATGGCCTTATCCCCATTATCCTCGAAAAGGAAGACATCGCTTCCATTCATGGAGACAACGAAAAAATCTCCATCGAAAACCTGTCGCTTGGCCTGCGCACCATGCATAATGTGGTTGCAAGCACCTGTTTGTAGAATATCTTAAGCACTTGTGACCAAAGGGCTTGCCGCTCTTTGACACCGGAGAACTCCTGTGATAGAATGAAAAAAGAGGCATGCGTGCGCTCGCTGAAGGAAGGCACATGTCTGGGCCGTCCAGAACTATGAGGTGGGTCCGTTGCGCGAAAAGAAATTGGAACTTTCCGAGATTCAAGGGTATCTGATACACCGGCTTGTCAAGGAGGATGCGGAGATAAGCGAGGTGGTGGATGTCGTCATCGAGCAGGCAACCCGGCACAAGGCGAGCGACATCCATTTCGAGGCTTATATGCATGAACTGCGAATACGGTATCGCATTGACGGATTCTTCCGCGATGTCGTGAAGTTGCACGCTGAACATCATGAGAAACTCATCGCGCGGCTCAAGGTCATGGCGAATCTGAGCGCGCACGAAAGAACCAAGCCGCAAGACGGAAGAATCTCGATGACGGTAGGAAACAAACGAATCGACTTCCGTATCAGCACGGTTCCGACGGTCACCGGCGAAAAGGCGGTCGTCCGCGTGTTCGACCCGACGCGGCTTGTCTTTGATTTGGACGAACTGGGTTTTCATCCGGAAGCCCAGAAAAAACTTGAAGAACTGCTCATGGGCCTGCAGGGCTCCATAATCGTAGCGGGCCCAACCGGCAGCGGAAAGACGACGACCCTCTACGCGGCCCTGCAGAAACTGGCAAGGCTCAGGAACGATTCTGCCAGCATCATTACTATCGAGGACCCGGTCGAGGTAAGTTTCGGATTGTTCCCGCAAATGGAGGTGAGACGAAAGCTCGGACTCACGTTTGCAGAATGCCTCCGCGCCGTGCTCCGGCAGGACCCGGAAGTGATAATGGTCGGCGAAATCAGGGACCCTGAAACCTGCGAGATAGCGATGAGAGCGGGGCTTACGGGCCATTTGGTGCTCACGACCGTCCACAGCGGAACCGCCGCCGAAGTGATAACGAGAATCCTCGATATGGGCATCGAGCCGTTCATCGTGGCCTCCTCAATAAGCGCAGTCGTGGCACAGAGACTCGTGCGCGTGATTTGCAGGAAATGCAGAGTCGCGTATGAACCGCCCGATTACATGGCGGAAACCATGGAGCGATGGTTCGGAACCAGTAATTTTCGGCTGCTCAAGGGGGCGGGATGCGATACGTGCAATCACACGGGATATCACAGTCGCACCGCCATTGCCGAACTGCTTACGATGGGCGATAAGCTCAGGAGCGCAATCATCGGAAAAGCAAGCACGAATGAGCTCCACAGGGTTGCTCGCTCAGAAGACATGGTGTCGCTGTTCCAGGACGGGCTCCGCAAAGTGCGTGAGGGAGTGACTTCGGTGGAGGAGGTCGTCCGCGCGGTCGGCGCGGAGGCCTATGCCAAAGACGGGAGAGTTTAATAATAGATCTCTTGAAAAGGGGTGAGAAGAAATGAAAAGGAATATCACGGTGATATCACTCGCGCTATTCCTTGCAGCGCTTGTTGTAGGTTGCACGACAACCGAAAAAGGCGCGATAGCAGGGGGAGCGCTCGGCGCAGGAACGGGAGCGGTTATAGGCCATCAGTCGGGCCGCGGCATTGAAGGTGCGGTCATCGGCGGCGCTGTCGGCGCTATCAGCGGTGGCCTCATCGGGCACGAGCTCGATAAGAGCAAGCAGCAGACATCGCCTCCCGCCGCCACGTCTTCACCTTCTCGTGAATCCACGAGCGGAGTGTATTCCGGCGGCGGCGATTATTACGAAGGCGAATATAACGCCGAGGGCCGCAAATGGGTGCCGGAACGTGAGGAAACCCGCGTGTACACATCACCCGACGGCACGACCTATGAAAAAACGGTCATCGTTCCCGGACACTATGAATAAGGTGCTCGAGGCTGCGTCCTGGAAGGGATAAGCGAACGTTCTTTCTTCCATGCGCAGCCTCTTTTTCGTCTCAGGAGCAAGAACACGCGATGACGGATGACCCGAAAGAGTACGCCGCGCACGTAGCAAACAGCTTTGCAGCATTGTATGAGCTGGCCCAATATCTACGAAGCGAACACGGATGCCCGTGGGACAGGGCGCAAGGGCTTGAAAGCATGCTTACCTGCCTGCGCGAGGAAACCGAGGAACTCGAAGAGGCGGTGACCGGCAAGGAGGCTAACGGGATTTCCGAAGAGTGGGGAGACCTGCTGTTCATTTTGCTCATGTTCGCGGTCATAGCCGAAGAGTCACATGGCGTGACCGCAGCCGAAGCGATGCGTGCCATCGAAGCAAAGATGATTCGACGCCATCCCCATGTATTCGGAAGCAGCGCCGTAGGAGCGGTCGAAGACACCATCTCCCAATGGGAGCGCATCAAGGCGAAGGAGAAGGCGCACAGGCAAGAGTCGCTGATGGATGATATGCCGATGTTTTATTCCGCGCTCAAACGGGCGAGCCACGTGCAGGAAGTCGCCTCCGGAGTCGGCTTCGACTGGTCGGAATGTGAGAGCATTCTTAAAAAGATAGAGGAGGAAACGGAGGAGTTGCGTGAGGCGCTGGCCGCCGGAGACACCCACCGGACGGGCGCCGAGCTGGGCGACCTGCTCTTCTCCTGCGTAAACCTTGCGCGGTTCATGCGGATGGATGCCGAATTGCTCTTGAGCAGAACCGTTGACAAATTTATAGAGAGGTTCAAGTACATTGAGACGGAGCTTCGCCGTACCGGTAAATCGCTGAGCGACGCCAGCCTCCAGGAAATGGATGACCTTTGGGAGAGGTCAAAAACAGACCGCAAACGCGAGTGAGAGTATCTGAGCCATAGAGAGGCAGACGTTCGTAGGGACGACTCGGCGAGTCGCACCTACGAACGCAAAGACCTTGCGGCGACAAAAAAAGCAAGGAGAGAGATGATTGACCTTCGAAGTGATACGGTAACGAAACCCTCGGCCGGAATGCGAAAGGCCATGGCCGAGGCCGATGTGGGCGACGATGTCTACGGAGAAGACCCGACGGTCAACCGGCTACAGGAGCGCGTCGCGACAATGCTCGGCAAGCAGGCGGCGCTGTTCGTGCCCTCCGGCACGATGGCCAATCAGATAGCGCTCTTGACGCATACGCGGCCGGGCGATGAGATAATCCTCGAGCGAGGCTCGCACGTCTTCAATCATGAAGCCGGCGGGCTTGCCGCGCTTGCAGGCGTTCAACCCTTCATACTCGACGGCAATCGCGGAATCCTCGAAGCGGACCAGGTTGAACAGGCAATCAGATTTCAGGACGTCCACTTCGCGCCGACGAAGCTTATCTGGCTCGAAAATACGCACAATCACGGCGGCGGCACGGTGTTCCCGCTGCAGAAAATAAAGGACATCAGGGGCGTCGGTCTCAATTACGACCTTCCCGTGCACATGGACGGCGCCCGCTTCTTCAACGCCTGTATCGCAGCCGACATTCCTCCGGAAGAGTATGCGAAACACGTTGACGCGATCTCCTTCTGCTTCTCGAAGGGTTTGGGCGCACCCGTCGGCTCGATACTTGTCGGCTCGAGCGAGTTCATAACCAGGGCGCACCGCTATCGAAAAATGCTCGGAGGCGGAATGAGGCAGGCAGGCATCCTTGCGGCGGCCGCGCTCTATGCGCTCGACAACAATATCGAACGACTTGCCGACGACCACAGGAATGCGAGGCGCCTCGCTGAAGGGCTGGCGGCCCTCGACGGCGTCACAGTGATGAATGAGCCCGTTGAGACCAATCTCGTCTACTTTGACGCCGGCCAAACCGGCAAGAATGCGCTCGAGGTAATGAATGATGCGCGCGAGCGCGGCGTTCTCGTAATGCCCGAAACTTTCACCGAGATGAGAGCGGTTACGCATCTCGACGTTTCCGCAGAGGATGTCGAGCAAGCCATCGAGGCGTTCCGCGACATTTTTCAAGCATAAGAGATGTGACAGCTCGCTGTGGAAGCCGTATCCGACCAGGCGGGAGCCGCGGATAATGGACCCGAAAAAGATAAATCTCTTGAGAAAAGTTGATGTCTTTCGCGCTCTCAGCGACCAAGAGTTGCGCCAGATCGCGCCGCTCGTCTCCTTTCACAGCTTTTCAGCGAAGCAAGTCATCTATATGCCGTCCGACCCCCGCGCGCGACTCTATGCGATACTGACCGGAAGAGTGAAACTCACTCAGGTCTCGCCCGAGGGAAAGGAACTCGTGCTCTGTGTCCTCGGAGAGGGTGACGTGTTCGGCGAACTGTGCCTGTTCGATGAAGGCCCCCACAGCACGCTGGCTGCCGCGCTTGAGGATTCCGAAATCATTACCATCAAGTGTTCCGACCTGGCGAAATTCATGGCGGAGGAGCCCGCACTTGTGACAGCGCTCGGAAAACATGTGGGCGAACGGATTCGAACACTCGAGCGGAAGCTCTCCGACCTTGTGTTCAAGGACGTGGCACAGCGACTGGCGAGCCTGCTCGTCGGCCTCGCGGAAGACCATGGCGAGAAAAACGATGCGGGTGACTACGTGGTGGAAATGAAAATCACCCATCAGGACCTCGCCGGTCTCATCGGCTCCACACGCGAAACGACGACGACCACCTTGAACCAGTTCCGGGAAAAAGGATTGATTGATTTTCAGCGAGGACGCATCATTGTCCGCAACATTCCGGATTTGAAGGAGCAAGCAGACCGGCACTCCAAGGAGTAAGGAAATGTTCTCATAAGCGCGGTGGCGTATTCCCATTCTTGTAGGAGCCCTTCGCGAACGGCCCCTGCAGGAAAAAGATGACAGAATACGCTGTCGAATTCATGAACGAGAGTACTACGAACCTTGCCGGACAAGCAGGACACACGTATGAAGAAGAGCGAAAAGC
Organism: Candidatus Abyssobacteria bacterium SURF_17; assembly: GCA_003598055.1. Classification (GTDB taxonomy): domain Bacteria; phylum Abyssobacteria; class SURF-5; order SURF-5; family SURF-5; genus SURF-17. Next base: position 8,257 of record QZKI01000022.1, on the reverse strand, counting down.
CCTTCATTTGGGTGAATAAGAAGTGGTGCAAGCGGTGCGGATTCTGCAAGGAGTTCTGCCCGAAAGATGTCTTCGAGATGGACCCGGAGGGATTTCCCGAGCCGAAGCACATCAAGCACTGTGTGCAGTGCGGACTATGCGTTATTCAATGCCCAGATTACGCCATCGTAGATGATGAAGAAACGAAAGAGAAACTCATCGAGGAGTTTATCCTGGAACAATGAGCGCGCGTACGCTGGCAGCGCATATACTTGCGAGCAGGAGAGACTTGACTGAGAAACGCATAGAGATGTCATTGCGAGTCATCCCGCGCCCAGCGCGGGATGAGGAAGCAATCTCTATGTGTGTATCTTCAATATTGTCAATGAGATTGCTTCGGTCGCTTGGGTCTGTGACCCGTCGCTCCCTCGCAATGACGAAACGGCTGCTAGTTTCTTAGAAGTTTTCACACGGTCCTCGGATTTCCGCGCTACAGCGAGACTGCTGCAGGGGCAGGCCCCCACGCCTGCCCGAGAACACAGTCGCAGTGAGACCATGAGCGCAGGATAATCTGACATCCTCTTGACGGGAAGTCGATAATGAAGAAGCGTAAAAGAGCAATTCCAAGCAATGGCGATATTAAGCTCTTGCAAGGAAATGAAGCATGTGTGCACGGCGCGCTCCTGGCGGGCGTCACATTCTTTGCAGGCTACCCGATTACGCCTTCGACCGAGATCGCGGAGTTGATGGCGCGCGAGCTGCCGCGTCGAGGCGGCGTGTTCGTCCAGATGGAGGATGAAATCGCGAGCATGGGGGCAGTCATCGGCGCGTCGCTTGCGGGCGCAAAGGCCATGACCGCGACATCCGGCCCGGGCTTTTCCCTCAAGCAGGAGAACCTCGGGTTCGCCTCGTTCACGGAAATTCCCTGCGTGGTCGTTGATGTGATGCGTGGAGGGCCGAGCACGGGCCTTCCAACCTCCGTCGGCCAGGGCGATATCATGCAAAGCCGATGGGGAACGCACGGCGACCATCCAATCATTGTCCTCGTCCCGTGCTCGGTCGAGGAAACATTGCACCTCACCATCACAGCCTTCAATTTCTCGGAGAAATACCGGACGCCCGTCATTCTTCTCCTCGACGAAGTGATAGGACACATGCGCGAGAAGGCGAAGATTCCATCGAAGGCCGATATCAAGGTCGTGGAGCGCAAGCGGCCCGACGTGCCTGCGCACGCATACCAGCCCTATGAGATGACAGCCGACCTCGTGCCGCCCTTGGCCGATTTCGGCAGCGGGTACCGCTACCATGTCACAGGCCTCACGCACGACCAATGGGGTTTTCCGACGATGCGGTTGGATGAGACAAAGTCGCTGCTCACGCGGCTCAAGGATAAAATAGAAACCAACCGGCCCGATATCTGTCTGAGTGAAGAGTACCTCTGCAAAGATGCCGAGCATATCCTTGTTGCCACGGGCAGCGCGGCGCGGTCATGCAAGGCCGCGGTAGACGCCGCCCGCTCGATGGGAATCAAGGCAGGCCTCATCAGGCCCATCACCCTGTGGCCGCATCCGCGTCGGCTTCTCCTGCACTATGCGTCCTCGGCAAAACGTTTCGTCGTCGTCGAGCTGAATCTCGGCCAGATGGTGCTCGAGGTCGAGCGAATCGTGGCGGGCAAAACGGCGGTGGAATCGTTCACGCGATATGACGGCGAGCTCGTCACGCCGGAGGAAATCGTCAGCCATCTTGCCGAGGAGGAGTGAGCAGCAATGTCGGTGATGCACAAATACATTCGGTCAACCAAGAAATTCCCGCACCTCTGGTGTGCAGGCTGCGGCAACGGCATCGGGCTGTCGGCGCTCGTGCGCGCAATCGACTCGCTTGGGTTCAACCGCAACGAAGTAATTCTTATCTCCGGAATCGGCTGTGCCGCCCGTGCGCCCGTGTACGTGGATTTCAACACGCTCCACACTACTCACGGCAGAGCGCTTGCGTTCGCCACCGGAATCAAACTCGTCAAGCCGAACCTTCACGTCGTTGTGATTATGGGCGACGGCGATGCCGTCGCCATCGGCGGCAATCATTTCATCCATTCATGCAGGCGCAATATAGACATCACGGCCATCGTTTTCAATAACCGCATCTACGGGATGACCGGCGGTCAGTGCTCACCCACGACGCCAAGGGGCGAATATGCAACCACCGTCCCGTACGGCAACATCGACTATGCCTTTGATATCTGCAATCTTGCTGCGGGAGCGGGAGCGACATTTGTCGCGCGAGGGACTACATACTACGCCCGCGAGACCGAGCGATTCATCAGGAAGGCGCTCGAGCACAAGGGATTCTCGGTCGTCGAGATTATCAGTCAGTGTCCCACCATATACGGTCGACTGAACAAGATGGGCGGACCAATCGAGATGTTGCGATGGCTCCGCGATCACGCCGTCCCCATCGAAAAGGTGCGGCAAAGGTGGTCGGGCGAAAGCAACCTGCTCAAAGAAGACCTCGGCGGCAAGTTCCTCACCGGCATTTTCGTTGACCGCGAGGCGTCCGAGTTTGTGAGCGAATATTACAAAATGGCGGCAAGAGTCCGCTCGGAAACAAGACGAAAGACGAAACAAACAAGACGAAAGAGATAAGAACAGTTTAGGGTTCACGGTTTACGGTTCAAAACCCACACTCGGCGCCTGCAACCGTAAACTGTAAACCGCTCTTTCTCATCCAAAATCCAAAATCGAAAATCCAAAATGAGAACAGAGTGCCGCCTCTGCGGCTCCGGCGGACAGGGCATCATCCTCGGAGGCATTATTCTGGCCGAGGCCGCGGCGATATACGAGGGCAAGTTCGTTGCCCAAGTGCAGGACTACGGCCCTGCCGCCCGGGGCGATTCAAGCAAGACCGATGTCGTCATCAGCGATGACCCCATCGACTATCCCAAGTGCTCCCGCCTCGACCTCCTCGTCGCGCTGTCTCAGCGCGCATATGCTGAGAATTCCGATTCTATCAAAGAGGACGGCGTCCTCATCGTTGACTCGGACAATGTGCATATGACAAAGGGAGAGGCAGGCTTCCGGTTTCCCATGACCGCCATAGCGCGCGACCAGATTGGAAGCCCGATGAGCGTCAACATGGTTGCCCTCGGCGCCATCGCTGCACTGACACACATCGTAAAGCTGGAAAGCCTGAAGAAATCCGTCCTCGAGCGTGTCCCCGCCCACACGCGGAAGCACAACCTCGCCGCCCTCATGGCCGGATACAAAATGGCAAGAGGGATGAAGAAGGCGAAAGGGGTCGCAGACGCGGGGCGAAAAGCGAAAGAGAACAATCGAACCGCAAAGGGTCGCGGACCCGAGGCGAAAGGAATAAGGCGAAGGGGAAAACGCAAACCACAAGAGCGCAAAGGAACGCAAGGAAAGACTGTTCTAACCACGAAGGCACAAAGACACCAAGAAAATCAAGAGGAAAGACAGTACAGAAGACTGTGGTCAAATAGCGATTCTTTTCAATAGGTCATGAGGTTTTTCTCGGTGTCTTTGTGCCTTTGGTTAACAGTTTTTGTCTTTCGTGACAGACTGTGCCGAGGAACACTTGAAACGTCCGCCGCAAAACACCTATGAAGAAGCTCGGAAGCTGGCGTGGCAGCGGTTATCGCAGCGCGATCCCTCGAAGATTGTTTCGGATGGGCTGCTGAGTCTTGATGAGGGCAGCGGGCGAATTATCGTTCCATTCCTCGCCGACCGCTACCTTGCGGACCTGCAATCTCAAAGGGTCCTGTTCGAGCACGGGGCTGAAGTGTACCCGTTCCTCACCGTGCTCATTCTTCATTATCTCGTCGGCGTGAATGAGGCCCCGCTGTCGGGCGAATGGATTTCGTTCCGCGAGTTCGAGGGCGGAAACCCGTATTTCGGCTCGTTCAATGACCGAACGCTCATTCCGCTCAAAAAGGCCTTCGGCAATCAGCCCGACGTGCTGCCCGGGGCGGCCCAACCGCTCGGAGGAGAAAGGCTCGATTTCGGCGACGTCGGCGTGCGCATACCCGTTTTCCCGAAGCTGCCGCTCGCGGTCGTGCTCTGGCGCGGCGACGAGGAGTTTCCTCCCGACGCGAACGTTCTCTATGATAAGACCGCGAACTCGATATTACGCACGGAAGACCTTGCCATCTGCGGCGCGCTCACCGTCAGCAAACTCCGCAAAAACGCCGAGAAACTGAAGAAGGTATGAATTCGCAGATTCCGCAGATTTGCACAAAAGATTCGATCACGAATGTGGCGAATGGGATGAATGGCACAAATAAGGGCTTTTTTTAACCACAAAGACCGAAAGACACAACGGTCTTTCTCGTCACGGGGACACAGCGCGGCACTGCCGCAACCAAAGATGGTCATTGCGAGGAGCATAGGGTCGCAGACCCGAGCGACGAAGCAATCTCTCTATCATATTGGGATTGCTTCGCTCGGGCCTTTGGCCCTTCGCTCGCAATGACGGGGGCTTGTTTAGTCACCGTGTGGCTGCCATTTGGCGTTATTTGTGTGATTCGTATCATTCGTGACATTCGTGTTCCTGTTTCTTTTTCTTGTGTCTTTGTGCCTTCGTGGTAAGAAAACCTGTGAAAATCTGCGGAATCTGCGGATAAGAAAAGGAGAACAACAATGAGTCATGAAGATGTCCAGGAATTCGGGAAGGCCACTGGCAAGGAAACCATCGCGAACAAAGAGCTCGAGACTGCACTGCGCGCACGCGCGAAAGACAACCGCATCACCTGCGCCGAAATGTTCGCCATTGCCGAGAAACTCAAGCTTCCGCGCAAGGAAGTCGGCAACGCGGCCACCGCACTCAAGATTAAAATCTCCAACTGCCAGCTCGGCTGCTTCTGAAATATGACAGACACAAAACCGCATATCAATGCCGATAGAGAGTCTGTCCCGAAGCTCGCGCGCGACATGTGCAGCTAGACCAGCGGCAAAATCAGCGATCGCATGCGCGCGGTGGTGATGCGGAAGAGGTTAAGGAATACTTTTGTCGCGATGTCGGGGTTTCTCTTGCGCAGTTTCGTGAGCCCCTCCTCGCCGATGGCGAGCAGCTCGGCGTCAGAACCTGCCACGGCTGAGGCCATTCTGCCCTTCTTCGTGATGAGTCCAAGCTCGCCGAACATGTCGCCCTCGCCCATTACCGTCAGGCGCCTGTTCTGCCCGCGCTCTTTCTTCCAAAGCTCGATGATGCCTGACAGCACATAGTACATGTCTGTTCCGACTTCCCCCTCGCGGAAAAGAGGCTGGCCCTTCGGCAAGCGTATCACGTTGCTGTACTTGAGCAACTTGCGCTTCTCCTCATCTTTGAGGCCTTTGATGAGCTTGGGCGTCGGGGTACCTTCGGCGATGAGCTTTCCGCGTATTGCCTCTCGCAGCCGCTCGCCCGTGATATAGAACAGGTTCATCAGGAGTTTGGATGCGAGGTCCGGTTGGTTATCGAGCAGGCTCCGAAACGCATCCTCCTCGATGACGAACATCGTCGTGTCCTTCGCAGCGATTGCGGATGCGGAGCGTTGCAGGGAAATCGCTTTCGTAGAGCGTTTCGTCTCCTTGGCTGTGAGTGAAAGCTCGCCGAACAATTCCCCCTCGTGAAGCACGGCGATTTCCTTCGGCGGGGTCACCGTATCGTCGACGATGCGGACTGCCCCTTCAACAATAATGAACATCTCCTTGCCCGCCTGTCCCTTGCGGAATACGGGCGCGTCCTTCACAAACCACTCTTGAATCCCGGCCTTGTTCAGGTGCTTCATCTGTGAAGAACTCAGGCCTTCATAAATGCGACCGATGTCCTGCTTCTTCTTGAAGAACAGCATGGCGGCAATCCTCCTTCGAGAAAGAACTTGGATAGTTTGACCCCATTGTGGTCAGTCGGGAAGGCCACTTTGTTGTCTCTCTATCCGACCGGATTGCATCTGAAGACTCATAGATGTATATGCGAAGCCAGTATACAGTTGATAGCTTATGCAAAAGATACCAGAAAAGTCAACACAGGACGATGGCCCGTTGAGCGGAGAAAAGGCGGCCGCCTCACACAGGTGAAGCGGTCGCCTTCACAAAGTTAGACCCATTTGCCAGGTGCGGTCAGTTATCGCTCGTTTCGCCTCCTGAACCAGTCGTGAGCGTCTTCCCTTCTTGCTCCCACCAATCTTGCCATGCTTGCTTGTCCGTGCCAAGGTCCTTGCGGCTTATCCGCTGCAATGCACGTGATGCCTCAATGCGGTAGAGAGCCTCGGGCGAATCGAGTGTAGCAATAAGTGTCTCCATGCCGCTGTAATCGTTTAGTCGCGTAAGCGCTTCGGCAGCCTTTATTTGCACAGCCGGACTGTCCTCGCACAGAAGCGGCTTCAGTACAGTTATTGTCTCCTCGTTTCCGAGCTTGCCAAGCGATTCGGCTGCGTCAGCCCTGACCAGGTAGTGGGGGTCTCCCAAGCACGCAACCAGACGGGGCACTGCGTCGCGATTTCCAATATCGCCGAGCGTGTATGCCGCTTCTTTCCGGACATACGGGTCCACATCATTCAGCGCAACAACCACAGCGGGGTAACTCTCGGGCGCCTTTAACTGTTCAAGCCCAAACATTCCCCACATCCGAACTTCTACCGCCTCGTCTTCGAGCGATTTGGTGAGGATCGGCAGCGCGCGCTTGTTCGGACCGGCCTCGGTAATTGCGTTCACGACATAGAAGCGGACGAGCTTGTTCTGAGACTCCATCAACCGGCTGAACCCTTCATATGCCTCCTTGTCGCCGACCTTTGCAAGCGCCATGGTGAGGTGCATCTGGGTTGCAGCGTCCTGTTTGTCAAACCGCTTCAAAATCTCGGGCGCATCGCCGGGCCGGGCCAGCCGGCCTATCGAATGCGCTGCGAACATCCTTCCCCTTGGGAACGGCTCCGTCTCAAGCGCCTTGTAGAGATGCGGCAGAGCCGGCCTGCCTGTCGCGCCTAGCCAAACAATGGCCCGCACGCGCATGTCCCTGTCCGGGTCGGACAATACCTTGGCCAGGGCGTCCGCCGCCTCTTGTCCTCCGATTTTTCCGAGCGCCGCGACGGTGGCCTGTTTGACTTTCGGGTCATCGTCCGTGAGCGCTTTTTGTAGGCTGGGCACGGCTGACTCGCCATACTCGGTCAATGAGACGACCGCGCCGAGGCGGACGGCTGCATCTTCATTCCCAAGTGCGTAATCAAGGTCTTCGATTCGGTGATTCCTCGCTGAGTTGCGGCTGCTCAGCGCGATTACAAGCGGTACGAGGAGAAACAGCGGGAGGAGGGCAATCCATTTTACACGCTTCATGTGACTCCTTTTCCGGAATTTCTGTATGAAACTCTCAATGGGGGTGACAGCGGGTCTCAAAGAGGTGGGACGAATCCCTCCGGGCCCTAAAGATATTATACCATATTGCAGCCTTTTCAGCCACATTGAAATGCATGGTGCAGGCGAAATATACCGGTGGGCCGATGCGAGGGTCGGTTAGCCGACCCACGTCACATCTTTGGACATCGAATCGCCGTATTTGGCGCGCATGTACATGCTATTCGTGAGCCGGAGGCGATGGCACAACACCGCTATGATGTTGGCAAGAAATCTCTTGGGCACTTTCTTCTCGAGTAACTTGTTCAAGATGTCCTCGCTGAGCACAAGAATCTGAGTAGGCTCCTTGGCAAGCGCATGTGCCGAGCGAATGTGCTTCTCAAACATGGCCATCTCGCCGAAAATCTCGCCCGGCCCCAGTTCGGCGAGAACCTTCCTGTGGCCGTCATACTCGTCTATGATCTCAATCTTTCCCTTCAGAACGATATACATCTCATGGCCCACGTCATTCTTTCGAAAGAGCACCTTCCCTCCGTCGATCGGCCGGATCAGGCCCAGCTCAATGACGCGGTTGATCTCCGACTTCGTCAATTGCTGAAAGACGTCAGTTCGAGTCATTCCTCTCTCTTCCTGCCACAAATTTGCCTGTCTGTGCGTCATTTTAACTTCTTCAGGTGGAAAAGTCAACCTCCAGGAATGTTCGGGGTGCACGACATAAGAGTGGTTCAAGGAAGAGCATGGTGCAACTTCCGGGGCTCCCGCGGAATACGCAAAAGGGCAACCCTGCAGACTGGTTTCAGCCTTCAATGGGAGGAACAGCCGTCTTCGGCGTCTCCAGGGCATCTCGCGTCGTATATACCCTCAGCGTCCGCGCAAGATTTCCCGGTGAACGCGCTCCGCAGAAGGTTGCCGGATAGTCGCCTGCCGGGGTCGCTTCTATC
>QZKI01000091.1 GCA_003598055.1 Candidatus Abyssobacteria bacterium SURF_17 | reverse complement strand
AAGCAGGGACGCCCACAGTCTCCGCTCGCCGCTCTTTCCATCAATCGTTTCCACGCTGTTTCTCGGCCTTTTCCCGGTGAATCTTCTCATAGGCCTCTTTTACGGTCTTAGCAAGTTTGTCTATCTCAACCGGCTTCTCAAGATAAGCAAAGGCGCCCAGCTCGCGAGTCAATTGCTCGTCTTTCTCGGTTCCGTGGCCCGTGAGAATAATGACCTCTACGCCCGGGTGCTCCTTCTTGACACGCCGCAGCACCTCCACTCCGTCGATGCCCGGCATTCTCAGGTCCAGAATCATGACTTCCGGCTCTTCCGATTTCAGGTATGACAGGGCTTGCTCACCGTCGTAAACCACTGCTGTGCTCAGGTCTCTCATTTCCAGTCGCTCAGACAGCGTCTGGACAAACTCTTTCTCGTCGTCCACGAGCAGTATTTTTGAAGGCATTTCGAACTCCACTCCGGGATAAATCGAGGGCCGCTTGAATTTCGGGCCCGGCCGGACTTCCATCCCCTTCACTCCCGGCATCGCGCTAACAATTCTTGTCAGCTCATCTTTCAGATGGTCCAATCTCACGGTGTATTTCTTCAAGAGAACGGTCACGTGCCCATCCTCTGACAGCACGTCAACGTCATGGCCGCGCTCCACAAGCTCCACATGGACCCTCGCGGCGAAAACAAAGTCTTCCATCGCCTTCTTTGACCGCTCCGTGGTCTTGACTGCCTCTTTTTGAACGTTCTCGCAGATGAGCTCGACCGCGTCCTCCACCGTTGTCGCGTGCATGGGAATCTTGATGTCATACAGGCTCTTGTCCCACGGGCCGACGTCGAACAAGAGCTGCGTCCAGCGCTTGCGCTCTTCATCGTCTTTTCGTATCGCCCGCAGCGCGGCCTTCTTCGAGACCGCTCCGCCCTCTGCCGCGAGACTCACCCGGTACTCGCGCTTGGCTACCAGACACACTCTCAGTATGTGGGGGATTGTCTTCGGCAAGAGGTGGCCCGCAAATCCGTGGTAAACCACATTGTCGGCTTTGACCAACTCCCCGATTGCTACCCTGAGATACGCCACATGTCGGTCGATGTCCTTTTCATGGATGAGTTTGTCGAGCATCGAGGTTGTGCCGTGCATTGCCCGCTCAAGCTTGTCGCGAGACACATTGAATTCGCGGGAAGCCCGCTCCGGGGCTTCTTCACCAATGCACCGGTAGCCAAGCTTCTGGGCCACCTTCTCGGCGACCTCGTCTGCCTTGCAGTAAGATGCGCTGAAGATGGTTATAACAGACATAATCTTCTCCACCAGAAGACACAGGAATCCCTTGCTTCGCGTGACGCCGCACAGTATGCCGGGGTGAGCACCGATGTGCAGCCTTATTCTATCTGACGTTTCATCGTTCTGTCAAACAAGTTTCGCTTTGTGGCAGGGGTGGGAGAAGACTGCCCGTGAGACTGTCAAGAACGGGCAGATTCTCCCATCCTCGGCGGTCGAACAAAGCCTTGACGCGGAGCAGGAGAACCGGGTGTGCAAAACAGCGTAGACAGGCTCAGGAACTCCCAATATCCTTCCGGAAACCGAAGCCACAGTAACCTGTCTGGCACGCCGTTCGTCATACGGTAAAGTGCCGGATGTCAAAATCCGGATTCTTCCGGTAAATCGCGAACCGTGGCAGGGGAAGGAGACCGATTCCCAGTGTGGCTTTCACGAAATACGCCGCGAGGCGCACATAAAACGCAACTCTGCCGACAGGGCTCGTCATCTGTTTCGATAAAAACCGCAAGGAATCGAAGAATTTTGGCGGGCATCCTTCGAGCCTGGTGGCTCTGGTCAGGTGCATATTCTCCTTGATTGCACAGTTGCCGAAAAGAAGTGTCCGGGGCGAATCGCGGTCATCCTTCAGGCTCTTGCCCTGGACGATGCGGAGGGCATTAAAATCCTTACTCCGGCTCAATGCTATCAGGAGCAACAGTGGCCCCCTCAGGTTTGCGCCGCACCCTGAACATGATGTTTGCGTAAGCCTGCGAATCTCAAGGCCGGTGTGCCCCGACGCCTCGAGGTCGACTCGGAAATCATATTCCCACTCGAGGTACTTCGCGTGGTCCTCGACACGGTCTCCACAAACCTCTATAGCGTCCGGGTCCTCGAGTGTATCCATCCTGCCGTTCCGTTCCGCGTAAAGCTTGAGATGTTCCGCCTCGGTCGGCTTGGCTCCCAGCAAGCGCGCGCCGACGGCATCGGCCGCCAGGAAGTCCGTCGAAGCCGCCAACACACCAAACCGACGGGCCGTGCCCGTCGTGGCTTCGGGTCCCCGCTCCATTGCATAGATACCGTCGATGACCACTAAGCGCTGGGGAATCACTTCCATCAGTCGGCTGATACGATAGTGCAGTATTCCTGCCGGCCCGTGAAAAAACTTCTTGGATGCCATGCTCATGCAGCCCTTGAGATTCTTGCTCGCCAATGACACCCGCGTGTCCCCATGGGTCTTGAGAACAGGGAGGTTGATGAAAAAATCTGTTTCGAGAGCGGCCTCAGCGATGTTTATCGGGACGTCCTCGCTCATCACTCTCCTATGTGGGCCGGCGTTGAAATCAACCATCTTGACTCCATATCGCTTCGCCAACTTGTCGAGGTGAATCCATTTATACCCTTTCATGGTGTTCGTGCCGAGCTCATCGGTCACGGTGCCCTCGCCTATGGTGATATCATGCACGCCGAAGTCCTTCAACGCGCGGAGCATTCCCTCTATTACCTGCGTCGTCGTGACTGTTCCAAACGGCGGCATGAAACCCGCTCCGGACGTGACCACGTTCGGCTTCAGAATTACCTTGTCGGTCGGTCTCAAGCTCTTGAAGCCATCACAAAGCTGGATGGCTCTTGCCACGGAACTACTATCTTGATATGTGACTATGGAAACTACCGGTTTCACGATGTGGTACCTCCCCAACAATGATTACTCGCCTGTCCTCCATCGCGCGTCCTCTTGGCGGCTCCGCCTGCATTCAGGAATATGGTCGGACATCATCAGCTTGCCTTCCGCGTCAGCTCAGCAGCCAATCGTCGATTCTGTACATCATCTTGTATCCGTTTATTCCGAGATATGAAAAAAGCGCAGTGGGTATGCCCGGCACGGCCTTGTTTATCAGCATGTTGGAGGTCAACTCTGAATCCTCGCCGGCAATGAGCGCCGCCAGCATTTTCCCGGCCATCTGCGAAAAAGCGACACCATGGCCATTATAGCCCATGCTATAGTAAATGTTTCCATGTTCGCCACCTCGGCCGACACAGGGAAGGAAACTGAGCGTCATTCCAATCCGGCCTCCCCAATGGTGAGTCATCTTGATGCCGTTAAGAAAGGGAAACATCCGCACGAGCAGCTCATAGTGGTTCTGATATTGGCGCGGACGATGGCTATAGTCGCGGTCCACATCATAGAAGTACAACGCATCATTATTGATGAAAACCACACGGTTGTCGGCCGTAAGCCGTATCACCCAGAACATGTGCTTCATGTTGAATACCGTCGGGCGCTTCGGCCAGCCGAATGCGTCCATCTGTGCTTTCTTCAGCGGTTCCGTGGCTATGTTGTACACGTAAAAGGGAACCACCTTCCGCCGCATCAGCCCGAGCGGGTTGCTGTATGCATTCGTGGCCATCACAACGACCGGCGCGCGAACTGCGCCCCCGGGCGTCTGCAGCCGTGCGGTTCGTCCACACTCGATGCGGGTGCAGCGGCTACTCTCATAGACTTCCACTCCGAGGGATTCAACCACTCGCTTCATACCGCGCGCAAACCTGGCAGGATTGAGCGTCGCCTGCTCGGCATGATGCAGACCCGCTAACACATCTAAGCCCCCGAACATGCTCCGCGCCGCATTCCCGTCAAGCCACGCGGCTTTCGCGCCGACCTCCTCGCACGCCTTCGCCTCTTTTTCGAGCAACCGCAACTGCTTTTCATTCTCAGCAACAAGCAAGAGGCCGTTACGCTCATAATCACAGTCGATGTGATGCTTCTTGATCAATTCTTCGACAAGCAGAAACGACTGCAGCGACAGTTGCTGGAGACGGGCGACCGGCTCTGTCCCATGCTTTTTCTGAAGGCGAAGCAGGCTGTGCCCCAGCGTGGCGCCCGATATGCCCGTGTTTCGCCCTGATGAGCCGAACCCGACGAACTCACTTTCCAGTACGACTACCCTTTTCTGAGGAAAAAGCTGCTTGACGAAGTAGGCCGTTGCAAGTCCGGTGAACCCGCCGCCAACAATTGCGATGTCGGCCTCATGTTCACCGGAGAGAGCAGGCCCTGCCTCATACGATGCATCTAACCAGAGGTTCTCCCAGCTCGTGCTCACGTTTTTCCTTTCCTGAATCACACTTCTCCGGTGAGATAATGGAGAAACAACTTCGCTCTTTGCTCGCCGACCGCACTTACCGGCGTGGCCTCCGCATCGACGACCCAGAGCAGCGTCCCGCCTTCGATACTGCCCAGAATCAAGTTCGCCATGATGTCCGCGTCCACCTTCCCGAATTCTCCCAGCCGGATGCCATCCCGAATGATCTCAGCCACCACATCCCTGATCACGCGGTAGCAACTCCTGAGAGCTGTCGAAATAGCCGGATGGGTCTTTGCGAGTATCCATATCTCCATCCATGCGCGACAAAATTGAAGGTCGAACCGTTCTGTGTCGAGAAACCACGAAAACAGAAATTGCATTCGCTCCGTGGGAGAATGGTACTTCGATATCTCTCTCTCGAACTCGGGCGTATAGGAGGCGATGACGTTCTCCACGACGCCCAAGACCATTGCCTCTTTGTTCTCAAAATAGTGATGGAGCATGCCCTGACTGCACCCGGCCGCTTCGGCAATCTCGCGGATCGTCGCATTCGCGAGGCCCTTCTCAGCCACGACCTTGAAAAACGCGTCAATGATCTCTTCTTTTCTGATATCTGCGATGCTTTTTCTTCCCATCTTTGCTCCTCAGGCCTGTAGCTTTGATAGATTAGATAAGCGTTCGATATATTAGTTATCTGCCCAATCAAATTCTACCCGGCGCCTCCCTTCCGTGTCAAGTTTGTGCGCCTGCTTTCAATGACTTCGATGGCTAGTGCGCAGTTTTCACTGGCAAATCGGACGGGAAATATCCGTGAGGGCACTGCGAAGGAAGATACGGACGTTGCCTGTTATTCCGGTACAGAGCGATTTTGGACTCGAAGAGAGGTAAATTTCTCATCCAATATCGCATGTGTCGGTCGACGAATTTGTTGCTTTCCTCGACCGCATAAGGCCGGTTTTGAGGATTATTGCCCCGGCAAAGACTATGAGGAAGACGACAGCTCCCCATCGAATCCAGACAGCCTTCGAGGAGGATTTATCGAGTGAAAGACTATCGAACTCGTTCCCGCGGTCGTCAATGGCTGACAGCTCGAGACTCTCCTTGTTTATCTTAACGTGAACGAAGTGAAATATCTTCTTGGCAAAGGCAATCCGCGCGCTGCGGCCGATGTCGTACAGATGCCCTCCGCCTCCGCCGGTGACTATGTAGACGACGCCTTCTTTTTCCGGAAAGAATTCCTTAATCTTGACCGTTCGTTGATAGTTGTGGTCATGGCCGCAAAAGACAATGTCAACATCATACTCTTCGAACAACGGAGAGTATCTCCGGCGTATTCGCATCTCGCTTCCATGGAGGCTGGTGCTGTAGGGAGGATGGTGCAGGAAAGCAAATTTCCAAAGCTTTCTCGACGACGCGAGGTCTTGCCTCACCCATTCGAATTGTTCTTTTTCCTCCGGCCCGTTTGTTGGGAGGACAGAGTCAATCGAGACGATATGGGCATTCCCGTAATCGAAAGAATAGTATTTTTCACTCTTCGCCGGATTGTTTGCCGGCAGGACAAAGGTGTCCAGATACGGCTTTCCGTTATCCGTGTAATAATCATGGTTGCCCATCGTGGGATAGAAACAGATGGAGGATATGATATCCCTGTATGGGAGGAAATACTTGCTCTCATAATCCTCTGATGCCCCTCGTGGATAGACGACGTCGCCCGTGATGAGGCCGAAGTCGGCTTCGACACGATGAATCTGCGCTGCGACGCGAGCCTGGTTGTGGTCCCCGGTGCCGGAATCCCCGAATACGACAAAGGAGAACTCGGGATGAGATTCGTCTCTGTTTGTCCGAAAAGTTGCTGCATCCATCAAGGGGATGTCTTCAGCGAGAATACGATAGGAGTATGTGGCGTTCGGCCTCAGACCGTTAAGCGCCGCGACGTGACGTTTTCCGCTGCCCGCCAATTGCGTTCTTTGGTCCAGGACCGAGTTCATCCCATACTCGATACTACAAAGAGCGGGGTCATACGTCTCCCACACGATCACTACTGAAGACGTGGTGGGACGTTGAATATACGGAAATTGCGAAAGCTGGGGAAGAGATAAGGCTTGCGGGGCGCTGAAGGAGGTTATGAGGAGCGCCAAGAGTACGTAAGCGATCTTATTGATGATAGATTTTTCGACCTTCATGGTGCACGGCCACATTTGGCCAATTTGTGTTTCAGTTGATTACAGTCCTATGCTTCTATTATACAGCTTCCATCCGGACACCGCTTCAATCCCGCCTCTAAAGGCTCGCAGATTCTATTGCAATTCCAATGCGCTCGCGAACAAGCTCCACAAGATGGATGGCACGAATTCGGCTGCCCGAATCTCGCAACCCGGAGCGCAACTGCATCAGGCAGGAAGGACATGTCGTAATTACAGTATCGGCCATGGAGGCCTTCACGTTCCGCGTCTTCCGCTCCAGAATCTTGAGAGAGAGGTCGGCATGCTCGACGGCGAAGGCGCCTGCGCCTCCGCAGCACCAGTCTGCCTCTTTCATCTCGATGAAGTCTATGCCCGGAAGGGAACGGAGCACATCACGCGCGAGAGAAGCCTGCCGCTGATATCGACTGAGGTGACAGGGGTCGTGGAATGTGACACGAATTCCGGGGACAGAGCCCATATTTTCGCCCTTTTGGGCATGCCTGTGACCGGTCCGGGCTGACAGGAAGACATGGGCTCTGTCCCCAAGAAGTTCTGTCAAGTCGCGCACGCGCGAGGCGAAGCTTTCCGCTTCCGATGCGCCTATCTGTCCGCGCTCCTCGCCCATGGAGAGGATTCTTGGATACTCCTTGAGGAACGACGCGCAGCTCGAGCAATCGGTGACGATGATGCTGTCGGGCGCTTTGGCGAACTCCTCGATATTCTTCCTTGCCAGCACCTGTGCAGCCTGAAGCGCGCCGTGAGCGTATGCAGGCAGGCCGCAGCATCCGTGCTCGAGAATCAGCGTTTCATATCCGAGCATTTCCAGAACCTCAACCGTCGCCTCGCCCACATGAGGGAACATGAAATTGGTGCCGCAGCCGATGAAGAGCGCGGCCTGCTTCATCGTTGTTCGCGCGTTTTCCCTTTTGGACAGCCGCTCGCGGAGGAACTCATCTGGGACCTCTTGCAGCAACTGCTCGGAGCGTTCCATGCTTCTCCCGAGCCATCCGAACATGCGCATCGCACCCACAATTTGGTCAGGAACCATCCGCCTCATCGTTCCTGCAAGACGAATGAACCTGCCGAACCGGTGATGGTCGGGCAGCAAACGCTCGAAAATGTGTCTGTAGACCGGCGAGAGTCCTTGAATGCGCGTAAGCGTCCTCCGGCCCGCGACAACGATCTCATCCGTCCGCACGCCCGAGAAGCAGGTGTCCACGCACGCACGGCAGAGCAAGCATTCGGAGAAGAAGGCTTCGTTCCTGCGTGAGAAGCCGAGCTCGCCGGAGACGAGGCCCTTGGCATACATGATGCGGCCACGCGCGACTCCGCTTTCATCGGCCGAGACCTGGTATACCGGGCAGACACTCTGGCAGAATCCGCACCGCCCGCAGCGAGCTATCTCGGCTGACAGGTCGGAAAGTTCCTCGTACATCTGTTTTGAATCTACCATAGAGATATCGCCGGATTCATCAATCCTTCCGGGTCGAAGCATTCTTTAACGGCTTTCAACCAGGACGAAGGAGCAGACCTTCCCACAATAAAAGGCATGCTTTCGGCGGAAGCGGTGTGCGTCTTCAGCACAGTGATGGTGGACTGCGGCAGACGAGCGCCCAAAGCGTCCACGATGCACCTGCATGCGCCCCCTGTGACTTCTTCGGCGGTCGAAAGATGCGTGCAGATGAGTCCACCGGCAACGTGCGCGACAATCAGTGAGGTCATCTCACCCGTCAAAGCCTCAACTTCCCTGAGGCCGTCAGACATGCTTCCGCACGGCATGCTGAGCCACAGGCTCAGAAACCACTGCTGACCTGCCGGCGGGTAGCACAGCCGTGTGACGATGTCAACAAGAGAATAATATCGGCTGACATCTACTCGGGCCGAGACATCGCCGGAACATGCGCGACATGCCTGCTCCATCCCGTTCAACTGCGCTTGCACTGCCGAGTCGCTTCCCTCGGCCCCTAGTATCAAACTCCACTCACGGTCTGGCTTCGAGAATGCCAACTCCATTGCCAAGGCAGCGGCAGCGTGCCCATTCATGAGCGTGAGAAGTGCGGGATTCAACCGACCGGCGAGAATTCTCTTCGATGCCTCAAGAGCATCCTCAACGCGCTGGAAACTCGCAATCAATGCGCCGGATGCCTTCGGCAGCGGCATTAGGCGGAACGTTACGTCCACGATAATGCCCAATGTCCCCCACGAACCAATGAGCAGCTTGCCGAAATCATAGCCAGCCACGTTCTTCATGGTTTTCCCGCCGGCCCGGAGCACCTTGCCGTCCGACGTTACAAGCTGAAGCCCAAGCACAAGGTCGCGAACGGAGCCATAGAGGTGCCGCCGGGGACCCGAAAGCCCGGCAGCGACAATGCCGCCGAGTGTCGCTTCCGACGGCGCATCGAGGGGAAGGAACTGGCCGGCCGCTGCAAGCCGCTCCTGCAGTTCGCGGAGCGTGAGCCATGCCTCTGCCGTGACGGTCAAGTTAGCGGCATCATGCTCGACGATTGACCGCATCAGTGGACTACAGATAATCCCATGGGGTTTCTTCCAGCGCTGAATGTCCTTCGGAAGATATTCAAAGAGCGTACATGCTCCCATAGCAGCGATACTTTTCCCGCTCTGCCTGAGATAATGCGGAAGCGACGCAATCTCGTCGATGTTTTTCGGCAAATAGGTTCTTCGTGACGGTATACCGTCGGAAGCCGGCTCGCTCGAATGCCTCGGGCTCTGAGCTGGCGGCACAATGGTTTCGGAAGAAGACTCAGGAAGAACTTTCCGGGGATTGCACACGCCTGCAGGGTCGAGCGCATTTTTCAGCCGGCGCATAAGCTCGATTTCATTTACTCCGAAGACGAGATGCATCGCATCTATCTTCTCCGCGCCTACTCCGTGCTCGCCGCTGATGGTACCACCGGCTGCGACGCACGCCTCGAGAATTTCCTTGCCCGCGCGGTGCACGCGCTCGGTTTGCTGCGGGTCGCGGACATCAAAGAAGATAAGCGGATGCAGGTTGCCGTCGCCCGCATGGAACACGTTCCCTATTTCGAGCGCGTACTTCTTGCCGATTTCCGATACTTGTCGCAGCACCTCAGGCAGCTTATTTCGCGGAACTGTTCCGTCGGAGACCGAGTAATTCGGAAACAGACGGGCGACCGCACCGAACGCGCCGCGCCTGCCCGCCCATAACTGCTCACGCTCGCGCTCATCGCGCGCCACCCTTACTTCGCGGACCCGATTGCGGCGGCAAATATCCTCAATCATTCTCACCGTTTCGGCAAGTCCCTCCGCGATTCCGTCCACCTCGATAATGAGGATGGCGGATGCATCCGTCGGATAGCCCGCGTGAAGCGCCTCTTCAACGGCGCGGATGACGAGATTGTCCATCATCTCAAGCGTTGCAGGCAGGATGCCCGCGGCGATTATCTCGGAGACGGTCTGGCTCGCGTCCTCGGTCGCGTCGTAGATTGCGAGCAACGTCCTCACTGCGGGTGGGAGCTGCAGAATTCGGCATGATATCTCGGTCGCGATGCCGAGCGTGCCTTCTGAACCAACAAGAAGGCCGAGCACGTCGTAACCGGCAGCATCGAGGGCGCGTCCTCCCAACTCGATGATGTTCCCGTCGGGCGTAACCAGCTTCAGGCCCAGGATATGATTCGTCGTGACACCGTATTTCAGGCAGTGCGGCCCGCCGGAGTTTTCGGCGACATTTCCGCCGATTGTTGATACTCGCTGGCTTGCAGGGTCGGGCGCAAAGAAGAAACCGTGTTCGCTCAGCGCCTGTTGGAACTCAAGATTCGTGACGCCCGGCTCGACACGAGCGCAGAAATTCTCCGGCTCGATGCTCAGAATCCTCTTCATCCGGGTGAGCGAGATGACCGCGCCGCCCTTGAGCGGTATCGAGCCGCCGCTCAAGTTTGTTCCCGCGCCGCGCGCAAGATAGGGGATTCTCTCACGGAAAAGCAGGGTGACGACTTGAGCCACCTGTTCAGCGGTTTGAGGGAAGAGAACGAAGTCGGGCCGTGCGGTCAGAAGCGAGGAGTCGTACGAATACGTGGCGGTCGCTGCTGGGTTATCAAGAAATGCGTCTGCACCAACGATGCGGCGAAATTTCTGCTTGAGCCGCTTATCTGTCATGTTGTGAATAGGCTTCCATTGCCGCTGCGGCGGCGGCTCCGGGTGCGACCTTCATACCCTCGGCTGCGACAGCGCTGTTGAGGGCCGTGAGAAAGAGGACCACATTTTGCTTTGTGGAGGAGTGCCCCATCAGTCCGATTCGCCAGATTTTCCCCTTGAGCGGTCCGAGCCCGCCGCCGAGTTCGATGCCGAATTTCTGGAGCAAATACTTGCGCACATTGAGGTCGTTGACACCGTCAGGAATCTTGACTGCGTTGAGCATCGGGAGCCGGTAGGGCTCATCAACGAGAAAATCGATTTCGAGCGCAGCCAGCCCGGCGGCAAGGGCGAGATGATTGAGCCGATGGCGCTCGAATCTGGCTTCAAGTCCTTCCTCCATGATCAGTCGCAACGCCTCTCTGAGCGCGTAGATCATCGAAATGGGAGCGGTGTGGTGGTAGAAGCGTTCCTCGCCCCAGTACCGCTCGATCATGCTCAGGTCGAGGTACCAACTGCTTACCTTGTGCTTGCGAGAGCGAAGCGCGTTCATAGCCTTGTCGCTGAACGTAACGGGCGAGAGACCCGGCGGACAACTCAAGCATTTCTGCGTCCCGCTGTAGCAAGCGTCAATATCCCACGCGTCCACATCCACATTGCAACCGGCCAGTGAAGTGACCGTATCCACAAGGAACAGGGCGCCGTGCTCTTTCGCGATGCGGCTGATTTCCTCGAGCGGCTGCCTCACGCCGGTTGAGGTTTCAGCATGGACGATGGCGACTATCTTGACCTTTCCCGCCTTCAATGCATTCTCAACGGTCTTGGGCTCTATCGGCTTCCCCCATTCCATCTCCACGCGCGAGACGTCCGCACCCAATCTACCGGCGACGTCGCACATCCGCTCGCCGAACAGCCCATTCACGCACACGAGCACTCGATCGCCTCGCTCGAGGAGATTACAGAAGCATGTTTCCATTCCTGCGCTGCCCGTGCCGGACATCGGGATTGTCATCGGATTATCAGTCTTGAAAAGCTGCCTGAGGAGCGCCTGCACCTCACTCATGATTCGGAGAAAGTCGGGGTCGAGGTGGCCGACGAGCGGTGTGCTCATTGCGCGAAGCACGCGCGGATGAACGTTGCTCGGGCCGGGACCCATCAGAATCCTGAGTGACGGGGTGAGTTCTTCAAAAACGCTTCGATCACTTTCCTTCATTGTCTGCACGCACCTCCTGTTCCCGGTCTTGGTAGTATTTCCGCCGTCGCTCCTTCCGGGCTCTCGCTGCTGATGTCCCTAGGCTTTGGATTCCGTTTCAGCTCCCTTTTCCTCTTGTCCCGGGGCGTCTTCCTTGTATACCTCGACGACGCTTACAACTTGTATTCCCGCGTTCTTCAGCACTTTTTGCACTTCACCCGCGCGCGCATCGATTACTTTCACCATCAGATTGTGTTTTGTCGGCATATCGTATCCTTCCTGCTCCTTTCAGTCCGGGGTTTCGCGCTGGACGCTTGAGAACCTTACTAATCCCCCCTGCCCCCCTTTAGAAAGAGGGGGGGTTGGCAATCAGGGTGATGGCCTGCACCGGGCACTCTCGCTCGCACAACTCACACTCGATGCATGCCTCCGGAGCAACCACGCATGACTTGTCTTCGCCGCTCTCGCGGTCGAATCGCACCTCAAACACATTCGGTTCGGCAGGACAACAACTCTGACAATTGCCGCAACCGATACACAATTCCCTATCAACGCGGGGATACTTATGTGAGACCTTCACGGAGCCTGACTCCCCGTCTCACTTCCAGCGGTGCCGCACGTCAACGCCGAAAATTTGCTTCACTCCAGGCGCATACTTGATTTCGAATTCGCGGTCCTCGCCGCACATGTTCGCGCCGGCAATCCGGCCCTGCTCGTTCGCATTCTTCCAACCGAAGAGCAGCTTTCGTTTGTGCACTCGCGGGTCATAAATCTCGGCGACATCGCCGGCGGCGTAAATGTTGGCTTTGTTCGTCCTCAGCCGCTCATCCGTGGTCACGCCCGAACCGACCATAATGCCACTATCATTCAGCGAGTCAAGGCTTGGCTCCATGCCGACGGCTACCACGAGCACGTCCGCGCTAAGTGTCTTTCCTGCAACATCAACTGAAACAGTCCCATTGGTCGATTTCATCCGCAGAATCTCTTCACCCAGCACCATCTTCACGCCCGCTGCTCGCATCTTGTCGCTCAGTTCCTCGGCCGTTGCCGGGTCGATGATGTTAGGAAGCAGCTCATTCTCCCATGCAATGTACGTCACCCGTGTCCCCATCTGACAGAACGCGCGTGCCATCTCCACGCCGATTAGATCGCGACCGAGGACGAGGACCGACGCCCTGGCCTTCACACGCGAAAGAATGTTTTGCGCATCAGCCAATGTCTTGAGCGTCAGAGCGCCCGATTCGGCTATTCCGTTGATGTCCGGCAGCTTTGGCTTCCCGCCACATGCGATGAGAAGCTGGTCAAACTCCATTCTTTCGCCGTCCGCAGTTGTGACTGAGTTGCCCGCGGAGTGCACGGAAGCCACTTTCGTCCGCAGACGGAGCTCAATTTTCGCCTCCCGATAATACGACTCCGACTGCAGCCACAGCCGTTCGAGAGGGATTCGGCCTGCGATATAATCCGGCAACAGAAACCGTGAGTACGAGATGTGAGCTTCGTCCGAGAGGACCACAATCTCATCGTCCTCATGAATGGTCCGGATTGTGCGAGCGGCTTCAATGCCCGCAGGTCCATTGCCTATTATCACATGCTTAAGCATCGCTCTCCATCGACTTTCAGAAGGACAAGCGGAACAAGCATTCTTGTCTCATGCCGCTTGTTGACCCTCTTTTCAACGTGGCACCAGTTCTGCCTTTGCGCAATTAGCCCTGCTGAGGGAACCTGCGACATAAATGTGGGTGTTGGCATCATTTTTCTGTTGCAGCGATTGATGTAGGGTCGTTCGCGAACGACCCCTACATCAAGAAGATGGAATCATTGAAAACCATCTACTCCTTCGTCCCCACTTGTAGGTTGCATGCTCTTGCTGAGAGAGGGGCTTTGAATCACTCCTCGAGGCCGATAAGATATTCGACGACCGAGCTGATGCGGGGCTTGCCGCCAGGCGGATTTGCAGAGCGGAAAATCTCAAGGCACCACGGACATTCCGTCAGCAGCACCTCGGCGCCGACGGATTGCGCGTCTTCCATGCGACGCACCGCGATCGCCTCGGCGGTGTTCCGGGCACTCAACCCGAGTCCGCCCCAGTTGCCGCAGCAAAACGCCATCTCGCGGATAGTATCCATTTCCACCAACCGTGCGCCGGCTAACGTCAGCGCCTGCCGCGGTCTGTCAAACACGCCGCACACCCTCCCTAACATGCAGGGGTCGTGGTACGCAACAATTTCCCGCGACCCCCTGACAGAGGGCAGCTCGGGGAGCAATTCGGCAATGTGAATAGCCTCGAGTTTTCCCGCATACTCGCTTCTTTCGTGGAATTCCACAAGGCAGTGCGGGCAAAGCGTGATCACCTTGGCGGTATTCTTTTCACGGATACGCTCAATATTTATCCTTGCCAGCTCATGACCCACATCGCTGCCAGCAGCCCGTAACGGCGCTCCGCAGCATACTTCGTCTATTGTCGTGAAGTCCACTGCCATCCTATCCAGCATCGATATGACTGCCCGGGCCCTTTGCTGTTGACCCGAACGGCCGTGACATCCCAGGAAGAGAACGTATTCCGCCGTGGTTTTCTCGCGCCCGACCTCCGAAGGAGTCTCATCAAAGATGCTCCCCTGCTTCTGCACGAGCGAGCACATCTCCAGAAGAGGTTTCGGCACCAGGTCCTGGTTATATTTGTAGATATACTTTCGCATGAACCCGACGATTTCCGCGATGGGTGCGTTTTCCGGACATGTTGTCTCGCACAGCCTGCACTGAGTGCAATTATAGAGCACGCCGCCCGTCGTCCCGAGCTCTGCCAGCGCGCGAGATAACGTGCTTGCAACGACCATGGGACCGGGGAACTCCTCGTAACCAATTGCCCTGAACATGACGCAGTAAGGCTGGCAGATATTGCATTGGACGCATCGCGCAAACGTGCGATAGCGTTCGCGCTCGCGGGCGTCTATCTGAAAGATATTGTCCTCGCGATATTTTGAGAGGAACTCGTCAAATCCCGGTCCGTTCACATCTTCGTGAGAGAACAATCGACGGATGGAATGCTGGAAGAAATGGCGTGCGAGATTCAGCCTTGCCTCAATTCGCTTCCTGTCCACAATATCCTGCGCGGACCTTAGTCCGTCCTTCTCTTTGACCGCTGCTTCGAGGCCGGCTTCTGTTGGCCGTTCGTGAGAGCCGCTTTGAAGACATCGTCTATATTCTCGGCAAAGACAAACGAGAGACCTGCTTTCGATTCTTCCTCGATCTCGACGAGGTCTTTCTCATTTTTCTTCGGCAATATAACGGTCTTAATGCCGGCGCGCTTGGCGGCAAGAATTTTCTCTTTGACTCCGCCGATGGGGAGGACCAACCCGCTCAGCGTAATCTCCCCCGTCATCGCCACGTCTTCGCGCACGGGCCTGTTCGTCAACAAGGAGGCGATGGCCACGGCCATTGTTATGCCGGCGGACGGTCCATCCTTTGGGATGGCGCCGGCAGGCACGTGCACGTGAATGTCCTGGTTAGCGAAGAAATCATCGGGGATTCCGAGTTCCTTGGTCCTGGAACGGACAAAGCTCAGAGCTGCTTTGGCCGACTCTTGCATTACGTCTCCCAACTGCCCTGTGAGGGTCAGGTTTTTTCCGCCCGGCATCGCGAGCGCCTCGATGAAGAGTACGTCGCCGCCGGTCTCAGTCCAAGCAAGTCCTGTGGCGACACCGGGGCTTGACGTCCTGAGCGCCACTTCCGGGAAATGTTTCTCGGGCCCCAGGTAGACGCCCAGATTGTCCTCAGTAATTCTTTCCTGCTCTTTCTTTCCGGTTGAAATCTCCAAGGCAACTTTCCGACACACTCTCGCTATGGTTCTCTCGAGGTTGCGCACTCCCGCCTCTCGAGTATAGGAATTAATGATCTTGCGAATGGCTACATCCTCGAAGTCAACATGCTGCGATTCAAGCCCGTTCTCGCTGAGCTGCCGGGGCAACAAGTACTTCTTTGCAATCCAGAGCTTTTCGTCCTCTGTATAGCCGGCGAGCCGCAAGATTTCCATTCTGTCCTGCAACGCCGGATGGATGGTTTGCAGAATATTGGCGGTCGTGATGAACATGACCTGAGAGAGGTCAAACGGCAAATCGAGATAGTGGTCTCGGAATGAGCTGTTTTGCTCCGGGTCGAGCACTTCGAGAAGCGCTGAAGAAGGGTCGCCGCGGAAGTCGGCTCCGACTTTGTCAACCTCGTCCATCATGAAAACAGGGTTTGCGGAGCCCGCACGCCTGATGCTTTGGATGATCCGGCCCGGCAGCGCTCCAATATAGGTGCGCCGGTGGCCGCGTATTTCGGCCTCGTCGCGGACGCCGCCGAGGCTCATCCGGACAAACTTCCTGCCGAGCGCACGCGCAATTGACTGCCCGAGCGATGTTTTCCCCGTGCCCGGCGGCCCCACAAAGCAGAGAATAGGCCCCTTCATGTCGGGCTTGCGCTTTCGGACGGCAAGGTATTCCACAATGCGTTCCTTGACTTCCTTCAGGTCGTAGTGGTCCTCATCCAGCACCTTTTGCGCGTGTTCGAGGTCGAGGTGGTCCTCCGTATACTCGCCCCAGGGAAGGTCAATGATCCAGTCGAGATATGTGCGGATAACGTGGTATTCAGCGGACGCCGGCGGAAGTTTGCCGAGCCGCTCCAGTTCCCGGTCCGCCTCTTTGCGCACTTCCTCCGAAAGCTTTTTCGCATCGAGCTTTTCGCGTATTTCCTTGATCTCCACCTGTCGCTCGTCGCCCTCGCCGAGCTCTTGCTGAATTGCCTTGAGTTGCTCCCGCAGGAAGTACTCTCTTTGGGTTTTCGACATCTCCGTTTCGACTTGCGACTTTATCTTGCCGCCGAGCTCGAGGATTTCGATTTCACGGCTCAACAACTGGGAAATCTTCTCGAGTTTTTCCTCAACCGCCGGAATCTCAAGAATCTGCTGCTTCTCTTCTACGGTGAGCTTGAGAACCGAGCACACAAGATACACCAGCCGAAGAGCCGATTCAATATTGATGAGAGTTGCTTGAAGCTCGTCGGGCAAGTAGGGTGTCAGCGAAATAATTTTCTGGCACTGCGTGAGCACATTCCGGAACAGCGCTTCCCCGCGGGTGGATAGTTCGTCGCTCTCCTCGATTGTTTGGATGCGTGCCTTGATATATGGCTCGAATACTATATATTCTTCGACGCGTATCTTCGAGACGCCCTGCGTCAGGAGCGCAATCGTGCCGTCGGGCAGCTTCATCATCCTGAGAATGTTTGCGACGGTTCCGTATTGATACAGGTTTTCAGCTTTCCTGGTTTGGGTAGGGTCTTTCATGGCGACGCACGCAATGAGTTTCGTGCTGGAGACGGCCTCATCGATAAGCGCAATTGAGCTCTGCTCGCCGATAGAGAGCGGAATAACGGTAAATGGGTACATGACCGTGTTCTTTAACGGGAGCACTCCAATGATTTCCGGTATGCGCGGGATCTCTTCCGTCTTGGCCTTTTCGGTGGCGTTCGCCGTAGTAACGGTTTCGTCGTTCATATCAGAAGCCATTGTATCACCTTATCTTTATCTGACAGCCGTCCGGTTTTTCGGGATTCCTTTTGGGGGCTTCGATGATTACAAATCCGTTGTTGAGCTTCGCGGTTATTCTCTCGACGTCAACATCATTCGGCAAGTAAACAACCCGTTCAAATTCGTTGTAGCTTATCTCCATCTGGCAGTACTTCCTGCCCTTATACGGCACGATATCTTTCCGAATCCCGCCAATATGCAGTTTTCCGTCCTCGAAGGTGACGGAAATGTCTTCGCGTTCGACTCCCGCCAGTTCGACAAGGACGACGATGTTTTCGCCACATTCGAACACATCCACATTCGGGCGCCATCTCCCTTGGGGAACGCGCAACAGCGGATGAGCATGCCCAAACACATGCTGAAAGAGATGTTCCATCTCTTTTTGGGTCCGCTTTATGTCATTAAATAAGTTGGTAGGATTGTCCATCGCCACATTCCTTTCACAGACATTACAGTACGGGCAGGAACACGCGGTTTGCGGCCTCTCTTATTACATATTGAGTATAAGATAGTATCTTATCAAACGCAAGGATTTACCTCGCGTCCGCCTCCCAACGCATCGCCCTAGCGCTCCGGTGTGTCAGCCGACTCGCACAGGGTCGCCAAATGGCAGGATTCTTCCCTCGTTCAGGCCGCGAGTGCCTGCATCGGAACATTGCAGCAAATGAGCCGCAATCCGCCGGACTTCTCTCGTATCACCCCAGCCTCCGACCCGCACACCGGACACCGATACATCCTGACCGAATCCTTCGTGAGGGTCATCGGCTGATTGCAGCAAACGGGACGCACCGCGCCCGTCTTCGCGCGGATGAGAACCACTTCGGAACCGCATATCATGCAGCGAAATCTCTGGCCGCGTTTCAAGCAAACCTCCGTTTCTTGCTGGTCAAGACTGGGTCCCGTGCGATGGCTTCATCAATTGGTCGCAACAGTAGGGCTCCAATGTGCCAATGCCGCCCTTGGTTATCATGATCATATTCCCGCACTTCTCGCAGGTATAGGCGGTGCCTACTTTGATATTCCATGCGCGCTCCCATTCATCCTGCGTCCATTCGCTTGTCGTATAGTCCTCGGATTGTATATCGTCCTTCACGTGCGCTCCTTTCATTTCCCCCGCGCCAGTTCGACCAGCCTCGGCAGCAACTGAATGCCCCTTATCGTCCCCAGCTTTCCCTTTGCGCATTCGGCTTCGGTGTATGCCTTCGTGCCGTCCGGCTTCAGCGACGAGTCCAGTATGAGAAGCGGCACGGGGTCGGCCGAATGCGCCTTCAGTATACATGGAGTCGAGTGGTCCGCCGTGAGCGTGAGGACGACATCGCTGAAGTCCAGCGAAGGCACAAGGTTGGCGAGGAAGAATCTGTCGATTGCCTCGATGATATCCCTTTTCTTTTCAGCCAACCCGTCGTGACCGGGAAGGTCGGGCCCCTTAATATGGATATACAGACCGCCATACTTGGGCAGTTCTTCGGCCGCCTTCTTGGCAAGGTACGGGTAATCCCGCTCAGGATTGCCCGATGCCTGGGGGACCGGCACGATGTCCATGCCCGTGAGCATCGCGATTCCCTTTTCGACCGGCATTTCCTGGAAGCAGCCGAACTGAACGCCGAATTGCTCGCTGATGGGCGGCATTTTCGGCAATCGGTCGCCGCCGTCGCGTGTCAATATCAGATTCCCGGGCATTTTGCCCTGTGCGCGCCTTTTGGCATTCACTTCGGCTTGCTCCAAGACCTCATGGCTTTTATCCACAAACTCGTTTGTGAGTTTGGCCGACATCTTGGCCGCCTCGCTATTCTTCGCGTCGTCCAACGGCACGCACGTCTGAACGATATCCTCGAACTTTTCGAGAGCCACTCCCAGCAGGCCTTCTCGCCCATATGCCGGGTCGGTGTTGGACACCATGGCCGAGAGTTTGCCGCCGCACCTGATGACAAGCACGCCTCTATGTTCTATCGTATTTTTGAACTCGAAGCTCGCGCCCGGCACAGACGTGAGTTTCACCCTTTCGTTTATCTCGCGGCACAGCTCATCGGCTTCCGCCGTGGTGAGGTTTCTGCCGACGCGCCGGTCAATAATCTTCCGGCCATCGCCCATGGTGCCGAAATTCACCCGATACGCCAGGTCGCCGAGGCTGACCTTGAGGCCGACCGCATGCGATTCAAGCGGTCCTCTGCCCGTATAGTACTTGTATGCATCATACCCAAGGATGGAGATGACCGCGATGTCGGACTCGGGCGCAATCCCGGGGGCAACCGTGTACATGACGCCGTTCTCTCCCATGCGGGCGAGCTTGTCCATCACGGGCGTGTTGGCAGCTTCAAGCGGCGTGCGATTCCCCAATGCGGGCGTCGGCCGGTCCCCCAGCCCATCGAGCACAATGTACAGGATTTTCTTCATCAGCGGCTCCTCTTGTCGGTGCTCACATACAACCGCTCTTTCAAACAAAGTGGGGACGCATATGCGTCCCCCCCATCTTGTTCCTGCCTTCCGCTTTTTGAACACATTCCTCGGATGCAGTATGTGGCCCGCATCGGCTTCTTGTTGCATACGAGGTCATCACACGGTACTCATCCACTTTCTACGGAAACGAGCAATCCGTCCTCACTGCTTGTGAGCCTCAAACAGCCTCTACGCCCTTGATTGCGGGCACGCGCGCCTTAATGGCACGTTCGACGCCCAACTGCAGGGTCATCTGAGCGCCGGGACAGCCGGAGCATGCGCCGACAAGGCGTACCTTCACAATGCCGTCCTTGGTGACCTCTATGAGCTCGATATCTCCACCATCGGCTTGCAGTTGCGGCCGTATTTCGTTCAACGCTTCCTGGACTTTCTCTTTCACTGGAAATCCTCCTTGTGCGAAACCGTGTTTATTCTCTTTCAGTATGTCAAAACTCGCTTGAGCCGGACAGTGCCTCACGGCATGGTAAACTCGTGTCCCGGCATCCGAATGCTGAGCACCGGACATGGCGCCTTGCGAACGACTTTCTCGGCAACACTCCCGAAAACCACGTGTTCCAGCCCGCCGCGCCCATGCGTTGCTATCACGATCAAATCAATTTTTTCGTCGCGCGCCATCTGAATGATTTCAATGAACGGTCTCCCGCGCCGCACTACTTTTTCTATCTTCAAGGTTGCATCTGTGACCTCACGGTCGATGAACTCCTGCATCTCTTTCAGCCGGTTCTGCTCCATATCGGCGAACGACGGCATGATCGGCACGTCGAACATATATGCATTTGCAAGATACTGTATGTCCTCTATCACATGAAGCATATAGAGTTTGGCATTGTATTCCTTGGCAAAAGAGAGTGCGTAGTGGAACGCGTGCTTGCTGTGCTCGGAAAAATCCGTCGGAAATAGTATCCTCTCGATGTTAATCATGGCCTCGTCACCCTTTCCTCAATCGCATTCTCCGCTGTCCCTGGTTTCACGAAACCGCTTTCTGCCCGGACAAGAGTTCCTTCAGCCTGCGGGCCGATGCCTCCTCCACTAGTCGGTGGATGCTCCCGCCATGTGCATCCATCGTTACAATCGCGGGGAAGCCCTTCACCTCGAGCTCCCAAAAACATTCCGGCATCCCGAATTCCTTCAGCTTGTATGCGTTCAGGATCTTCGTCACATACCGTGCCAGCACCACCGCTGCCCCGCTCACCGCCGAAAGATACACGCAGCCGCATTGTTCGAGAGCGCGCAGCGTTTGGTCGTCCATACCGCCTTTCCCAATGATGGCACGAATACCGTATCTCTCTATCACCTGTGCTTGATATGGGTTCATTCGGTTGCTCGTGGTCGGCCCTGCCACAACAAGCTCGAAGCCTTTATCCTTCTGACGCACCAATGGACCGCAGTGATAGAGAATGCCTCCGTTCAAGTCGAAATCGAGCGTCTCCGGCCTTGCCTCTTCTATCAAATACTTATGTGCGCGGTCGCGCGCTGTAAAAATCGACCCCGTCAGCCTGACCGTGTCGCCTATCTTGAGCGGTCGCACGTCGGCTTCGCTGAGCGGCGTATTGAGGTCATAATCGGCCATAATCATTCCCGTGGTACTCGAGCGTTCCCTTGCGGTCGGCCCAACAACAAAAGGCCACATCGACGAAGTAAGACGCGGCATGTCGATGCGCAGCCGCGCTCTTGACGCCCATCACGCATGTCTTGCCGCCAACGCCTATCGGGCCGATGCCCAGGCTGTTTGCTTCCTCGAGTAGCCTTGCCTCGAGCGCCGCCAGCTCAGATGACGGATTCGTGTCGTCGAGAGGCCGCAGTAATTGCCTTTTCGAGAGCTGCGTAACAGCGTCCTTGCCTCCGCCAAGAGCAACACCGATCACGTATGGCGGGCAACCGCGTCCCTGCGCGGCGTGTATCGCATCGAGCACAGCCTTTCGCACTCCATCGAGGTCCCGGCCCGCGCCCAGCCGTGCATCTGGCAGCCGGTACATCATCCCGCAATTCTCGCTGCCGCCGCCTTTGAGCATCGCGCGAATCAGCAGATAATTCCTATCCCACTCATCAAAATATATGAGCGGCCACAACATACCCGTGTTGTCGCCGGAGTTCTTTCCCGTGACGGCGTCCACCGCATTCGGCCGCAGCGGAATCTCATCTGTCGCTCTTTTCGTCGCCTCAATAATCGCTGCTCTCACCTTGCCTATCGACGCACCCTCGGGCAGTGTCACAAAGAATATCGGGTATCCCGTATCCTGACAAATAGGCTTTGCTTCCGCCCGCGCAAGGTCGACATTCTCGATTATCGTTGAAAGCGCGGTGTATGCAGGCGTGTCTTCCACCTCTTGATCGCGCGCCTTTACGAGGCCATCATAGATATCGGACGACAAATCAGTTGCCATCCGACGGTACAATCCTGCAATTTCACTGACGAGTGACATCTATCCGCCTATCCTCACGCGAAGGGGCAGGGTTTCTTTAGTCGTTTTCCCCCTACCTTGTCTACTTTATCTTATTTTGCCGCACCCTGTTTCTGCCGATAGTCCTCTATTGCCGCGCGCAGGGCATCGGCTGCAAGATTTGAGCAATGCATCTTCTGTGGCGGCAGCCCGTCGAGCGCTTCGGCCACGGCCTTGTTCGAAATCGTGAGCGCCTCGTCAAGGGATTTCCCCTTTGCCATCTCAGTCACTATGCTGCTCGTGGCGATGGCTGCCCCGCAGCCAAATGTCTTGAATTTTATTTCCTTCAGATGGTCATTCTCCACCTTGATGAAAATCTTCATAACATCGCCGCACACGGGATTGCCGACCGTGCCGATACCGTCCGCATCGGGGATTTCACCCACGTTGCGCGGATTGCTGAAATGCTCCATCACTTTTTCACTGTACATTCAGACACTCCTTACTTCGGGAAAATCTGCGTAAGAGCGCAGTTCTTATCCTCTACATTAAATTATGGAACCGCCGGGGAAAATGAGCAATGAATAACCGCCGCGCCGGATAGCCAGCCTCTGCACCGGCTTGCTCGAACGGCTATTCAGAGAAATCCTTTGAACGCGCTCATTATATTGGACGTTAACCCCTTTGTCAACCGGCTGAAGGGCACACACCCTTGCTTGCTTTCCCCTGTCACGGCAGGAATTTTTCCGGGTGTGCGAGCTTCTCGGGCAGGTATGTTTCAATCACATAATTGAGGCCGTGCTTTGCAAATGCCTGCTGCTCGACGCGTTGGCCGAGCTCGAGCATCTGTCTGAGGGCATGCTGCCATTCCTTGTGGTGCTTGATAAAGGGGTCGTTCTTGAGGGCATCCTCGGCGCGTTTGATGTCGACATCCTTAAGCTCGTGTGTTGGGAGCTTGTAATCGAGGATGTCCTGCGGGGTGACGCCGAGAAATCGCGCTTGAGGAGCGCAGAAGAATTTGTTCAGATGGGCTGCGTTGCCGGAGCCGACTTTAAGCGTTCGGTATATGTTGCAGTAACCGTATGGGTCACCGTCGACGAAGGCATAGACGGCAATGCCAAGCCTGTCGGCCAGGCGCCTGACAAAGCGCCTGCACGCGCGTGTGGGCACGCCCCCCATCGAGACGAGGATGCAGTTGGACTTTTTCCAATAGTTGTGTTTCACCAGCCGCTGGAACATGCCCGCCGTCTCGATCGCGAGGATGAGCTTGGCTTTGGATTCGAACTCCAGATGCTCGACTGCAATCGGAATCGAATATGCGCCCGAGCCGAAGCGCTCGCAATCAATCTTAATCGGCTTGCCCGTGTCTCTGTCCTTGTCGATAACAACCAAGCGGCCAGCCACTTCGCCGCCCTTCTCCTCCGGGATGAAGCCGAGTTGCTCGCGATTGACCGCCAGCATCGCCTCGATGTCATCCATCACGGTATCCGACTCAGGTTGCTCTTTGAACGCGGCCTCCTGCCAGTTCTTCGATATGTAATATGCTTCTCGTTTTGAGGCGATATCATCGGTCTCGATGAGGTCCTTCGAGAGCGCCATCATTCTGAGCGTTTGTGCAAACGTCTTGACCGTGCCGACGGTCAAGGTGCGCTCTTTTTTTCGACCGGATATCTCGAAGAAGCCCTCGCTCGGCTTATAGCGCACGTTATTAAGCGCGCGTATCGGCAGCTTCAGCGACGGTTTCTTCCGCTTGAGGATTTTCGCGTGTATCTCGCTTGCAGTCTGTTTGATGGATTTCAATGCTGATGTCACTTACTCAAACCCCCCATGTTTTTACTAACCACTAATCACGAAGAGAGATTCTGTTTGTTGGCATCCATTGTGACTTTGTGGTTCAGATGGCCTTTTCGCTTCGGGCCTGCGTCCCTTTGCGGTTGGAATGTCTGTCAGAATTTTCGCGACTTCTGCAAGATATCCTTTAGCACCTCATTCATCTTGCCCACTTCGCCGTCTTTGAGTTTGAGGATTTCCTTCAGGGCTTCGCTGATATGTGGAATGTAGCGCTCGATATATGTTCTTTTCGTGTGCTCCTCGGCCTCGCGCTTTCGCCTCCTCAGGTGCTGAGCAAGCTTGCGCCCGCATTCCTGAAGCGCAAGACGCATCTCCTTGAGTATCTCCGGGTAATGCGCGATCGCCTCTTTGCTCTCCGACGTGAACGGCACCCACACCGACGCTATATGCACCATAATCGCCACCGGACCCTGCGGGAGCGCGCCCCTGGATTGGCTGAGACCGTATGACCGCCAGTTGGTTGTGACGACCGCCTTGTGTATCGAGCAGGCCGACTGCTGATACAAAAGCGGCACGCGATTCGCAAACCGGAGCAGGGTTGCCAATTCCTCGGAACCTCCCCGACCATATGCGACTCCGCACTCGATTCGGAATGGATTCCCGCGGTACACCGCCGGCGGCCGCGTGCATGCCTCATAAAAATCGGCCTCTATCACCTGCGCGAGCCCCTTCTTGATAAGCTCTTCACCGATGGGAATCACGCAGTCGGAGGGCGGACTCATGATCTTCGTCTGGCTGATGGCGGCAAGCAGTTTGTCGGCTTCCTCGCGGGCGATCCGCGCTGGGTTCGCCTTCTCGCTCAAGCCCGCTTGCTCGCAAATCTCGGCCGCCACGCGCGGAGTAACCCGCGAGAAATCGCTTCTCAGGAATGCCAGGAGCGAGCGCTGTTTCGTCTCTTTGAGCATACGGATAAGGACGCCGAGCTCCACCCCGTACGGATGCGGTTTGATGAGCCGCGGCGAGGGAGGCATCTGCTCGGTCGCACGGGCGTACTGGACTTCGGTCCCATCAGGGCCGACGTACTTCAGCGTCACGTGCGGGTTTGCGATGGCCGTCTGGGCGAGATAATCGTCCACCGATTGACGCCCGCGCTGGTAGCGTGCTTCGAGCTCGATTTCGACCACGGTCCCGCGCTCGTACCCCCATTCCACTTCGTTGTCCTCTATTATCTCCGGGCGGTTCTTCCGCGTATCAATCTGTATCTCATAGTAATGGGCGGGCTTACGTGGTGAGACGCGCGAGATTATCTTCATGGATTTGCCGGTCGTAAGCAAGCCGTACATGCCTGCCGCCGAAATCCCGATTCCCTGCTGTCCGCGTGCCATCCTGAGCGTGTGGAACTTCGAGCCGTACAACAGCTTACCGAATATGTTGGGGATTTGAGACTTGACGATGCCCGGCCCATTGTCACGCACCGAGATAACGAAGCGGTCTTCGCCCGTGCTTGTTATCCAGATTTCCACTTCCGGCAATATTCCTGCTTCCTCGCACGCATCGAGCGAGTTATCCACAGCCTCCTTCACCGCTGTAAGGAGCGCCTTCTTCGGGTTGTCGAACCCGAGCAAATGCCGGTTCTTCGCAAAAAATTCCGAAACCGATATCTCCCGCTGCTTCTTCGCCAGCGTTTCGGCGGTTTCTTTAGGTGTCGCTATTCTCTCAGCCATTGTCCTTTCCTGCAATTCCGCTGTACCCAAAAAATACAACTTAATGTATCGCTCATCCTTAAAGCCACAATATATCAGTGTTATTCTACCAGTCGCCGAGGAGGTTTGCAACCCATTTTCGCAAAAACTCCGTTGCAATCTTGGTTCTCGTGTGGTAAAATTGTTCCGCCTCTTAAACGACGAGAAGCAACGGCGGCGTTTCGGCTTGGCATGCGGGAAGAGGTCAAAGATGAAAGAAGTTGTCATCGACAATCCGATTCTTAACTCGCCGTTTGTCGAGCCCACCCGGCATTTCAAATTCTCCGAAGAAGGTATCACGGATGAAGACATCGAGGGCCGCCGCGTAAGCTCTTATTTTGTTCCCATCGCCAGGCCGAGGAAGAAGGGCAAATCAGCGCAACTCACGTTCGATTCCGACTGGCCCCAGGACCAGATTCAGGAGAACAAGTTCATTAATCGTGTTCGCGGGCGCGTCTCCCTGTGGCGTCAGGGCGGATACGTGGACACGACAAAGGCGACCGCCCGCTTGCTGGAGTATTGGACGAACCCGGAACGAGAGAAGAAACTGTTTTTCTGCCAAATCGAGGCGCTTGAGACCGCCATTTACATCGCCGAAGTTGCGAAGAAATATGGCGATGGTTGGATTGAGAGCGACATAAGGCATGCGAACGAGCAAGGCAATTCTCCTCTGTTTCGCATCGCTTTCAAGATGGCCACGGGCAGCGGCAAGACGGTGGTCATGGCCATGCTCATTTCATGGCACGTACTGAACAAGCTCGCGAACCCGTCGGATCCTCGTTTCTCTGACGCCTTTCTCATTGTTACGCCCGGCATCACAATCCGCGACCGTCTGCGAGTGCTCCTGCCCAACGACCCGCAGAACTATTATCGGCAATGGAATCTCCTGCCGCCGGATCAGCAAGGCAAGCTGGAGAAAGCGAAAATCCTTATCACAAACTTCCATGCATTCAAGCCGCGCGAGCAGTGGGATGCAGCCGCACTGACTAAGGCCATTCTCTCCAGAGGCGAGTCAGGGCTTTTTACGGAGACGCCCGACCAGATGGTTCGCCGGGTCTGCCGCGACCTCGGCAATAAGCGTAATATCGTGGTCATTAACGACGAAGCGCATCACTGCTACCGGCGCAAGGCCGATGGTGAAGATATCAAGCTCAAGGGCGACGAACGCAAAGAAGCGGAAAAACGCGAGGAGGAGGCCCGAATCTGGATTTCCGGTCTCGAGGCAGTCAGAGAAAAGGTCGGCGTCAGGACAGTTTGCGACTTATCCGCCACTCCATTTTTCCTTCGTGGTTCAGGCTATCCCGAAGCGACTCTCTTTCCGTGGGTTGTGTCTGATTTCTCGCTGATTGATGCGATTGAGTGCGGAATCGTCAAGGTGCCGCGCGTGCCTGTGGCTGACGACCAGATGCAGGGCGATCAACCCACGTATCGCGATTTGTGGCTACGCATCCGGGAGCATCTCCCGAAAAAGGGACGCGCCACTGAGGCCGTGGGCGGCGAGCCGCATCTGCCGAAAGAACTGCAAGGCGCGCTGCACAGCCTTTATGGCAACTACGAGAAATACTATCGCCTCTGGGAGAGCAATTCCTGTGCGCGTGAAAAGGGCCAAACACCTCCCGTCTTTATCGTCGTCTGCAACAACACCAATGTGTCGAAATTGGTGTGCGACTATATTGCTGGATGGGAGAAGTCGCTCCCTGATGGTTCTACCGTGGTAGTTCCCGGCCAGTTGCCGATTTTCAGCAATGAAGAGAATGGAAGATGGCGAAGCAGACCGAACACAATTCTCATTGATAGCGCCCAACTAGAGAGCGGCGATGCAATGAGTGCAGAATTCAAGAAACTGGCCGCCCGCGAGATAGAGGAGTTCAAATCCGAATACCGCTTGAGGTTTCCGGGAAGAGATACCGAGAAGCTCACGGATGAAGACCTCCTGCGCGAAGTCATGAATACCGTCGGCAAACCCGGCAAGCTCGGCGAGCAGGTCAAGTGCGTGGTCAGTGTCTCGATGCTTACCGAGGGTTGGGACGCCAACACGGTCACGCATATCCTCGGCGTGCGCGCATTCGGGACGCAGTTACTCTGCGAGCAGGTGGTTGGTCGCGGGCTGCGTCGCATTTCGCATGCCGTCAATGCTGAAGGAAGATATGAGCCGGAGTATGCGGAAGTGTATGGCGTGCCGTTCTCGTTCATTCCGTGTTCCGGTTCTACCGAGCCGCCGCCTCGCCCCGAGCCTACGCACGTTCGAGCGCTGGAAGAGCGCATGGCATGCGATATTACGTTCCCACGCCTCATGGGCTACCGGTACGATTTGCCGGGTGAGCGGCTCTCGGCAAAATTCACCAAGGAATCCAAGTTTGTGCTTTCCACTGCTGATATCCCGACAAAGGTTCAGCTTGACCCGATTGTAGGCGAGTCGAGCGAGCATACGCTCGATGACCTCAAGCGTCACCGTGCGCAAGAAGTGGCATTCCTGCTCGCTAAACGCACTCTTGAGAATTACTTCCGTGATGATGACGGCAATGTCAAGTCATGGCTCTTTCCACAACTGCTGGCCATTTCTAAACGCTGGCTCTCTGAATGCGTCGTTCTAAAGGACAACACGTTTCCACAACTCTTACTCCTCAGCGAGTTATCTCATGATGCCGCCGACCGCATCTATAAGGCAATTGTCCAGTCGAACGACGGCGAGAAGGCGTTGAAGCCTATCTTGCATCCGTATGACACCATTGGCTCCACACGTTATGTGGACTTCGAAACCATTCGTCCCGTCTATACCACGCATCCGGATAGGTGCCACATTAACTATGTCGTCGCCGACACGGATTCATGGGAACAGAAGATGGCTCAGGCGCTCGAAGACATGGATGAAGTCATCTGCTACGCCAAGAATCACAACCTTGGATTCACAATCCCTTATACAATCAACGGCAGGGAGCATAGCTATGTGCCGGATTTCATCGTAAGGATTCGCGACCCGAAAGATGAACGCGCCGACTTAGCATTGAACCTAGTTATTGAAGTGTCCGGCGAGCAGAAAAAGGACAAAGCTGCGAAGGTCTCGACGGCCCGCACACTCTGGATTCCCGCCGTCAACAATCACGGCGGCTTCGGACGTTGGGCGTTTTTGGAGATTACTGATCCGTGGAATGCGATGAACAGTATTCGCGAGGCGCTCTCCAAGATGGAACGGGACTATGACTCAGACAGCCTTTGACGAAATAAACTACTGGTCAGAGGTGAAGCTTGAGATTGTACGAAGATATGCGGAGGAATATTCAAAAATTCTGAGCGCCCAAAAGAGACCCGCGCTCCATCACATTTACATAGATGCATTCGCGGGCGGTGGGATACACATTTCCAAGGCAAGCGGTGAGTTTGTTCCGGGCAGTCCTCTTAACGCGCTCTTGATCAAGCATCCGTTCAAAGAATATCATCTTATTGACTTAGACAGCAAAAAGGCAGACTCACTGCGCGAGATTGTTGGCAACAGGCCAGATGTCACGATATACGAAGGTGACTGCAACGCGTTGTTGCTGGATAAAGTGTTCCCTCGCGCTAAGTGGGAAGATTATCGAAGAGCGCTCTGCCTTCTCGACCCGTATGGATTGCACCTCAACTGGGAAGTGATATTCACTGCGGGACAGATGAGAAGCATTGAGATTTTCCTGAATTTTCCTATCGCCGATATGAACCGAAATGTCCTGCGGCGGGATATGAAGAAGGTGGATCCAGGACAAGTAGCGCGGATGAATGCCTTCTGGGGTGACGAATCCTGGCGGGAAGTGGCGTACGATAAGACCGCCGATTTGTTCGGCTACGAGGAAAAAGTTCGCAACGAGGTTATGGTGAAGGCTTTTCAGGACCGCCTGAAGAATTCCGCGGATTTTGAATATGTTCCTGACCCGATGCCGATGCGAAACAGCAAAGGGTCGGTTGTCTATTACTTGTTCTTCGCATCTCACAATCGAATTGGAGAAGACATCGTTACATACATATTTCGCAAGTATCGAAACAAGGGAGCATTGTGATGGCTGCGAAATCGAGCATCGAGTGGACCGAATCCACATGGAATCCTTTGACTGGCTGCAAGAAAATCAGTCCCGGCTGCCAGAACTGCTACGCTGAGCGGATGGCGATTCGGCTTCAGGCGATGGGACAACCTAATTACGCACAGGGTTTCAAACTGGCGCTGCACGAGCATGTGCTCGATTTGCCACTGAGATGGAAGAAACCCCAGACTGTCTTCGTTAATTCCATGAGCGACCTATTCCACGCCGGTGTTCCGGAAGAATTCATCAGGCGGGTCTTCGCGGTGATGCAGAAGGCCTCGTGGCACCGGTTTCAAGTGCTAACCAAGCGGTCAAAGCGGCTTCTTGAATTGAGTCCTGAGCTTCCATGGTCGCCTAACATATGGATGGGCGTGAGTGTCGAGAACAAGAGCTATGCTTACAGAATTGATCACCTGCGCAAGTCGGGGGCGAAAGTGAAATTTCTCTCACTGGAGCCGCTTCTTGGGCCTCTGAGCAACCTGAATCTCGATGGAATTGATTGGGTCATAGTCGGAGGTGAGTCCGGCCCCGGCGCAAGGCCCATGAAACCATCATGGGTTATTGACATCCGAAATCAATGCCAGGAGGCGAACGTGCCCTTCTTTTTCAAGCAGTGGGGCGGCACAAACAAGAAGAAGGCGGGCCGCGTGCTCGAAAGCCGGACATGGGATGAAATACCGGCAGTTGCTGAACAGTCTCCGGGAATCGCACAACTCATGTTTGCCGTGTAAGAGGGGTCATAATTATGGCACGGAAAAAGAAGGATACTCCCACTCCCATCGAGTCTGTTAAGCACAAAGACAAGCGCGCGAATATTCCGACCGAGGAACTGCGCGATTTTGTCGCGGAGTACGAGAAAAGCCCGAAGACCGTGCTCTATCCCCGTGACCCATCGCTTGACCCGCAACTGGTCTGGAAAGGAAAAGACGAACAGGACGCACAGCCGCTCGAAGTGCCTGCTGTGCCTATTTACATTCAGGAGAAAATCAAGCCGAGCGCCATTATCGAGGACGTGCGCCGTGTAGGGGCGAACGGCAGCTCGCCCGAACCTCAACTCGGCCTGTTCGAGGATTTCAACGGCATAAAATTCGAGGACTTGGTTGACTTTTACACACATAAGGACGGCGTCAACTGGTCCAACCGCATGATTCTCGGCGACTCTCTCTTCGTGATGACCAGCCTTGCCGAAAAAGAAGGCCTCAAGGGCAAGGTTCAGATGATATACATGGACCCGCCATATGGAATCAAATTCGGCTCCAATTGGCAGGTCTCGACGCGCAAACGCGACGTCAAAGACGGCAAAGTCGAGGACGCCACCCGTCAACCTGAGCAGATTAAAGCTTTCAGAGATACTTGGGAACTTGGCATTCATTCCTATTTGGCATACATGCGGGACCGCCTGGTCGTGGCAAGAGAACTGCTGACGGAAACAGGAAGCATCTTTGTTCAGATTGGTGATGAAAACGTTCATCTTGTAAGGTGCTTGATGGATGAAGTGTTTGGGAGTGATAACTGTACGGGCATGATAGCGTTTGCTACCACGACTGGTAGGGGTTCAACCCTGCTCGGACAAATCTGCGATTACCTTATCTGGTACGCAAAAGACCGCGAGCGTGTAAAATATCGGCAAATGTATTCGGAGAAGGAACGTGGAGAACCCGGTGCTGCGCGTTATGATAACGTCGAGTTGCCCGACGGTACCCGAAGGCGACTCACGCCCGCGGAAAAAGCAACGCCTTCTCTGGTTCCAGCAGGTTCTCGATTCTTTAGCACGGACCAGATTACCTCTGCAGGAGAAACTGCGACGGGTAGCGGTCCGGTAGAATTCAATGGGCGGATCTTCCAATGTCCATCTGGATTGCACTGGAAAACGACTGTTGATGGCATGGCCCGCCTCATGAAATGCAATCGTATTGTTGCTGAGGGGAACCTGCTCAGATATGTGCGTTTTATCGACGATTTCCCGGTGAACCCGTTGAACTCTGTCTGGTTGGACATCGGTGGCGTTCAAAGCAGAACCGATCCCAAGATTTATGTTGTTCAGACCAGCGCTACCGCGATTGAGCGTTGTCTCCTTATGACTACAGACCCTGGCGACCTCGTGCTTGACCCCGCCTGTGGCAGTGGCACAACCGCCTATGTCGCCGAGCAATGGGGACGGCGCTGGATAACAATTGACACAAGCCGCGTGGCTATAGCGCTCGCGCGAACGAGACTCATGTCAGCAAAATACCCATATTATTTGCTTGCTGATTCGCCTGAGGGAATCAAGAAGGAACGCGAAATCACCGGCCTCGTAGGGGCGCAGCACGCTGCGCCCGTGCAGAACGACATCAAGAAGGGCTTTGTCTATAAGCGCGTGCCACACATCACCCTCAAATCCATCGCGAACAATCCTGACACCAAAGAAGGCATGACGCGCGAACAGATTGATGCCGCCATCGCGCGCCACGCCGAGACCGAGACCCTCTACGACCAGCCCTACGAGGACAGCAAACGCATTCGCGTCTGTGGCCCGTTTACCGTAGAGAGTTTGTCGCCGCATCGCGTGCTGGCTGCCGATGTAGAGCAACCTTCTTCTGAGCGCGAAGCCGCAAAGGCCGGCGGCCCCGGCCAGTTCGAAATCATGATTCTCGAGAACCTCAAGAAGGCAGGCGTGCAGAACACCATCAAGAACGAGCGTCTTGTTTTTGACCGATTGGAGCCATATGCGGGCGTCTATTTGCACGGTGAGGGCGAATACACCGAGGGCGGAAAGCCCCGGCGCGTTGCTGTCTGTATCGGGCCCGAGCACGGGACCGTGGGGCCGGAATTGGTTAAGGAAGCTGCAAAGGAAGCGGTGAAGGGCATCGGATTTGACCTGCTCGTGGTCTGCGGGTTTGCCTTTGACCCGCACGTCAGCGAGGAAACGAAACAGTACGGCAAGCTCACCGTGCTGGTTGCACGAATGAACCCTGATCTTGCGATGGGTGACCAACTCCTGAAGAAAACGGGCGCGGGAAACCTGTTCATGGTGTTTGGTGAGCCGGATATTGTGATTGAGCGGGTGAAGGCTGCCGAAGACGGGCGACCACGCAGGGTCGCCCCTACGAAGAAGGAAATGGCAGCGGAGAAGGATGCGGAACAGATTGTCGTCGAGATAAAGGGCGTAGATGTATATGACCCGACGACCGGCCAGATTCGCAGTCATTCCACTGACGACATCGCATGCTGGTTCATAGACACGGATTACAATGGCGAGAGTTTCTTTGTGCGCCACGCTCACTTCTGCGGCGCAGACCAGCCGTACGATAAACTCAAGAGAGCGCTTCGCGCCGAGATAGACGAGTCGGCATGGGCGTCCCTCTATTCAACCAGGAGCCGCCCGTTCGCCACGCCGTCGAAAGGCAAAATCGCCGTAAAGGTCATTAACCACTACGGCGACGAAGTGATGAAGATTTACGAGGTGTGAGTTTGCTCTTTCTCGCGCATGCGTAGTACCATAAGAGAATAGGAAGGAGTGGGGTTATGATTTCCAAGGGTGATCTGGTGAGGATGCAGTTGCGGATTGGAGGCGAGGGGGGAACCGATTCCGTCAAGGAATTGTCTATCATCGGGCAGGTCATCAACTACTCCGAGGACGAAGGAACGTACATTGTGGAGCCAAGGGCCATCTCGATTCCGAAGGAACAGGTCGCAGGCGTTGAGACGCTTCCGAGGGATTTCGATTTCGGCGATGTCTCGATGGAGTTGAGGGTCAGCGCAAAGGAGCGAGAAAAAGACAAACCAGGCGAGATCAGCGAGATTCGGTTCTCGCGCTCCCGCTGATGGAACAGCGTCTTGTTGGCTGCACGCCTTCGCCCATTGCTGGATGTGTTGTTTCAAACGGTCGCACAGCAAATGCATTCCATGCTTCTTACCGGGCCTCCATGAATGAGTATTGGAGGGCGGCCTAACCTACAAATTCGTCCACTCCCTACGGATGGTCCCTGAGCTTCTCAAGGTTTTCCCGAGCCTCGCGGTTATTCGGGTCAAGCTCAAGCGCGCGTCTCCATTCCGCCTCCGATTCCGCGTAGCGTCCCAGCCGTGCATATACGATTCCGAGCGTCGTGTGTGCGTCGGAAGAAACGGGGTTCAGGTCAACGGCGGCCCGGGCATGCTTGAGAGCTTCTTCCTGCAGTCCAACTCGCGAATAGGCCGACGCCAGAGCCATTCTTGCATCGGGAAAATCCGGCGCTATCTCAACGGCCTTCTCAGCGGCCGCGACGGCTTGCTGAACCCTCCCATCTTGGAGATAGAGATTTGCGACCTGCGTGTTTGCACGCACGCTCGCTGGATACTGATGGAGAGCGCTCGTCCATAAGTTCAGCGGAGTGCGCCAATCGATATTTCTGCGCACCGTCACCGCGCTCAGGCAGAGCGCAACCGCCGTAGAAGCAAGAATGACCGCGGTGCGAACGCCGCTTCTTCCGGTCTTCGCCGCCTGTTCCAGCGCCGCCCCGAAGCCGGCGCCTGCAATGA
Organism: Candidatus Abyssobacteria bacterium SURF_17; assembly: GCA_003598055.1. Taxonomy (GTDB): domain Bacteria; phylum Abyssobacteria; class SURF-5; order SURF-5; family SURF-5; genus SURF-17. The sequence continues at coordinate 71,748 of QZKI01000091.1, read as the reverse complement.
GCATCAATCCGACGGCGGGGAGATACATCCTTTGCTCGTTCACGACGAGTTTGAGTGCGACAAGCGTAGAGGTCGGCGCGAGCGCAAGGAGAAACCACCAGACGCCGAACGAAAGCATGGGGAATGTGCGAATCGCCACCGTCGACGCGATCACAATTGCGGTCAAGCCGATGACCGAAGCCGCTCCGAGCGGGTCGAGCAACGAGCGCGACGGGGCGATGACGTGGTCGATGCTGAGGTTTGTCGGAAACAGCATGAGTTTCCCGTAGATGAAAATGGCTTTTGCCTGGGTGAGCAGATTCTCGCCCATGCCGCGAGCCTGCGGCGTATCACTGATAAGGCCGAGAACATGGACTACAAGAATCATGAACCCGAGCGTCAGCACTGCGAACGACAGGAGTGGAATAATCACGCGCTTGATATTTCTTGTGTCGAGTCGCAAACGGATTCGGCAGAGCTCGTAGAGCATAATGAGAGCCGGCAGAGCGACCGCTTCCTCCTTCGAAAGCAGTGCGCACGAGTATGCGACGAGTGACCCCGCCAAGGCGAGAATCCTTTTGGTCCCCGTTTTTGCCCGTTCCCGCCGCATGTACAGCAGAAGACTGAGAAGTGAGAACCCCGCGGCCAGGAGTGTGGAGCGGCCGGAGGTGTAGTTCACGGGCTGGGTGTTGATTGGGTGACAGGCGAACAATACCGCTGTCGCCATTGCGGCCTTCCTGACGTGCGGGACCTCGAAGACTCGCATGAGCGAGAGAGAGACGGCGTAAACAAGCAGCGTGTTCAGAACATGAATCGCCACATTGACCAGATGGTATCCGAAGGGATTCCCGGCGCCCACGGCATAGTTGAACGCAAACGTCGTCATGGTAAGCGGGCGATATCCGCTTAGGGTAATGTTGCTGATGAGCTTCGACGATACAAAGAAATGGCCGACCCGTGAGAGGTCGTGCGCGTAGGCGTTATTCAGGATGTAAAAGCCGTCGTCGTAATGGAACGAGTTCCCGAGGGAGTTGAAATAGAGCAGCGCGGGCAAGAGAGCAAGAAAGAAGAGCGCAAGAATGTGTGCGCTGGTCTTCTCGCCGACTGCGTCTTGTGTGCCCATTGCGGTTCCGGATTATAACACGGGTGTGGTGCCGGGTCAAACCGCCATTCAGAGCGGAAAGGCGGAGCAAATGCCTCTGGAGTCCCCATGCTTGACATCATCGAGCGGGCACTATTTAATATCAATCGAGCAATCACCCTGCCTTAATCTGCCCGGCATTGTATTGGTTTGCACTTATTCCAATGTGCGGTGTGCAGGGGAAAGAACACCATGCGAATGAATTCGCATTTCCACGGATTCGGTCCGAAAGTCCGACCGTACGGACCGACCCTATCCACCCCGCGCATGTATTACCGCAAGGAGAAGGAACATGTCGCAATCGCTTTCCGAAGACAAAATTCTCGCGCTGTGTGACCGTTTGGAGCGGCTGTATACTCCGGCAGTGTCGGACGTGCTTGACGATATGGGCCACAGGAACTGCGCCATGTCGTCCGGGTTCACCCCGGTCATCGCTGATTCCGTTGTCGCAGGGCCGGCATTTACGATGGCCGAGGACAAAGCGGACAGCACGCTGTTGCTCAAGGATATGGACCCGGAGTTTGTCGTTGGGCTCCTCGATGCGTTCTGCGGCGGCCTCAAGAAGGGTCAGGTAATCGTGGTGGACACCAACGGCTTCTGGGGGGCAGGCGCTTACGGCGAGCTCATGGCGACCACGACGAAATACTACGGCGGCGCGAGAGGGGCCGTTGTTGACGGGCCCATTAGAGATATCCCTCGCATCAAGGAAATCGGCTTTCCGGTGTGGGCGAGGGGGAATATCCCAACCGATTCGGTCGGCCGCACGAAACTCGTAAGCATCAACGAGTCCATGCACTGTGGAGGCGTGGAAGTGAATCCGGGAGACGTTATACTGGCGGATACTGACGGCGTCATCGTAATTCCGCAATCGGTGGACCTCGAGGAACTGGTCGCCCGCGCGGAGGAAGTAGTCCATGCGGAACGGCGCTCGCGGGAAGAATTGCGTCAAGGGAAGTCGCTCCGCGAAGTGTACGAGAAGTATGGGCGGCTGTGAGTTTGTAGAGCGCAGTCCCGCCACGCCGTGGAAACCGAGGCATAATTCTGTATTCCCTCGTTTATGTCGCAGGCGCAACGCAGGAACATTCAGTTGAATTCGGCCTTGTGAACGTGGTAGAATCGCGTTTGGCCATGAACCACAAATGACACAAGGAACGTGGGCATCGGGTGGGGAGAAGACATCGTGCTCGAGAAGATGAGGAAGATGCTGGTTCGTGACTTGATGAATCGGGAAGTCAAGTTCATCAAGGAAGATGCGTCGCTTCTGGATGCGGTTTGGAAGATGAAGCAATTCGGGGTGTCGAGTCTGATTGTCGAGAGCGCGAATAAAGGCGACGGCTACGGCATCGTGACCCGGAAGGACCTCATCAACAAGCTGATTGACCCCGACCCCGGCGCGCAGCATGCATTGGTCGCGGACGTGATGACCCGGCCTGCAATCATGGTTCCCCCGAACATAAGCGTGTCCGCGTGCGTAAAGTTGATGAAGCGATATAACCTCCGGCGAATTCCCGTATTCGACGGCAAAGAAATAGTCGGCGTCATCAGCAACAGCGACATCTTTGCGAAGTTCTATCCCGGCCCCAGTGTGGATTGATTTCTCGGTCAGGCGCCAAGCCCGATTCCGGGCATTACGGGGGGAAAAGACATCTCCACGGCACCATCTGCGCGATATCCGGTCAACCGAACGATTATTCTCATCCTTATCCCGTTGACGCTCGCCTTCGGAGCACACGCACTCCACTACAGTTATTCCACCGATGACGCGTTCATTACGTTCCGCTACGTGCGCAATCTGCTTGCGGGGCATGGCCTGGTCTACAATCCGGGCGAGCGCGCGGAGGGCTACACGAACTTCCTCTGGGCGATGCTGCTCGCGGGAGCCGCAATCACGGGGGCGGACATCGTGCAATCCGCCAGAATACTCGGTTTTCTTTCGAGCGCGGGCACAATCGTTCTCGTCACCATCATGGCCAACCGGTTTCTGACGAGGCGCTATGCGGGAAAGGCGCATTCAGCATTGTCGCTTGTCCCCGGTGCGCTTCTTGCCGCCAATGGCAGCTTTGCGATGTGGACGCTTGGGGGGCTGGAAACCGCTCTGTTCACGTTCCTGCTTGTTCTGATAACATTCGTCTATCTGGACGCCCGACACGCAAGGGCGATGCACGTCTGCGGACTGCTGTTTGCGCTCCTCATCATGACCAGGCCGGACGGCGTCGTGTTTCTGGCAGCGACTGCGGCTCACATTATCGTCGGGCCGATACGGTCGTCCCCGGACAGCAGTATCAAGAGAAGAGTTGGCCTCTTCATGCGACTCCTTACGGTCTGCCTTGCCGTTTTTCTCCCCTATTTCGTATGGCGATACTCATACTACGGCTACCCTTTGCCGAACACGTTCTACGCAAAGGTCGCAGGGGGAACAGCCTCAATAGTGCGCGGAATAAGATATGCATGGTTCTTCGTGGCCGATTATGGACTTGTCCCCATCGCGGCGGCCGCAGTTTTTTTCTATGCGCGAATGTTTCAAACCGCCGATGGAGAAGGTCGTCGCAGAGTGATCGGGTTCGAATCCTCTTTTCTCCTCCTTCAGATAGCGGCGTGCGTCGGGTTCGTCCTGTACGTCGGCGGGGACCAATTGGTGATGCATCGTTTCTTTGTTGCTATCTTCCCGGCGATGTATCTGCTCAGCGTGATGGGTTTGAGCGAACTGCTCAGGCTTAGGGAAAGCGTGGAAACGCAGGGGGCAGCCTCGCATTGGCGCATTGGGCTCGTGGCTGCGTGTGCGGCGGCAGTCGCGGTCACCGCAGCGCCTTCCTTTTTCGGACGCGAACATCATCGGGTGTTCGACGTTGAAAAACCAGCGGACGCCGACCGCATGAAAGTGGGCAAATGGCTGAAAAACACCGTGGACAGCGATACCACGATCGCTCTCATTCCCGCCGGAATCATTCCGTATTATTCGGGCTTGAAGACGATTGACCTCGTCGGCCTGAACGATGTCCATATTGCACATACCGAAGTTGCGGAGTTCGGGCGTGGTGAGGCCGGCCACGAGAAATACAACAGCGCGTATGTCCTCGGGCGAAAACCAGACCTCGTTTTCCTGGGTGCATGCCGCATTTGGCCACAGAAGCTTCCCGTAGAAGAGCTCCTGAGCTATTACTGGATTTACGGAGTTCTCGCCCCGGGCAACCGCGAAATGCTCAGATTGTACGACTTCAGAAGCCGGTATGTTCCATGTGCCGCACGGGTCGATTCAGGATATGTGCACTTCTTCAAGCAGAGGGATTACGAAATGCCGTCTGCTGAACCTCTGGCAGCTGAGCCGCTTGCGCTCAGGGATTGAGGGCGGATGCACGAGGATTACGGAGAAAGCAGAGCAATTAAGCTCTTGCTCTTTTGTGCTCTTGTGCTCTGGGCTGCCGTCGTACTGGTTCGCTTCTTCCAGGAACACCCGCTTGAGCCCCAGCACGTGTGGCAACTAATCCGGACCTTCCGGTTTCCGCTCCCGTCCAGAAACCTGTCGAATATCGCTTCGAGCCTGAAGCACCTCATTCTGGCAAGCCTTTTGATTGCGACTGGTGTTCTCGGCGGCTCGTGCGTGCTGTACGCAGCTAAACTGAAGCCTGCCGGCAATTTCCTGAATGAGAAATGGAATTTTATTCAGTATCTCTTGCTTGCGCTCGGGCTCGGATGGGGCATCCTGATGTATGTTATCTTCCTCTTGGGAATCGCAGGCGCGCTTTACAGCGGAGTCGTATGGGGTGTCATTGGAGTCATGCTCCTTATTGGCCTCTCGCAAGCGCCTTCTCTGATGAAAGAATTCGCGAGTATCTATCGCATTGGTGCATCCGAGCGCGGGTCGGTCCTTGAACGACTTGGGAAGGTCGCGCTGTTCATCATAATGGTTCTTCTTGCAACCATTGCGCTTGCGCCGAGCATCACGCATGACGCGATGGTGTATCATCTCAATGTGCCGCGTGTTTATGCGCATGAGCACGGGATTGTTCCCATCCCGTATAATCTCTTTTCTAACACGGTCCTCAACGTAGAGATGCTGTATGCGGCAGCTTTGTTGATTGACGAATTCATTCTGGCGAATCTGATTCACTATGCGCTTGGCGTCGGAGCGATTGCATTTCTCTATGGGTTCGCACGAGCCACGTTCGGGCGAGCGACCGCGATCCTCGCAGTGCTGATACTGGTTTTGAACCCACCGGTGTTGAACGAGATGCCGATTGCGTATGTGGACATGGCAATGATGTTTTACTTCTTGCTGGCGGCCAGTTGCCTGTGGCGATGGCGAACCGAAGGCAGCGAGGGATGGTTCCGCCTTTTCTGCGTGTTCGCGGGGATATTTGCCGGCATCAAGTACACGGCGCTTCACGGACTTATTTCGCTCGGCGTGCTGCTCATTGTATCGGAACTCACTTCGCGCGGGCGTTTGACGGGCGCCATCGTGAAGCGGGCGGCGATCTTCGGGGCAACCGTGGCCGTGCTTGTGCTGCCGTATCTGGTCAAGAATTATGTTGTTACCGGCAACCCGTTCTATCCGCTCATGTACGACCTTTTTGACGGGCGCTGGCTTGCGCCGAGGCAAGTCGAGCGGATGCTCGCATATGTGAGCGCTCACGGTATGGGACGAGACTTCCGCAGCTTCGCCGCCCTCCCATGGAACATCACGATATTCGGCAAGGCCGGCTTCGAGAACTTCGACACGACGGTTACTCCGCTGTGGCTGATTCTTCTGCCCGCCTTTGTTCTCGTTCGCCGCAAGCCGGCGGTTCTCAAGTGGTCCGCCCCGCTGTGCGTCATATACTTCATCAGTTGGGCGGCGTCCACGCACATCACACGATATCTGATGCCGATCTTCCCCGTGCTGAGCCTTATGTGCGCACACACGATAGTTGCGATGGGTAAAGGAATCTCCAAACTTCCTCGGCCTCTCACACTCGCATTCAAGGCCGCAGCACTCGCGGCGTGCGGGCTGGTGTGGTTCTCGTTTGCATACTTCTACCCGTTACTCGTGCCGTCGGAATTCGGCGCTGCGGTGTGGGGGGATGAAAAAGCAGAGGATTTTTTGGCGAGAAAGGTGCCCAACTATCCGGTTTTTCAGTACATCAACGAGAATCTGCCGCCGGATGCCCGACTCATGTTCCTCTGGGACAATCGCGGCTTCTTCTGTGAGCGGCCTCAGATAGGAGACAGCGTGTTCGAGGCCCCCAGCATGCTGGAGTTGGCGCACAAGGCGGGCAGTACGGCGGCATTTCGAGAAAAGCTGTGTGAGATGCGCATAACCCATATCCTGCTCAATGAGCTTTTCTTCGTCAGATTCCCGCCTTTCAGCGTTTCAGAGGAGGATAAGGCCCGCATAGCCGCCGATATTGAAATGCTCGAGCGCTTCCTTGCGGAATACTGCGTGCCACTGTTTTCGGCGGACGGCGCAACAGTATTCGCGTTGCGAGGCTAACGAGGCAGTCAGGAAACCGTTACTGATTTCGAGGCGCTTGTTTCAGCTTGGAAACAAACCCTTCTTTGTGAACTTCGGGATGATAAAATGGCTCCGCGGTTCGGGGGCTATCGTTTTCGGCACGCCCGTATTTCTCTTGATGGAATGCGGGTCAGAGAATCTGTCCCACGGGTATGCACGTAGGGGCGCACGACCGTGCGCCCCTATGAAAAAACTCCGGTTTTTTGGGCTGTAATGGGATGCTGCGCCGCGCTCCTGCATTGCATCGTCAATCGCGGGGAAGACGTTCAGAGTGCGCTTCGGCTGTGTCCCACGCTTTGATGGAGTGTCACTAACAGGGCAAGCGTATCCCGGTCGTCGGGCATGATCCGCAGTATTCTGTTGCATGCCATGACGGCGCCATGGATATCATTTTTTCCCTGGGCTGCTGCGGCCTTGGCCAGATAAAGCCTCTTGTATTTCTTCTCGAGGACTCTGTGGAGCACGTAGGCTTCGCGATTGGTAGGCTCGACGAGCAGGGCGAGCCGGGTTCTCGTGAGGGCTTCGCCTAAGTATCCTTTCTTCCACCAGTAATGGGCCGAGATGAGGTGATTGGTCACTTCCAGGGCCTTGCTGTATTCCGCTCTGTTTCTTGCAGCTTCGTCCGGAGAGTCTCCAAAATTGTATACCGGCGGCTGCCCGACGCGGCTCTCAAAGATGAACTCGCCCAAGCCGCCGTCGTCTCTGAAATATTCGATGTACGGATGGTTGTCGGTATTCACGGGAATTCCGTCGAACAATGAGAGGGGTATATCTTCACCCATGGCGAAGCACGCAAGCAACTTTGCCGGCGAGTTCAGGTGTATTGCGGCAAGCTCGCCGCGGAGTTCACGCTGGCTCATGCGTTTCTCGAGGCGCTGAAAGTCGATTCTCAGAGGGTCCTTTGAGCCGATGAGCTGAAAATAGCCGAGGTCACTCGTGAACCACACGGAAAAATGAGGGAAGGATTGCTGGAATGTCTTGAAAAGCATGAGGTCCTCGCGCCGGGAAAGCAAGTGGTACGGCATCCATTGGGCCATGATGCCGCCGGGCGCGAGCTTTTCCTTACACATGTCATAGAATTCCTTGGTGTAGAGCGACACGTTCCCGGCGCACTTCGGGGAAGTCGCGTCGACCGTGATGATGTCGAACTTCTTCTCCGTGCGGAGGATGAAGTTTCTGCCGTCGTCGATGACGAGCTTGAATTTGGGATGATTCAAGACGTCGTGGTTCACTTCGGCAAGTAATGGAGCTGCCTTGGGCACTTCGCGGCTTAGCTCGACGCAGGTGATGGTGTCCACATCATAAAGGCTGACACCATAGGATGTCCCGCCTGCTCCGAATCCGATGATGCAAATGTCCTTCGGGTCTTGATGGAGCAGCATGGGGAAGTGCGCCTGCGCACTCTGGCCTTCCGGTCCCCTCCAGTCCAATTGATTTCCTGTGGCTGCGACCGGATAGCCGTCGATGCTTATCTGACGGATTCCCGTTCTATTGTCTTCGAAGACTTTGACTGTCGCCCCGATGCCTTCTCTATAGTAGAGCACCCGTCCTGCATTCTCGAGGGGACTGGCAAACTGAACGCCGGTGAACCTCCAGACGAACAGGCCGAAGACCGCCAGTGCGGGGACTGCCGCCAGAGAGAGGCGGCGCTTTGCATTGAATGAGACCTGCGGATTTATGCAGAAGATCGCCGCTCCAATTGCGACATTCACGCATCCGAGCGCGAGAATACTCTTGCCGATTCCAAGGAGCGGGACGAGGATGAACCCGGCCGCAAATGAGCCGATGATGGCGCCGACAGTATTCGCTGAATAGACCACACCTATGCTCTTGCCCACCTTCCTCACGCTCGGGACGCATATCTTCGCGGCAACGGGGAACGTCGCTCCCATCAGCAGCGTTGGAACAAACATAATGAGGAAGGATTTGATAAACTTGTTCGAGCTCGGGAGCCAAACGATTGTTCCGAGCCCGGGAAATGCTCTTTCAAGCTCGTTGAAGAACTTGCCGAGAATCGGGAGCGACATCACGGCGGAGATGCCGATGAGCAGCTCGATGGCCGAGAACAACAGCAATGGTTCGCGCGTCCTATCCACAATCCTTGCAAAGATGAAACTGCCCAGCGCAATTCCGACGAGAATCGTTGTGAGCATCGTCGCAAACGCATAGACGCTGATGTTCAGATGATACACGAGCGCTCGAGTCCACAATACCTCATAGCCGAGCGAACAGAAACCGGACAGGCCAAGAAACAGAAGCACCAAGCGGACAATCGGCTGCGGGTAAACTGCAGGGGTCTCGCTCGTCCGAACGTCCCCGACATGTGCAGCCTGAGATGTATCAGCATCCTCAGCCTCCAGAGTCTGCCACCGCGAAAACGCAAGATACATGAATGCGCCGATGATTACGTTCGCCGCGACCGCGATATGAATCGTCTGGAGAATCCCGAACCTGCCAATCAGATAGAAACCCGCGGCAGCACACCCAAGCACCGCGCCGAAGGTGTTCAGCGCATAAAGGCTTCCCGTACTCCATCCCACACTCTTCAGGTTTCGCGTAACGAACGCACTCAGGATGGGCAATGTCGCTCCCATCAACGTGGTCGGAAGAATAAGGAGCGCAGCGGTAAGGGTGAAGCGGAAAAGCAGCAGCGTGAAGAAGGAAGGGTCTGCCGCCCGGAAGAACGTTACGTAAAGAAAATCGTACTGCTTCAAGATAAGCGGGAGGAAAAAGGCATAAACACCGATTGCTATTTCCAGGATACCGTACAGTCGCACTGGATACTTGATTCGGTCCGCGATTCGGCCGAACAGATAGCTTCCCAGTGCCAGTCCTCCCATGAAAGTCATGAGCACCGTGCTCACGGCAAAGACGGAAGCCCCAAAAATCAGGGTCAGCATGCGAGTCCACGCTACTTGATATACGAGACCGCATGCGCCGGAAAGGAAGAAACAAATCCACAGCATCGCTATAGCGGAAAACCTCGTTTTTTCGCGGTATGTAGTAATCATTTTACCGAGTGCCTTTTCATCATATCCCAATTCGTCCAGCATCTTCTTCACTGCGCGGGACGTCATTTTCACTCTCCACCTACTTCCAATTGAGCAAGAGGACTGCCAAGGCTCTGACATCCTGGAATGCTGGGCATAAGCAACTATAATTAAAACACTTATGCAATCGCTGTCGGCAAGAAAGCTTTACGGGCAACGCATCATATTATTACATACAATCTGCCAGAAAGAAACGCAAGCACTTATGAAGGAACGTACTCTGTATGAATGTAATGTTTTGGAACAATCAAACGGCAAGTATCCGTGAATGTTATAGTTAATTTATTCCTAGATGAAACACATCTTTAGGTGGAACTGCGCACAAGAAGAAGCGAAGAGGAGCGAGGGCTTACCATAGAAACTGCGTGAGAGTCTACGCAGAAGACACGACGGGGATTTCGTTGTGTTCGGGACGAGCCAGCTCCTGCGGTTCAGTTGACTTTAAGGATAAGGAGGGTGACATCGTCGGTGAAGCTGCCTTCGCAGGATTCTGCAATTTCTTTGATGAGCGAGTCGGCCATTTGGCGGGGCGTACGGTGGTCGCGAGCTGCACGCTGCAACAGCTCGAGGAGACCATTTATGCTAAGGCGTTCTTCCGAGGTTTTCTTCACATCAACTATGCCATCGGTGTAAAAAAGGAGAATGTCGCCGTCATTCAACCGTGTCTTCATCTGAATGTATTCGGTGTCGCCGATGATTCCGAGGGGAACACCGGAGTTGTATGTTTCGACGGCATCGAGAAACTGCCATCTGCCGAGCGCTGAATTGAACCGGAGCACCGTGGGGTGTCCGGCGTATGCGTATACGAAATTCCCGTTGTGCCCGTTGAATGTGGCAGCCACCATGGTTACAAATTTGCCCTTGAGCGGTTTGTGACGAAGGGACTCATTGAGCGAGACGAGGAGTTTCGTGTTGTCCACTTCGTTGACGTTTTGCCGGAGCAGGGTTCTCAACCCGGCGGCGACTTGTGAAACGATTTCTCCGTGTCCCGCCACGTCGGCAACCACGATCTTGGATAGCATCTCCTGGTCACAGAGGGAGAGGAAATAGAGATCACCCCCCTTGTCGGTCTGATAGGGTAGGCTGAGGAGATATCCGGTGAGCCTGCCAAAATCGATGTCGAGTTCGGCACGCTCATTTCCACCCCATACTTCGTGACAGGTGAATCTCTTGGCGACGGCCTTCCTCGTCGAGATATTTCCCATTGACTAAATGTCCTCTTTCCTATGTTCTTAGGTCAGTATGCCCTTTTGCACAGGATTCTGCAATTGATCCGCAAGGCCCCCGCAAGCAGGGAAGGTTGCGTCTCCGAGCGCGATCTCAGACAGGCGTTTTGCAACTTCAGCAAAAATGGTTCTTGACATATATTTACCGAATTAGTAAACTAAATCTTGCACGTTCCCTTCGTCTCACCCGGCAGACAGCACGCGGGAGGGCATGGCCATAACCGACGGTCAAGACTTCCGATACACGAATCACGAATGAAAACGATTTGCGCGAATAGAGAAGCCGGAGATATTCTGCGTGGCACTCGCGGGCAGCATATCCGTTGTCGTTCGGTGCATTCGTTTCCATTAGGATTATCCGTGTTCCCGGCTCCTTTTTCTTGTGGAACGTTCGTGCCATGGTGGTGAACGAAGGACCGCGACGGGGTTCATGAATGTGAGTGGGCCGTTGAGAGCGGGAGGGGGCAAGAATGCAATGCGCGGTGCATCCTAACAAGAACTCGATTGGTTACTGTAAGAAGTGCGGAAGGTTTGGCTGTGAAGAATGCCTCACCAAAGTGCTCGTAAGAGGCGAAGTCGGAAAGCAATCGAGGCCGACGGAGGCATTGCTGTGCTTTGAATGTCTCGGCAAGATACGGTCGGCAACTGAGCGCACCGCACAGGTGAGAAAGAGCTCGGGCGCGCATAAGCGCGTTGCGCGAGGCCCCAGAAGGAGCTTTCGGCTCTCCAAATCGGCAGTGGTCGGAGCGGGAGTTGTGTTACTTGTTTGTGTGATAGCCGCTGCGGTCATATTCCTTCCCCACGTGAGGCTTTCTCGCCAATTCATGACTGCCGAGGAAACTGCCCAGGAAGCGCTCGACGCGCTTGCCGCGGGTAATGCCGAGAAATTCTTTTCGTGTGTGGATGTAAGAGGTTTCATGTGCCGAATGGACTCCACGGGGATGACGGCAAAGGATTACCGGCAGGCAAGCGGCAGCCGCGCGTCGGAGCTCCTGGCGTGTCACGAGGAGCTTCTCGAGGGGAGTTTCATGGTCACCGGAAATCTGAAGAAGACGTTCACGATTGTCGGCGAAGAGGTAAACGGTGATATGGCTTCCGTAGTCGTCAAGCCGTGGATACAGTTTGGAAACAAGCTTTATAAGCAGGTGGTGCTGGAAAGGCATGCGAGCGGGTGGAAAATAGCGGGTTTGGCCAAGCCGGACTATTAGGCGTTGTGCATCGTCATGATGAAAGCCTCAGGTAACCGTGAAATCCGAGGTCCTCTCATTTCTGTAGACGTTGTCATGTTCCAAATTGCCCTCCGTCACATTCCCTCTGGCTCATTGACTCATCTCGCAATGTGCCACTGCGGCCACAGCCACTGCGCCACTGCGGCCACCGTTGACAAACCCAGGCGGTTTCTTGTATACTAGCGCCCGATTGTGCAGTTCCTACCTGAACGTTTTTTGCCCCATTTTGATGAGGAGGAGAGGTTATGAGTGTTGACCAAGGTATTTTTGTTGCACTGATTTTCGGGATTCTTGCGCTTCTGTTCGGAGGTTATCTTGCCTCATACGTGATGAAGCAAGATCCCGGCAATGAGCGGATGCAAAAAATTTCGAAGATGGTGCAGGAAGGCGCAAAGGCGTTCCTGAAGCGCGAATACACGTACGTCTCAGGGTTCGTGATTGTCATCGCGGGGCTTATTGCTATAGCACCGTTCCTCATGGCTGCCCTGGCTCCGGACAGGCCGCCCCTGGAACTCGGCGTGCGGACATCAATTTGCTTCATCATCGGCGCTTTTGTTTCGGCGCTTTCCGGATACATTGGCATGAGCATCGCGACGCGCTCCAACGCGCGCACAGCCGAGGGCGCACGCACCGGAGGAGTACACGGTGCATTGGATGTGGCCATCTCCGGCGGCGCAGTCATGGGGATGAGCGTCGTCGGCCTGTCCATCACAGGTCTGTGCGTCTTGCTCCTCATATTCCGCAAGGAAGGCATCGTTGACCCCATCGCGATTAACGGATACGCGATGGGCGCAAGCTTGGTCGCTCTCTTCGCTCGTTCCGGCGGCGGCATCTTCACGAAGGGCGCCGACATGGGCGCCGACCTCGTTGGTAAGGTCGAGGCCGGGATTCCTGAAGATGACCCGCGCAATCCCGGCGTCATCGCGGACAACGTGGGCGACAACGTGGGAGACGTGGCCGGCCTCGGAGCTGACCTTCTCGAGAGCTATGTCGAAGCAATTATCGCCAGCATTGCCATCGCGTTCTCGCTCCTCATAACCAACATTATTACCCTGGAACAGTTCCAGGCCCTTCAGTTGATTCCGCTGCTTGTCGCCGCCGCAGGGATATTCTCTTCCATCCTCGGCGTAATGTATGTGAAGGTCAGCAGCGGCAAGAACCCGCAGAAAGCGCTCATGAACGGCACGTACATTGCCGCAGGGCTGACGATAATCCTGAGCTATATAATCATCTCGAAAGTCGGCGTTCCGTTCCAGGGCCTATTCGGCACATTCTCAAAAATGGGTCCCTTCTGGGCCAACCTGTTTGGCATCGTTTCGGGTATCATTGTCGGCTTCACGAGTGAATACTTTACCTCGGCACATTACAAACCGGTAAGAAAGCTTGCCGAATCATCCCAGAGCGGACCGGCCATCACGGTCACCGGAGGAATGGCTGTCGGCATGATGAGCACGGCAATTCCGCTGATTGTGCTCGCTACGGCAGTGATATTCTCCTACAAAGTCTCCGGAATGTATGGCATAGCGCTCGCTTCGCTCGGCATGCTCGCGACCACCGGCATGATCGTCTCCGTGGACAGCTACGGGCCGGTCGCCGACAACGCCGGCGGAATCGCCGAAATGGCGCATCTTGATAAAAGCGTGCGCGCAATCACGGACAATCTCGACGCCGTCGGCAACACGACGGCCGCCATTGGAAAGGGTTTCGCCATCGGGTCAGCGGCCTTCGCAGCTCTGAGCCTTACGACGGCCTTCATGGGTTCGGCACGGTTGGTGGATGTCCAGCTCACCGAGCCAAAGGTGATTGCAGGCTTGCTCATCGGTGGCATGCTCCCGTTTCTGTTCTGCTCGCTTTTGTTCGGCGCAGTCAGCAAATGCGCGTTCCAGATGATTGCCGAAGTGCGCCGTCAGTTCCGTGAAATAAAAGGCCTCATGGAAGGCAAGGCGGACCCTGACCCGACCACCTGCGTCGCCATCAGCACGGACAGCGCCATTAAGGGAATGTTGCTGCCCGGAACGATAGCGATATTGGCGCCGGTTATCATCGGCTTTGTCCTCGGCCCGAGCGGGCTCGCAGGTATGCTCATCGGCGCGCTCGTTGTCGGCGTCATGCTCGGCATCCAGATGGCCAACAGCGGCGGCGCGATGGACAACGCGAAGAAATACATCGAGGCGGGCAATTTCGGCGGCAAGGGCTCCGAGGCTCATAAGGCTGCTGTTGTCGGCGATACCGTCGGTGACCCGCTCAAAGACACCGTGGGCCCGTCAATTAACATTCTGATTAAGCTCATGGCGGTAATTTCGCTCGTGCTTGCGCCGTTGTTCATCATGCAATAGAAGGCGACTGCCAGAATCTATTATCGGAGACCCACGGGCGTAAATCCGTGGAGCGGCTTCAGGCGACAGCCTCTTTCCATCAGGAACGAAAGAGGCTGTCTCCGTTCTCCTGGTATGGTAAGGGACAGGGCCCTATCGCGCTCGCGCATTACTTGCCATGCCAACGGGTCTGTGATACAATACAGCGCGAACTATTGCGGGCCAGAATCCCGCTCGTGGAGGTGGAATATTGAATAAATACGAGGTGGTGTTTATCGTCCGGCCGGATGCCTCGGAAGAAACCATTGGACAGGCCGCTGAAAAGGCACAAGAACAGGTGACGCGCAACGGAGGCATCATCCTCGGGCTTGAGAACTGGGGCAAGAAGAAGCTCGCTTACGAGCTACAACGTTTCTCCGAAGGCACCTACTTCAAGATGGATATCGAGGGTCCGGGCGATATCGTTGACAAACTCGCGAGACACTTCAGCCTCAGCGAAGAAGTGATCCGCCATCAGACCATCAAACCGGTGGAGAAAAAATCAGCCGCGCCGTAAGCGTGGAGAGGAATCCCTGCCATGTCCCAGCTCAGCATGATCGAAGTTAACAAGGTGTTCCTTGCAGGAAGACTCACCCAGGACCCCGAACTCCGCTACACACCGTCCGGAGTGCCCGTCACTACCCTCCGAATGGCCGTGAACTCGTCGTTCATGGGCAAGGACGGCGAAAAGCGCGAGGAAGTCTGCTACGTCAATGTGAGCGTGTGGCAGAAGGCGGCGGAACGCTGTGTCGAATATCTGGGCAAGGGAAGGCCTGTCTTCGTCGAGGGACGGCTGCAGAGCCGGCAGTGGGAGGCCGAGGGCGGTCAGAAGAGAACCGTTCTCGAGGTTACGGCAAACAGGGTGCAGTTCATGGATTGGGCTCAGGACCGTGAGGGAGCGCAGCAACCGCGCGCCAAAGGAGCCGCCGCACCGCCGGAGTCGGCCCCCGGCCCCGAAGAGTCCGACGACATACCATTCTAGAGAATTTCACTCGTATCCCCGGAACACATCACGCACAAGGAAAAGGAATCGATGCCAAAGGGAAAGAAAACATTCAGACGCAGGAAGGTGTGTCGCTTCTGCGTTGACAAGGTAAAACCGGCCGACATCGACTACAAAGATGTCCAGCGGCTGAAACATTACACGACCGAGCGCGGCAAGATTATCCCCCGCAGAATCTCGGGCAACTGTGCGCGCCATCAGCGCGCCATCAGCGCCGCTATCAAGCGCGCACGCATCGTGGCGCTCATGCCCTTTACCGCCGACTGATCATTCGTTCTGCATCGCCTCAACGAGTCATGGGGGAAGTCGCGACGAGGTGGGAAAGCCGAAGGGCCTTTGAGTTGCCCTTCCTCACTCGCGGGCGCCTGTCGCCAAAGGCCGTGAACAAATCGAACCTGACAGCCGAACGACTCAGCTGAGCTCGTCGAGGGCACGCCGCCTCACCGACACGAAGAGAAAGGAAAACAGATGAAGGTCATCCTGAGGGAAGACGTCAAGAGCCTCGGCAAGGCCGGAGATGTCATCGAGGTCAAAGACGGGTACGCCCGCAACTACCTCATCGCCCGTAACCTTGCCGTTAAAGCCGACGCAGGCCATATGAGACAACTGGAACACGAGCGGAAAATGCTGCACGACAAGAAGGAAAAAACGTTCAAAGAAGCCAACAAACTCGCCGAAAAAATCAACAAGACCTCGTGCACCATCGCCGTGCAAGTCGGTGAGGAAGACAAATTGTTCGGCTCTGTCACCGCACTGGACATCGTGGAGCAACTCGCCAAAGAAGGCGTCGAAGTCGACAAGAGAAACGTGCAACTGGAGGAGCCCATCAGGGCGCTCGGCGTGTTCAATGTCCCTGTCAAGATTATGCCCGAAGTGGAAGCGAAACTGAAGCTCTGGGTCGTGAAGGCCTGAGGCAGCCACCAATGGTCTATGAGAGCACCCGGCAACCCATCGCGAGGTTCGAAATGCCTTTGTACGGGCCGTTCGCGGGCGACCCCGCACATTCCGGAGACATAACACCTGATTTCCTCACGTCATGTCGAAGTTGGAAAGGCGATAGCTCTTTGTCTTTTCCCGAGAGAATAGGTATTATGTCCTCGGAATCCGACGACCGAAGATAATCCGGCCGATACGAGGCTCACGTGGCAAGAAAAGCAACAGCAACTCCTTCCAGAGTTCCTCCCCATAATCGCGAAGCAGAGCAAAGCGTTCTCGGCGCAATGCTTTTTGACGAGCGCGCCATCGGGCAGAGCGTCGAGAGGCTGCGCGATTATCACTTTTACGATGAGGCGCATCGGCGAGTTTTCCGCGCAATCGTGGAGCTTTACGGTCAGAGCTCGCCCGTCGACCTCATCAGCGTCTCGGACAAACTACGCGGAAACGGCGAACTCGAGTCGGTCGGCGGAGCCACGTATCTCGCGCAACTCCTCGACATGGTGCCAACGGTCGCTCACGTCGAATATTACACACGCATCGTCCTCGAAAAGGCATGGTTGAGGGAGCTGCTTGCAGCGGCGAACGAGATCATGACCGATGCATACGGCGAAGGGCCCGATGTCGAGGAGGTGCTCGACAATGCGGAGAAGCGCATCTTCGACATCGTCGAGCGGCGGGTGACGTCCACACTCAGCTCCGTCAGCGACCTCGTGCATCCCGTGTTCCAGTGGGTCGACGACCTCTATAACGACCGACGCCAGGTCACGGGCATTCCGACGGGCTTCGTCGACCTCGACATCATGCTCAGAGGTTTGCAGAAATCAGACCTTATCATCGTAGCGGGACGGCCTTCGATGGGGAAGACGAGCTTCGCCCTCAACATCGCCGAACACGTCGGCGTGAGGGAGAACAAAGCGGTCGCCATTTTCAGTCTGGAAATGGGGAAACAGCAACTCGTCCTGAGGATGCTATGCTCCGAGGCACGCTCGAGCGACCTCAGCTTGAGGAATCTTCAGACCGGATATTTTGACGCCAAGTTCTACCCATATCTCACCGACGCGGCCGGACGGCTCGCGCAGGCAAAGATCTTCATCGACGACTCACCCAGCATCTCGGCCATGGAAATCCGCGCAAAGGCGCGCATGCTCAAGGCGCGGAAACAGCTCGACCTCATCGTTGTCGATTATCTCCAACTTATGGAGGAGCGCGCCGCGCGCCCTGAAAGCCGGCAGCAGGAAATTTCGCTGATCTCGCGCCACCTCAAAGCCCTCGCGCGCGAGCTCGAGGTGCCCGTCATCGCGCTCTCGCAACTCAGCCGCGCCGTCGAAAAGCGCGAGGAAAACCGGCCGCAACTGGCAGACTTGCGCGAATCCGGCGCTATCGAGCAGGATGCCGATGTCGTGCTCATGCTCTTCCGTGAGGAGTATTATTGGCGCTTGCAGAACCCGAACAAGGAGATTTCGGAAAATCTTTTGAACAAGGCTGAAGTAATTGTCGCCAAGCAGCGCAACGGGCCGACCGGAGTCATCGACCTCAACTTCTTCGGCGAACAAGTGCGCTTCGAAAACCGGGCAAAACAGCCCGAACCGTTCTGACGACATCAAGGGGAAATCAGCGGAAACGGGGAGAAGGAGAACTGGAGGCGAAGAGGAACCCCTTCGGTTGCACAGTTCACAGTTCACGGTTGTTGCCGCGAACCGTAGACCGTGAGCTGTAAACCATAAACCGACTTCTGTTAATCCAAAATCGAAACGCGAAACTTCAAAATAAACATATCGCTTTTCAGCTACAATTGTGACATCCTTTTTAGATGAGAGAGAAGGGAAAAACCAGGCTAAGGAGATGGTCATGTTTACAGGCTCTATGGTGGCTCTTGTAACACCATTCATCAACGGCAAGGTGGACGAAGCGAAGATTCCCGAACTCGTCGAGTTCCAGATAAGCCGCGGCACCGACGTCATCTGCCCCTGCGGATGCACCGGCGAGGCCGCAACGCTCACCCACGACG
Organism: Candidatus Abyssobacteria bacterium SURF_17; assembly: GCA_003598055.1. GTDB lineage: Bacteria > Abyssobacteria > SURF-5 > SURF-5 > SURF-5 > SURF-17. The sequence goes on along the minus strand of QZKI01000091.1, from coordinate 53,334 downwards.
AGCAAATACGGATTGTCCGCATTGTGGTCGAGACGGTTGCAGGCCGGGTGAAAGTCATCGCCGGCACCGGCTCGAACAGCACTGAAGAGGCGCTTCACCTCACGAAACGCGCAAAGGAAGCCGGGGTAGATGGCGCTCTGATGATTACGCCGTACTACAATAAGCCGCCACAGCGTGGTCTCAAACTTCACTATGAGAGAATAGCCGGCGCTGTTGACCTGCCGATAATGTTGTATAACGTACCGAGCCGCACCGGCGTGAACATGCTTCCCGAAACCGTCGCCGAACTCTCCCAGATCGAGAACATTGTCGCTATCAAAGAGGCAAGCGGGAACGTCGACCAGGTGAGCTCAATCTTGAGCATGTGTGATATCACTGTCCTGTCCGGAGACGACTCGCTCACGCTCCCGATGCTCGCCGTCGGAGCGAAAGGGGTCGTCAGCGTCGCGGCAAACGTCGCACCCGCGGAAGTTGCCGCCCTCATCGACAGCTTCAACAGTTGCAACATGGACGAGGCCCAGCGAATACACTATCAATTGCTCCCGCTGTTCAAGGCGCTCTTCTGCGAGACAAACCCCATTCCTGTGAAACGGGCCCTGAACATGATGGGCTTTATTACGAACGAACTCAGACCGCCTCTCACGCCGCTCGCGCCAGAGCACGAGCCTCGGCTGCGAACAGTGCTCGAAAAGCTCGGGTTGCTCGAACTGGTATAGAATGGAGGCTCTGACGGTGCCGCTGAGAATCGGAATCTTCGGCGCTTGCGGCCGGATGGGCCGCCGCATCGCCGAGATAGCCAACGCAGACAAAGAGTTTCAGGTCGCGGCTGGAATCGAGTATCCGGGTCACCCTGCAGTCGGCCAATCGCTGGGCAAACTATGCAGCATACCCGACCTTGAAGCGCCGCTCGTCGGAAGCCTCCATAAGGTAATCAATGATACTGACTGCATCATTGCGTTCGCGACGCCCGAAGCGACACTCGATTGCATGCGCGATGCGCACGCTGACCGCAAACCCCTTGTCATCGGAACCACCGGCTTCAATCCGGATCAACTCGAGGAAATCAAACGCCTCAGCCAGCACGTGCCCTGCCTCATGTCGGCCAACATGAGCATCGGTATCAACGTGCTCCTCGCTCTCTCGAAGCAGTTGGCGAAGCTTATTGGCGACAGCTTCGACATCGAGATCGTCGAAGCCCATCATAACCAGAAAAAGGACGCCCCGAGCGGAACGGCATTCATGCTCGGCGAGGCAATTGCCGAGGCCACAAACCGTACGTTGAGCGCGAACGCCGTTTATGGACGGCAGGGAATCATCGGGCCGAGGCCGAAGGTCGAAATCGGCATCCACGCCATCCGCGGCGGCGATATTGTCGGTGACCATACCGTTATCTTTGCCGGACAGGGCGAGCGCATAGAACTCACTCACCGCGCCCACAGCCGCGACAACTTCGCGCGCGGAGCCTTGCTCGCGGCTCAGTTCATCATCCGCCAACCTGCTGGCCTTTACACGATGCAGGATGCCCTGAAACTCACGTGAAACCCGGCGCATTCCATTTTGTCTTATCGCTCAGTTCTGGTTTTCAGGGAAGCTTTTGCGCCTTCCTTATGGAAAACCGTAGGGGCGACCCGGTGGGTCGCCCTTTGCATACATTGTGGAACTCCAGAAACAAGGTACTTGGAATTTCTTCTCCGGACAGGTGCATATGAATGAGTCACGCATTGGTAAGAACTGGCGCGTTGTGGCCGCAGGATTCCTGTGTATGACAATCGCCGCAGGAATCGGCTGGTACGTGTTCCCCGTTTACCTGACCTCCATCGAAACCGACCTTGGCTGGACCCGAACGCAGATGTCGCTTGCGGTGACGGTCTGGGCGCTGGTCGGCGGAGCCGCCTCACCGTTGGTCGGCATGTGGATAGACAAGTATGGCGCGCGAAAGGTGATGCTGCTCGGAACGCTCTGCCAGATAGTTGCTACGGTTCTGTTGGCAAGAATGACGGCGCTGTGGCACCTGTATGCGATTTTCATCCTGGCCGCACTTGCCAATACCGCGAACACCTCCATCCCCGTCACCACCGTCATTTCCCAGTGGTTCGAGGATAATCGGGGCACCGCCATGGGAGTCGCGCTGTTGGGAATGGGGCTGGGCGGATTCCTGGCGCCCGTGCTGGCCGACGCATTTCTGGCGCGCTACGGATGGCGGCCGGCATACCTCATCTTCAGCCTGCTTCTTGTCTTCCTGCTCGTGCCCATCGCTCTCTGGATAAGGCCGAAACCCGCTCTCCCGGAAACCGGAGCCGACCAAAGCATGCGAACCGAAACGAAAGGTTCTGACAAGACCAATCCGGCAGCCGAGAGGTTCGTCTACAGAAGCATGAGTGTTGCCGAATCGGCGCGCACGCGAAGCTTCTGGACGCTCGGAGTCGGCGATTTCCTCATCAGCATCGTGTTCACCTCGGTCATCGTTCACATGGTCGCCTTCACGACCGATGCGGGCTTCTCGCAGTCGTCTGCCGCGACTTCCTACGGCACGTTCCTCGCCGTCAACAGCCTTGGCATCCTTGTCTTCGGCGCGGCGGCCGATAAGATGCACATCCGGTGGATAATGGTGTTCTGTTACGGCGCGCCCGCGCTCACGATGCTGTTCTTGTTCCGGCTCGACTCCCTGTGGCTGCTGTATGCATTCGCTCTCCTGTTTGGCGTAACGGGAGGCGGCCGCAGCGCGCTTTGGCCGCTCGCGCTCGGCAGATGCTTCGGCGTCGCTCAGTTGGGGTCCATCCTCGGATGGCTCAACATTCCGTTCATGATTGGGAATGCGGTGGGACCATATCTGGCTGGTTACATCTACGACAAAGCCCAGAGCTATCGAGCGCTCTTCATGCTCTGTATGGTGTGCTCCGTTTTCGCGGCCATCTTCATCTCGCGCGCCCGCAATGAGCGCCCGCCGCTACCGCTGCGCGAAGAGTAACGCGAGCGGGTGCATCTGGCGGCTTCCCTCCATGCCCATTCACCCTTGCAGTTACACTGCATCCGCAGATGCCGCTCTGGCTCGTTTCGCCTCTATCTCCGCTCGAATGCGCTCATGTTCCTGCTGAGTTATCGGATACCGGCGCAGCAGGAAATAGCATGCGCCGAAGCAGACGGCGGGGAATATGCTATAGAGGAACTTCATGCTCCAGATTACCCGGAGCGACTGCTCGACATTCGGCACATAGCCCATGAGGGCCAGGGTCTGGAGCCCCAGGAAGGCGACGATGCCGACCGCCCCCTTCTCTATGAAGAACCATATGCCGAAATACGCCCCCTCGCGCCGCCTGCCCGTCTCGAGCTCATCCATATCTATCACGTCTGCCAGCATCGAATACGAGAGGGCAAGCGTGCAGCCGTAACCGAATCCCGCCAGGCCCGCGAGGATAATCCAGATCAGCCACGTCCCCTCGTGGTAATACGTGGAAGCGGCGAACACGGCCGAGGAAAAAATGAGCGCGTACGACCACGCCTCCTTCTTCCCTATCCGGCGCGAGAGCCGCGTCCAGAACACGATGGAAACGGACGCCATGAGCAAATAGCTCACGATGATGACCGGCGCCACTTTCGGCGTCTTCACGACGTAGTCCGCCATATACAAGGTCAATATCGGCACGAGCGAATTGCCCATGAGCGCAATCACGAATGCAGCCAGTAGCGCGCGGTATGCACGATTCTTCGCAAGCGCCCGCATGCCTTCTTTGACGGCGATGGGGTGCTGTCGCTGAAATTCCGGATTCTCGCGCGTGCTGAAAAACGCCACGAAGATGAACAACGCCGTGAGCACTCCCGTGGCCGCGGCGACCGCCGAGTACCCGCGGTGTTTGCTCGCGAGCAAAGCCGCGCACACAGGCGGGGCGATGGTGCCCACGAGCGTCCCGAGCACGCCGATCGATTCCCTCACGCCGGTGAGGACCGTCCGCTCATGATAGTCCATCGTCAACTCCGCGCCCAGGGAATTATATGGAATCGAGAACATTGTCCAGAACGTATACGTCACCAGATATGCGCCCGTGACGTAGAGGAACAGCGACCAGTCCTTGAGTTCATGAGGCGGCGACCACAAGAGATAGTAGCAGATGGCAACGGGAATCGCGCTAATGAGAAAATACGGCCTGCGCCTGCCCATCCGCGACTTCGTTCGGTCTGAGATGTGGCCCATCAATGGGTCGGTCGCCGCATCCCAGAAGCGGCCGATGAGGAACGTCCAACTGATAAAGGCGGGATTGAGCAGCAAGTCGTCGGTATAGAATTTCGGGAGATAGACGACTACCATGAGAAACATTATCGCCGAGCCAAAACGGGGGAGCCCATAACCAACGATCTCGCGTCTGCTCAGGGTTCGCATGAAAACTCGCACCTCTCACATTCTGTGAAACCCGACTTATCTTCGTCATGGGTTCGATTGGTCAAAAAATACGTACCGGCTGTGCTCATCACGTGTCCTCCCGAGGCACCCAAGCATACCATAACCACATTCCCTAGTAAATCCGCAACTGCCCAAGTTCACCCAACTTGAAATGACCGCCAGACAGGAAGTATTATTCTTGCCACGAGCCGATTCAGCGAGATGTTGAAAGCCTGCTTAAAACGACGTTTAACGCAAAGGAGCGCATCCATGAAATGGAAAGCCCGTATTCTCTCGACCATTCTTGTGGCCTTGCTCTTCGTCTCTCCTGTGTCCGCCGAAGAGCCGAAGCTCTGGAAGCTTCAGAAAGTACTCGCCTCGAAAAAGTACGTTGACCTCACTCACGCGTTTCACCCCGATATCCCGCACTGGAAGGGATTCCCTGTTGAAAGCGTGAAGGACATCTACACGTATGAAAGAGGCGGCTTCTGGGCGCAGGAATTCACTCATGTGGGCCAGTGGGGCACCCATGTTGACCCGCCCGCCCATTTCCACAAGGGCTTACGCACCGTGGATGAGTTATCGCTGAAAGAGATGATACTGCCGCTCGTCGTTGTGGACGTGCATGAGAAGGTCGCGCAAAATCCCGATTACGTTTTGTCCCTCGCCGATGTCAAAGAGTGGGAGACACGCAACGGAGAAATCCCCCAGGGAGCGTTCGTCGCAATGCGGACCGACTGGAGCAAACGATGGCCGGATGCCGCCGCAATGGCCAATAAGGACGAGCACGGCATCGCGCATTATCCCGGGTGGAGCGTGGAATCCCTGAGATTCCTTTTGCAGGAGCGCCGTGTTGTCGCCATCGGTCACGAGCCGACCGATACCGACCCGGGCATGAGCACCTCAAGAAACGACTATCAAGCAGAGAGCTACGTGCTCGGCACAAACCATTATCAGATTGAGCTCCTGACAAATCTTGATGGGGTACCCGAGAAAGGCGCCCTCATAATCTGCACATTCCCCAAACCGCTCAAGGGTTCGGGCTTCCCCGCCCGCGCATTCGCAGTCGTTCCGTGACCGCCATCATCATACCGACTTCGGTTAATGCCGCCGAGAGCCCGATGCATCGCGTCCCTACAACAATAACTGCTGTAGGCAGGCGAAGATTTGGCCGTGGCCATGCGTTCCTGATCCTGTAATTCATCCTCCTGCTCATATGGTCGGGCATGTATCATGGTTAACCACGTCGCGGGCAGAATCCTCTCTTCGACGGATATCATTCTCCGAAAGTATTTCCATCGTCTTCACGGCAAGTCTGTCGGCTATTTTTGTCCGTCCATCAATACAATAATGCAGAACTACATCAAGGAACTCCTCATCTGTCAAAATCTCGGAGAGGTCGATGCAATATATGTGTAGACCCTCTGTTTGTTTCATAATGATCTTCTTGGAGGCATCAAACGCTTCACGGTCGAAATATTCGAGTTGGCTGAGGTTCTCATGGTTGATCGGACTTATGTAAAAAAGGACTCTTGTGCGATGTCGTGATCCCATATGAGAAATTGTCCGGATGAAAAGGCAAATCTCGTTTGTTTCCAAAATATGCATAGGATAAGCCCTTTCCAGGAAAATTCGGTTACGTGACCGAGATCCCCCATCACATCTATCGTCAGCCTCCGTGACGTTACGCTTTTTTTCCTGCTGAGCGCTGCGCGGAAACGCGAACTTCAAAGCATCTCTCGCCAAACTTCTCAAACCGATTGGGTAAAGAGAGTATATCTCGAACTTGTAGAGCAGTTGCCTTGCGCGCGATATGCCTCTGTACCTGATTGGATTCACCATGTCCGGAGGAAAGTCATCGGACAAAGGGGCCAGAGCACAGAGTTCAGGAAAGTTCTCTTTGAATGCGCCCTTCCAATACAAGCCGAGCGAGTTCCAATTGATCGGAATGACCACAAGGTCTGGTGAGAATCCTATTGCTCTATGAAGCATGCAATAATAGTGATACATCTGCGCAGAAGGGAATGCCCATTCAGAAATTACGATGTCTGAATTCGGGGCCATACGGGAGAGCGCTTTCTTGAGGAGGTTCGGAGTGTGACTCCCACGAGGACCATAGACGCTCGAATCTCCAAGAAAGATGATTCTCACCGATTTCTCGTCATCAAGCCCTTTGTATGTTTCTCGAATAAATAAGCGGGAATACGGTTTGCTCCCACTTGCATACTGGGTAAGAGGTCCAATTTGGCAACAGAGCGCAACTGCCAGCACGAGCCACCCAATATAGCAGAGGATAATCTTCACGGGCACAGCGCTACCCCTCGCTAGCGTACTACAACCGTTGGTGGACTTCATGGACAGCTTCCGATGAGTCATCTATGGCCGGCTGGCCCTTCGTGACAGGGTTTTCTTTTTGAACACCCGTCACCGTTCGAAGATTTTCTCAGTTCTCCCGAAGTATACAGCATCAGAGGTTACGTTTCCAGACACCACGCGGTAGCGACGTGTTGCCTCAATGACTTTTTTGACCTGACCGAAATGGTCCTGCGCGTTCTCCGAGTAGAGAGAGGATGTCGGAACAGCGGTCGAAAGCTGATGGTGATAGCGCGCCGTGAGAATGGTTTGGAAGGGGTTCTCCGCTTTTGAGGCGGGTGGTGTGGGTGGACTGCGACGGGGAGGACAAGTTATTTCTTCGGGGATTCCTTTTCGACGATATCCTGAATCGTCTTCATCGTACGGGCAACGTTGAACGGCTTCTCGATGCACAGAAGCGCTCCCATGCTGAGCGCTTCCTGGACACTCTTGTCCATTCCGAAGCCGGTCGTCAGCACGACGGGTACGGATGAGTTGAATTGGCGAATCGCCTTGAAGGTGTCAAGCCCGTTGAGGTCGGGCATGCGCATGTCGAGGATGACCAGGTCAAACGGGGTAGTCTTGAGTTGCTGGAGCGCGGCGACACCGCTCCCCACGGCTCTCGGCGTGAACCCGCTCAACTCGACGATGTCATAGAAAAGCTGCCTGACGTCTTCGTTGTCATCGACAATCAGAACGTACCTTTTGTCCGCCATTCGTGCCTCCTGTGAGATCTAGAACATGCCGAGGCTCGGTTCGGGGCTCTCGTTGAGCAGATTTCGGGCAAACCGCTGGAACTGGCTCGTCATCTGGTGCATCGACTCCGATGCCTTCACGATTGCGTTCACCTGCCGCTTCACCGTTTCGTCTGAGTTTTCCCCGAGCCGCATTTGCAGCAACTGAGCGAATCCGGAGGTAACCGATAGGGGACTGTTGAGCTCATTGTTCAGGGTGATCGCGCGCTCGGCCACTTGAGCAAGCTTCCTCGTCTTCTCCAGTTCCTGTTCGAGCTTCAGCTTGTCCCACGCGCGCTCCACGGATATCTTGATGATTTCAAAGTCGAACGGCTTGAGGATATAATCGTATGCTCCGCTCCGTATTGCCCTGACGGCCGATTCGACGGACGCATAGCCGGTGATGACGATGATGAGCGTGTTCGAGCAGTTCTCCTTTATGTACTTCATGACGGCAAAACCGTCGAGTTCGGGCATCATCAGGTCGGTAATCACGAGGCCATAATGCTCGGACTTCAGTCTCTCGATCCCCGTGCGGCCGTTTTCGGCGGTGTCCACCTCATAGCCGATGTTCGACAAGAGCACCTTGATGCTGTCACACATTCGCTTCTCATCGTCTATCACGAGTATCTTGCTCATTTCCGCCACTGAAGCTTCCCCCCTCCTCCCAATATTATGGGGACTGGATAACCTGGAACACCCTCTCGCTGACTACCGGGAGCTGAATCGTGAAGGTGGCCCCTTTGTCGGGCTCGCTGTCGACGCTGATCTCGCCGTTGTAGTTCTTGATGATTCCGTATGAGACGGAGAGCCCCAGTCCGGTGCCTTTCACACCCTTTGTGGTATAGAACGGTTCAAAGATGTTCTTGATGTTCTCCGGCGCAATGCCGGCACCGCTGTCTGCAATGTCAATCTCGACACGTCCCTTCCGGTAGCGGGTTCGAATCGTCAATTTGCCGCCATCCGGCATGGCATCTTCCGCATTCTTGATCAAGTTGAGAAACACCTGCCGCATCTGGTCGGTGGACACGTTCACTTCGGGAAGGTTCTCGGCGAGTTCCGCCGAGACCTCGATCTTCTTTCGGAACAATTGGCCCCGCAGAAGCGCGAGTAATTCCTCGAGCACTTGATTGATCTGGACCGGCTGTATGTCTTCCGCGCCCGGCTTCGCAAACTTTAGCAGCCTGCGCACAATCCCTGCAATACGATTGATCTCCTGGTCGATTATCTTCATATTCTCACGGTTCGAATCTTCTTCGCCCATGAGCATCTTTGCTATGCCGACATAGTTCTTGATAATTCCGAGTGGGTTATTGATTTCATGTGCTATCTGCGCGGCAAGCTCGCCTGTGGCCGCCATGCGCTCCGACTGCATGAGCTGAGCCTGCAATCTCCTGAGTTGATTTACCCGCTGCTCCAGCTCCTTGCTCCGGCGCTGCAACTGCTCCTGTGTTCGCTGCATCCGCTCGGCCATGCGGTTAAACTCAACCGCGAGCATCTCGATCTCATCGCCGCTCCTCACGTCAATGCGATGTTCCAGATTGCCCTGCCCGATCTCCTGGACTCCCCCCTGTAACACACGGATAGGTCGCAGAATTCTGCGGGCGAGCGCAAGACCTCCGACCGACACGAGCACGAGCATCGCCGCGCTGAACCCGAGTGCCCGGAAGAACAGAGTGTTCAGAGGGCCAATCACCTGAATTTCAGGAATCGCCACAACCACGCTCCACCTGTCAACCCTTCCCGCGCCGTGGGCGGATGAAAACGGATGCTTAAGAGGAGAAAACCCTGCTATAGCGCGCAGGCCGCCGGGCTCGAGTGTGACAGAGGCATGTCCCGGACTGACGGGCTCCGCTTCCGACCCCCTCAGGCGGAAATCCGTCGGCCGGGCCGACATCCTCTCCGGCGGAGCGAGCACATGAAACCGACGCCCGGCAGAGTCCATTGAAAAGAGTGCAATCAGTTCTTGTCGTCCTTGTTTGGGTCTGATGAGTACATACTGGAACGTGTAGTCGCACTCCAGGTCGTAGCGGATGCCGGCCGCAGTTGCAGGAACAACGGGCGTGCTGATATGAACAGAAAGGCTTTCCCCAGGAGCCGGTTCGCCAACCACGGGACCACCCGAGGCCGCGGCTCCCGGCCGAGTGGTCACTCGCAAATTCTTGAAGCCGGGGTTTTCGGCCGCGAATGCTGCCAGAGCCTCAGCCTCCCGCTTGTCTGCAAGAGCTTCTGCCAACTCTTTCGAAGAGGCCAACTGTGCAAGGGACTTGATGGCCGCATCGATGGCGATATCAATCTTTTCCGCTTGGCTCTCGGCCACCCGCTCCATGGTCTCGCCTGCGCCGATGCATCTGAGGTTGTGGGCGTGGTAGTAGCCAAAGACCGTTGCGCAAACGATAGCAACGGCCGTCCCGACGATGAGGATTATGACGAATTTCTTCGTGAGGCTGCCCCTCATTGACGGAATAGGACGATAGCTATCCGACCTTCTCATTTCGACGCTCCACGCGAAACACCCGCATTCAAGGGAATCCTTATCCTGAAGGTGTTCCCTCCTCTGCTCCGCGACTTGACCTCGATGTCACCCCCATAGCCCTGGATAATGTTGTAGATCATATAGAGACCCAGCCCTTTGGGAACGAGCCCCTTCGCGACAGCGCTGGGGAGGAACAGCTCGTCGGCTTCCTCGCTCGTGTGTTTTTTGCCCGTGCTCGAAAACTCGATATATGCGGATGAGTCTCGCTTCCGCGTGGAGATGGTGAGAGTTCCACCGTTCGGCATCTCGCTTATCGCGAGTCTGATGAGATTGGCAAAAACCATCTTGATCTGGTTTGGAATTGCGGATACCTGGGGAAGAGAACGGTCGAGTTTCATCTCGGTTACAATGCCTGCTTCGCTGAGTCCTTCTTGCATTGAGTCAACCGCGTTCTCGACGAGAAGATTCAAAGGGGTCGCCTTCGGTTCCTCCGAATATGCCTCGGAGAAATGGAGGAGCTGGTCCGTAATGCTTGCGATTCGGTCTATCTCTTCAGAGACCACGCGGAGCTCTTCATGCTGCGTGCCCGCCGACGCAAGCTTGTTGACGAGGATATGCACATAATTCTTCACGATGCCCAGCGGGTCCTTCATCTCATGCGCAACCACAGCAGCCAGACGCGAGGAAGACACGGGTGAACACGCCTCTGAGAGACGCGCTCGCGCGAGCTCGCACTCCGAATACAGCCTCGCATGTTCAAGCGCAACGGCGGCAAAGCTGGAAATAGCCGTGATGAGTTCGAGGTCTTTCTTCGTGAATTGTCCGCCGACCTTGTTGATGAGCTCGATCACGCCCACGGTCTTGTCGCCCGTTTTCATCGGTGCAGCAAGCATTGATTTCGACACAAAACCGGTCGCGCGCTCTACCTCGGCATAATACCGAGGGTCGCGATGTGCATCGGTCACGACGACACCTTCGCCCGTGCGCGCAACCCAACCGGCAATGCCCTGACCGAGCTTGAGGCGGAACGGCTTCACGTATTCCGCTTTTTCCCCGAGGGCGACCATAAAAACGAGTTCGCCGTCCTCAAGCTTCAGCACCGACCCTGCTTCAACTCGTATCACCCGGGCCACGCTGGTCAATATGGTAGTGAGAACGGCCTCGATGTCCAACTCCACAGAACTGATGGCGGCGGCAATTTCGTTTATGAGCCTGAGCTTATCCGCCTCCTGTCTCAGCCTTCTCTCAAGTTCCTTGCGCTCCTTTATGTCTCGAACGATCGCGAGAACGTGTTTGGATTTATTGATAGTGACCGCGCTTGCACTGATATCCACGGGCAACGCGGCCCCTTTCTTTGTGAATATCGAAAGATCGTCGAAGCGGATGGCGCCCCGCTCGATTGTGCTGTTCGTTTTCTCAAGGGCAAGGTTGAGGTCGAAGACGGAAACGAGCGAGTTGAAGCCCATCCGCTTCAATTCGGACTCCGAATAGCCGGTCAGCTCGCAGGCCGCCTTGTTCACTTCCGTGAAGAGCCCCGACTCGAATTCGAGCAGGAAGATGGCGTCGTTCGCCATGTCCAGCAATCGCTCATATTTCCTCTCGGCATGAGTGGCTGTCTTTGCATGCAAATCGACATCTTTTTTGGCAGTTGACAGCAGAAGGTCGTGCATCCTGGCGCTGAGCGTTGTCAGATGCTTCTCGGCTTTCTTCGGATTCTTTGAGTAGTGCCGACGCACCATCCGGCTTACCACATCGAGCAGGATAAACTGTGCCTGCAGGCGCTCGTGAAGTGATAGAGTCGCCAGGGAGCGTTTCTCGGATTCCTTCAGCCGAACCTTCCGGGTTTTCCCCCGTTCCGTAGGGGTCGAGAGCGGCATGATGAGAGCATCATAGATGCGGGCCGCGGTGTCGGAAAGTCCCTCGCGGGATAATTGAGTGGTGAGCTTCCTGCGCAGGTTGGGATTTGCAAGCAAACCGCCGACCCAACTGGTGACTACTGACTCTTTGCGTGCAGACAAAAACCGCGCCAGCTCATTGGAGTCGCCTTTCCGAGGCGCCATTGCAGCCGATCCTTTCGCCTTCAAGCAGACAGTCCAGCGAGCCGAAGTGCCAGTCCCTCTAAGCAGTTTCACTCTTATTATACTGGTGAGAAAATCAAATTGCAATAGTTTTTCTGCTGTGACGCGCGCATCAGACGTAACAAGCCGCGAGATTTTCCCCGCATGACCGCGGGACAGGCTGCTTCAGAGGGCTCCAAAGAGGGTCAGAAATTGCGTCGCTCTTCAACGTAGAAGATTCGATAGACAAGGTCCTCTGTTCTGCGATCTTCTATGACGTCGCTGAATTGACCCTTTTCAAGACGAAACACAATGTCTTCATGGTGTTTCGACAGGATGCCTCTGCCTATCCAACCCATTTCACCGGCTTGGGCCGCGTTGGGCGCCTCCGATTCGCTGAATGCGAGTTGCTCGAAGTTCGCGCCCTTCGTGAGATGGTCGTGTATTTCCTCAATCTTTCGCCGCGCACGTTCGACATCCGCGGGATCAGACGGGTCTGCCTGCACGGCGATTTGACGTAGCTTGACTTCCGGCTTTCGGTCCGGTCCGGGACCCAAGAAAACCGCAGCAATGGCGATAAGGAAAACGATGACTACCGCGACCCAGAGCATCTTCGTCATTCGCATATTTCGAATTCCGACGTTTCCTGAACGTATCAACCTGTTCCGAGTTCTGGGGCTAATCTTAGCAGATATCTCCTTTGATTTCAAGACGATGGGGCAGAGGATCGCACAGGTTATTTCCTCCTTGTTTCTTCGCGACAGAACTTATTAAGATTGCCATCCTCGCCCACCCGCAAAATTTCGTCACTTCTGTAGGTGCGAATCCCCGGCCCGAGTCGAGGAGAGGTTTGTTCGCATGAGCCGTTTTGTCCCCCCAGCCGAATGAATTCGGCCCTACAAGAATTGCTTTGGGGCTATTTCACATATGATGTAATTTTTTATTCCCAAGTACCAGGGAGTTCTTCTGAATATTCCACTCGCGCCGTCGTCTATAATGGCGAAGATGAAAACAGAGAATGCAAGAACAAAGGAATCCGGTCAGAAGGAGGAAGAGGAAATGAGAACGAAAGTGATAGCTGTAGCGCTTGCGCTGGTGTTGAGCGCTGCCATGGTGTCTAACGCCTACGCCAAGGACGAGTTTGAAAAGGGATTTAAGACCGAGCTTGGCGCGATTGCCGCCCGCTCGGCGGTAGGCTTGGGCGTCACCGTTGTCAATGGAGTATTCGGCGGCGGCATCCAGTACAACGGTTTCTATGGCAAAGTCGCTCCGCGCCGCCATACTCCGCATTACGCGCAGCAAACCGTCGTCTACGCGCCGCCACCACCGCCGGTTTACGTGGAACAGAGGGTGTATTACTATCCGCCGCCTCCTCCTCCTCCTCCGCCAGTGCACTGCGAGTACCACTATTACTATGCTCGCTAAGGTGATCGTATCGCCACATCTGTAGGGGTCGGTCGCGAAACGACCCCTACCCCGCGAAACGTACGGCGGTGACTGCAATCTCCTTCGTAGGGGCGACTCGCCGAGTCGCCCCTCGCCTTTTTCATCCGTTCTTGACATTCCTTCCGAATCTGCTATCATGACCGCATTGACAGAGTTACGCCAGATACACACAAGGAGCCTGACCGGTGAAGACCCTTCTCATCGGCGCCGACGGACAGCTCGGGACCGACCTAACAAAGGTGTACGCTGCCGACCAACTCATTCCCCTCACGATTACCGACCTCGATGTGTGCGATTACGAAAAGGTAGGAGAAATCTTCCGCGCATCGAAGCCCGACGTGGTCATCAATACCGCCGCGTATCATCGCGTGGACGAATGCGAAACCTATCCGGATAGGGCGCTGGCCGTGAACGCGCTCGCCGTCAGGAACCTCGCGCTCGTCTGCAAGGAAATCAATGCGATACTCGTGCATTTCAGCACCGATTACGTATTCGACGGCGAAGCCTCGCGCCCATATACCGAACATGACACTCCACGCCCCGTCAGCGCTTATGGAATATCGAAGCTGACGGGCGAGCTGTTCATCCGGTATCTCTACGACAGGCATTTCATCCTTCGATTGTGCGGGCTTTACGGCGTCCGAGGCAGCATGGAGAAGGGGACGAATTTCGTCGAGACCATGCTCAAGCTGGCCCAGGAAGGCAAAGAAATCAAGGTCGTGAACGACCAGACGCTCACGCCAACATATACGCGCATACTCGCGCCGCGCATCAAAGCGCTCATCGCGACCCAGCGGTTCGGCCTCTATCATATGACCTGCGACGGCGGATGCTCGTGGTACGAATTCGCCCAGGCGATCTTCGAGCTTTCCGGCCTCACGCCGAAGCTCTCTCCCACAACATCCGAGCAATACAAGACTCCGGCCAAGCGCCCACGCTATTCCGTTCTCGAGAACGAGAATCTCAAGAACGTTCCCTCCGTCGAGCCGATGCCCTTCTGGCGCGACGCCCTCAAAGACTACCTCGAAGAACGCAAGGCAAGCCCCTTGCGCAGATAGCCTCCGGAAGTGCATTTCAGGGTATTGACAAGTAGTAAAAAAGATGCTATCATACAACTGTACTAATGGTCATCATACAGAGAGTGGACCCTTCTTATGCTGCCAAGAATTGACCCGACACGAAGCGAGCCCATTTACGCTCAGCTCATGAAGGAAATCAAATACTCCATTGCCACAGGAATGATTGGGGCGGGTGAACCGCTGCCCTCGGTCAGGCAGATGGCGGTGCAGCTCAGGATAAATCCGAATACCGTTGCGCGCGCGTACCGCGAGCTTGAGCGTGAGGGCGTGGTGGTCACCATCCGCGGTAAGGGCGTGTACGTTTCCGATGCGCCCCGCAGCTCCGACAAAGGACGCGCCCTAGCAGACGTGAAACATGCGCTCGACTCAATCCTGGTCGAGGCGTTCCATACAGGTATTTCTGCCGACGAAGTGCGTGAAGCGCTTGAACAGCGAATCAAGAACCTGAAAAGTGCGAGGGCCAAGTAATATGGACTACGCCATTGAGACGAATGCGCTGACGAAACGTTTTCGCAAACTGGTTGCCGTCAATGAGATTGAGCTGCGCGTCCCCTACGGGAGCGTGTACGGGTTTCTCGGACGCAATGGCGCCGGCAAGACGACAACTATCCTGATGCTCCTCGGCCTTCTGCGGCCGACATCCGGCGGCTCCACTGTCCTGGGCTACTCAACCAAGATTGATTCCGTGAGTATCCGCGCGGAAGTCGGCTACGTTCCCGAGAAACAGATTATGTACGACTGGATGACCGTGAAGGAAATTCTGTGGTTCACCGGCAAATTCTATAAGACTTGGAACGAAGAGCTTGCGAACGACCTTGTGCAGCGGTTTGGCCTTGACCCCAAGCGAAGAATCAAACATCTCTCGCGCGGAATGGTCGCCGAGCTATCGCTCATTCTCGCGCTTGCGCCCGCGCCCAAGCTGCTGATTCTGGATGATCCCACCTCGGGCATGGACCCGATTGTGCGGCGCGAATTCATGGAACATGTCGTTGACCTCGTGCAGGACGGTAAGCACACGGTGTTCTTCTCTTCTCATATCCTTTCTGACATCGAACGGGTCGCCGATTGGGTCGGGATCTTGAAAGACGGCCGCCTCTTGATTCAGAGCGAAGTGGACGCGCTGAAGCTCAGGACGCGCAAGGTAATCGCGAAGTTTGCAGCCGAGCCGCCGCGAGAGCTCGCGATGGGCGAGCCGCTCTGGGTGCGCAGGGACGGAACCGCCCTCACCGCGACTTTCTCGCAGTATGACGACGGCATTCCCGAAAAATTGAAGTCGCTCGGCGCAACGACGGTTCAGGTGCTCGACCTCTCGCTCGACGACATCTTCGTCGAATATCTCGGGCCGGAGAAAGAATGACGGACAAGCAGGAAAACAAACACAGCGCAGCATGGCCGCAACCAAAGATGGTCATTGCGAGGAGCCGACCCCACCAGCGGCGGGGTTATGCGTGAAGGAAGCAACACTGTCATTGCGAGCGCAGGGCCGCAGGCCCGAGGGTCTCAGACCCGTGCGAAGCAATCTCTGTTTGTGTCATCAATGCCACCAATGAGATTGCTTCGGTCGCTTCGCTCCCTCGCAATGACTGCGCATTAGAAATCGCGACATGAATTCAAGAGAGTGAATAGTTCAGAAAGAGCAAAGAGACATGATTTTTGACCACCAAGGTATCACAAAGACACCAAGGAAGAGTAGAAAAAAGGGTTGCCTTTGTGATGTCTTAGTGCCTTGGTGGTTGAAATATCTCCTCTTAATCCGAGAGATCCGTCGACTGGTGTCTTGCAGCCTGTCAAGAGAACGGATGGTAGATAACTGATGCTTCGCGCGCTTTTTTGGAAAGAATGGCGGGAGCTGTGGATACTGCCCGTCGGGGCTGCGCCGGTGGCGGCAGCCATATTTTTTCTGCTGGTGGATGAAAATGCGCGCCTTGGCCCGGGAATCTGGTGGGTGACATTTTCGATGTGGCTGTGGCCCGCCGCGTTTTTTGTTCCTTTGCATCTCCACGCGAGAGAGGCGGAGCTAAAGCGGGCGGATTTCGTCTTGTCGCGGCCGATTGACCGCTTCCGGCTCTGGTGCTTCAGACAGGCGACCGGCATCACGATTCTCGCCGCATGCGGGCTTGCGCTCTTCGCCGTGACATTTGCACTCAGTTTAGCCCATCCAAAGCCCCCTAAATATCCGGCTGAAGTTACAAGTATTCTTTTGACATCCATATGTTTTTCGGTGTTTCTCTACAGCCTCTCGTCGGTTATGTCGACATCTATTAAGAGACAGGCGACCGCAATGGCCAGCTTGTTGCTTGCTATCCTCATTCTTAGCATTCTTTCGATGTTTACAAGTATCCTTCTGGATTCCTTTGACGAACTATTGTATCTCGTTTGGTTTAGCACAAGAGCGCTCCTATTACTCTTGAGTCCAGTGCTCTTGTTTGCCTCGCTGGCAGCTTTTGCGGGCGGGAATCTACGGAGGAGGACATGGAGCCGAATAGTAACGACCTATACGGCATTCGGTGTTCTGGCGTTCGCTCCGGCAATAATATGGCTAACGTATCATTCTTCTGAAATTAGCGCGGCGGTCAGCCGTCCTCAAAAGAAGGCCAAAATCCCAGCGAGCAAGCTCATCGTTCACAATGTGTCAAAGGGCGGGAATCTCATATTGTTGAGTACGTCGTCCCCGAGTGCGCTTGTCTTGGTTGACCTGAGCGCTCGGAAACTGACCACAATCGCCGAAGGTCGCGTGTCTGATGCGAGCATGCGTGAGGACCGGGATCTGTGCGTATATGCAAAATCGGGACGAATACCTTTTTCCCGCTTGAGAGCAATCATTTTGTCAGACGTACACGGACACAATAAGAAGCTGCTCTTCCGGTACCCATGGTATTACCCGTTCCCGCGGTTGCCTGCATGGTCTCCGGATGGGACATATCTCGCACAAGTCTGGGAGGATTTCGGGACCTCTCAAGCAAGCGGATTTGTCGCAATGTACCGTGTTGATGGAAACCTTATCGGACGGCATGAAGTGCCAGTTCTCGAATCATCGCTGCTGGAGTCTCTCGGCTGGGACGCCGAGTCCAGATACTACTTTCGCAAGAGCGTCAAGAAGAGGGGCGACCACATCCGGTCGTCGTGGCGCATGCGGCCGAATAATCTTGTTCCTGAACAGGTTCATTTTCTTCCCAATGAAGGAGGATCGTATATCTCTCTTTCTCCTGACGGCAGATGGGCGGCATATGCGAAACCGTCCAACGAATATCCTGAAAATCGCACTCTTAGCGTGTGCGACATCCTTTCTGAAAAGACCATTCTTCTTTCGGATGATATCTATACGCTCAAATGGTCAGCGGACGGGAAGCTGCTCGCCTATTTCGAAGGTACCGTAAGGGAAGCCCAGGGGGATGAACAGGTAAGACGACCTCTGCGGCTGGTGGTCTACGAGTTGGGAACGGGCGAGAGCCAGTCCTTCCCTCTGGAATCCGTGAGACGAGCCAACAGATTGCAGGCATTCTCCCCAACCAACCAATATCTCCTCCTGAAAGACGTGACAAGAGAATATTCGAATGAGGATGCGAGAAGATATGCGCAAGCATTGGGCCTTGATAAGCCGAACTTATATGTATTGGCATTCGATTCGGGAATTTTCACTCCAGTCCAGCCTCCCCAAGCTCCCACCAAGGATTGGCCCGACTCTGTGCATTGGATTAGCGGAGACCGCCTCCTGTGGGGAATCAAAGACAGGTTGATTGTGACTGACGCGGTCGGTTCAAATCCGAAAGGAATCCTGAGGTTTGAAGGCGGACAATTTCATTTCAACGGCGGAGCGGAAAGTTGATACGAGCCATTTTCTGGAAAGAATGGAGGAAGTGGAGGAGGGCGTTCTTCTCGTTCCTCATGGGAGCCATCCTCATTTCCATCATTCCGCTCGCGGGTCCTTCCGGCGAACTCGGAGCGCCGTGGCTCGTGTATGTTCTACTGGTGCTGATGAGTTTGTTCACTGGACAGTTGTTCTTCGAGGAAGGGAGGAAAGGCACTCATCCATTCCTTTGGGCCCGCCCGGCAACAAAGCCGTTCGTGTTTTGTGCTCATCAGGCATCCTGCCTGGTCATACTCGGCATTTTCGCGATAATAACGTTATCAGTTGAGTGCGCCGTGGGCGCGCTCAGAATACCCGGTTTTTCGGTTCTTGACCGCGTGGTTGATCCCGGCCTTTTGTATGAGTTCGGCTTCTGTCTCTTTGTGTTTTCAGCATCATGCTTTGTCGCCACTTCGGCAATGGTCTTCAGCCCATCGGTAACCGGAATAGCATTTCTTGTGGGGGTCGCGACAGTTGTTGTCATGCTGTGGCAGGGGATATTGCCGCCGCTACTCCGACGCATGCAACCGCTGGATCCCGGCGAATCGCCGCTTGCCAGTCTCCTGATATTAGCCTCCACTATTGTCTTGCCCGCGACACTGAGTTTGTGGGAGATGTCTTTCTTCGAGGTGAAGGATGCGAGAAACAAGAGATGGATACGCGCGGTGACAGTCGCTTCGATTTTTTGTGCTGTACTCCTCTTCGCAACAGTCAGGAGTTGCCAGCGGGCGATACGATATCCCGCTGTGGAACAGATGTCGGAGATAATTGTGACCAACAACAAAGATTGTCCGGTCGTGTGCGTCGTGCCGGTGAGCGCTGCGGAAGACAATCTTGTGCCTCTTTCTGACACATCGAGGTTCGGCAATCTCGCAAATCCGCGATCAGGCAGCAAACAGTTGTCTCCATCCCGAAGAATAACCGGCCGGTCGTTCACGCTCATCCCCGGCACCCTCCTATACATATATATTTCCGATAAGCCGCTGTGGGGCCGGGAGATTCGACGCTATAACCAACAGACCCGGGAGAAGAATGTCCTATCAGGTGATGCATCGTGGAGCCGGAAGACTTTGAGTCGGCCTTTCCTTTCGCCGGATAATGATAGGGCCGCGTATCCGGAAACCGTGAGACCGTGGTTCGGGAATCAAGTCCGTACGAGTCTTTGGATCACGAAGGTGGAACGGCCATATCTGAGCGATTCCGCCACATTGACGGAAACTGATGATGTTGTTTTTCGCCCCATCGGCTGGACGCCGGACGGATATGATTTCATTCTTGAGAAAACTACGGCCGACGAAGGAGCCTCGACGGCCCCGAAGCGCCCCGAACTGTGGGCGGTTAACTGGCTCGCGACCGAAAAACGCCCGTTTCTGCCTGATTTCTGGGGCTCAATGATCACCGAAAGCGATTTGGCGCAGGCAGGCGAGTGGATTTCGCTCGTGCAGCGCTCAGATGAGGCGGATTCGCGATACGCGCTCTGGCTTGTCAATTATCGAACCAAAGCGAAGCTCCAAGTGGCTCTTTCCAAGGAAGTTCCCGTGAGGTGCTGGTCAAAATCGGGCGAGCGCTTCGCCTATTGGACACGTGAGGATGGCCTGACCATTTTCCACGTTTCGAATGCGCCGGAGAAAAAGGCGGTTTGCCCGCACGGGAATCAGGTCCGGCAGATGAAATGGTCCCCGTCTGAAATGAAACTCGCCGTGGTTGTGGAAGAGTCGAAGTCGGGCGGAGACGGGACTGCGCTTGAGTTGTTGCATCCCGAAGACTGCACCATTCAGACGCTTGTTGCTGATCTTTCCGCAACCGAAAATCAATGGGAGTGGCTGAGCGATGCGGCAATTGTATATGCCGCCGGCAATGAGCTGTGGCGGGTTGATGTCAACGGCAAGCAAACGCTCGTAGTCCCACTCCCTTCATCTCCCGGCACGTACAAATGAAGCCTTCAAGGGTAGCGGAATTGGGCCGCCCTTTGTATAATAAAATGCAAATGGAAAATTCCGATGGAGATGGTGGTTTATGGGAAACGAAACACCGACGAAATATTTTGATGCGCAAAGCGGCCTGTGGTATTTCGTGCATTGGGACGATGAAATCAAGTGTTACGTATGGTCGATTATGCCTAACCAGAGACTCATCACCGACAGCACAGCAAAGTAGTTCGCGAATCTTCGCAGGCCTGTTTCTCGCGGTGGAAAGCACGGGACCCCCGTGTCAGACCCGTAAGAAAGTCCACATGAAACTCTCCCGCACTTGATGGCTGGGTGTTCTTGCACGGGTAAACCCCCGCGGTTGCCCTTCCTGGGCAGGCGCTGTGACCTGCCCCCCTACAGCCCGAAAAATCACCGTTTCTTGTAGGGGCGCAATTCATTGCGCCCGCGGGCGAACATCCCGCGCTTCGCGGGACCCCCATAAGTATGCATCTTCAAAGTAATTGCGGGATTAGGGTGTGCAACATACATGGTGCGTCTCTCCGGGGACATAATGTCTGTATCCTTCTGTTATGCAGTGGTCAGGAAAGTGAGGATCCTCTTGTTTTCCACGAAAACAGGTATTATGTCCCCTGAATGGAAAGTCGCGGGTCTCGCGCCGTTCGGATTGTAGGGGTCGTTCGCGAACGATCCCTATAATGTTCGCATGAGATGCACCCGCCCAGAGGACCTTCTATGTCGCGCACCCGCGGGACAATCTCGCATTGACAATATAGCCTGGTTATGCTATATTGAATCCAGTTGATGCGGCTTCGGGACAGGGTGGAATCCCCGACCGGCGGTATGGCGCGTACGGTGTACGGGCCGAGCCCGCGAGCGTGCCGCTGCTGTTTTGAGGGGCGGTGGCATGCAGACCTGGTGCGAGGCCAGGGCCGACGGTAAGAGTCCGGATGGGAGAAGACCGACAAGAAGGAGTATGTGTGTCTCCTGAGTCCCGGAATGCATTCGCATTTCGGGATTTTCGTTGAGGGATGGGTGTCTCTCATCCTTTCGTTCTTTTCCCTTGCCTCATGATCCCGAACTCGCAACAAACCCAAATTTGACACCCCAACGGATATTCGCGCGACACGAGTATGGCATCCGAATGGAAAAACTACATGGAACGGGCGCTCGAGTTGGCTGAGCTGGGCCGCGGCTTCGCGAGTCCCAACCCGATGGTGGGAGCGGTATTGGTTAAAGGCAAGCGCATCATTGCCGAAGGTTTCCACAAGCGATTCGGGGAAGCGCACGCGGAAATCGTCGCCCTCAAGAATGCAGGCGATTCGGCCCGCGGCTCGACCCTGTGCATAACCCTCGAGCCGTGCTGTCATCACGGCAAGACGCCTCCGTGCACCCGCGCAATCATCGAAGCAGGCGTCAAGCAGGTGGTGATGGCGATGGAAGACCCCAACCCGCTCGTCGCCGGCATGGGCAGAAAAGAGCTCGATCAAGCGGGTATCCGTGTCGAGTGCGGTCTGCTCGCTGACCGCGCGAGGAAGCTGAACGAATCATTCGTGAAATTCATAACCACAGGACTGCCATTCTTCACGGCCAAGGCCGCAATGACGCTCGACGGAAAGATTGCCACCCGCACCGGCGACTCTCGCTGGATAACGGGGGAACAAGCTCGTGAATACGTGCACTGGCTGCGGGCGGGCGTGGATGCAGTGATGGTGGGGAGCGGGACAGTGGAAGCGGACGACCCGATGCTTACTACGCGCACCACCGATACGAACGAGCGCGACGCGGCACGGGTCATCGTTGACGGTGACGCAAAACTCTCGCCCAACCGCAAGGTGTTCACCGTGCGCTCTTCGGCGCCGACGCTCGTCGTCGTGAAAGCTACAGCATCAGCGGACCGTAAGGAAGCGCTCCGCCGCGCGGGTGCTGAATTGATTGAAGTGACTGCAAAGGGCGGTAAGGTCGATTTGGCTCATCTTGCGAGCCTATTGGGAAAGCGTAACATCGCACATGTAATGATAGAGGGTGGAGGCGGGCTGCTCGCAGCCGCTTTTGACGCGGGCATCGTGGACAAGGTCCTGTTCTTTGTGGCGCCGAAGATTTTCGGAGGTAAAGATGCATCCACGCCGGTCGAGGGCATCGGAGTGACAAAGGCGAGCGAGGCAATCAGCCTCCGTGACGTGACAACGCGCCGGATGGGCGACGATATCCTCATAGAAGGATATGTGAGCACATAACATGTTTACCGGAATGATCGTCGAAATCGGAAAAATCGAACGGGTGTCGCCGGGGGAAGCGTATCGGCTCAAAATTCGAGCAAAGAAAGTGCTTAGCAACGTTGAGCGCGGCGACAGCATCAGTGTCGACGGCGCGTGTCTGACCGTTGTCAATTTCGATGGCCGGGGCTTCGATGTCGACGCCATGCCGGAGACAATTGAGAAGACAACGCTCAAGTACCTTCGCGTCGGAAGCCCGGTGAACCTTGAGCCCGCTCTCAAGCTCGGAGATAAAATGGGCGGCCATTGGGTAACCGGGCATGTGGACGGAACGGGCAAAATCCTGAACACGAGGAAGGCCGGCAACTCAATCCTTTATGAAATCTCGGCTCCAAAGGAACTCTCGCACTATCTCGTGCCGAAAGGTTCCGTCGCCGTGGATGGAATCAGTCTGACAATTATCGAATGCAGCGGCGAAGGATTCGCCATCGGCCTCATTCCGCATACATTACAGCACACGACACTCGGCACAAAGGGTGTCGGAGACCATGTGAATCTTGAGACGGACATCATCGGCAAGTATGTTCACCGTTATATCAAGGGCGCCGCTGAAGGAACCGTCACGGAGAAACTGCTGCACGACGCCGGATTCATGTAAGACTTCGTATCGTATCCGGCAAGCGTGAGATACACCGCAATGAAGGAGGACGCATATGTTCAGTCCAATCCCCGAGATTATTGATGATGTAAGAGCAGGACGGATGATTATCCTCGTTGATAACGAGGACCGCGAGAATGAGGGTGATTTGACGGTAGCGGCGGAGAAAATCACACCGGAGGCCATCAATTTCATGGCGCGGTATGGGCGCGGCCTCATCTGCCTGTCGCTGACCGGCCAGAGGTGCGATGAGCTTAAGCTGCCGCTCATGGTGACGGAGAACTCAGCCCGGTTTGAGACCGCTTTTACCGTCTCGATTGAGGCCAAGCGAAACGTGACGACGGGCATTTCAGCCGCCGACAGGGCGACCACGGTATTGACCGCCGTCAATCCGGACACAAAGCCGGAGGATTTGGCGCGTCCGGGCCACGTGTTCCCGCTCCGCGCACGCAACGGAGGGGTTCTCGTGCGAACGGGCCAGACAGAGGGCTCGGTTGACCTCGCCCGACTCGCGGGGCTTTACCCTGCAGGGGTGATCTGCGAGGTCATGAAAGATGACGGCACCATGGCGCGCGTGCCCGACCTCATCGAGTTCTCCAAGCAACATGGAATCAAGATGTGTTCGATTGAAGACCTTATCAAGTATCGTCGCCTCACAGAGAAGCTTGTATTGAGGAGTGTAACCACGAAGATCCCAACCGACTACGGAGAATTCACGCTGCATGTGTATGAGACATCGGTAGACAATTGGCACCACCTCGCGTTCGTAAAGGGTGACATCGCCGGACGAAAGGAAATCCTCGTGCGCGTGCACTCGGAGTGTCTCACCGGCGACGTATTCGGCTCACACCGGTGCGATTGCGGAGCGCAATTGCACAGGGCGCTCCAGATGATTCAAGAAGACGGGATGGGTGTGCTGCTGTATATGCGGCAGGAGGGGCGCGGCATTGGCCTGCACAATAAGCTGAAAGCATATGCGCTCCAGGACCAGGGGCTGGATACCGTCGAGGCGAACGAGAAATTGGGCTTCAAGCCCGATTTGCGCGACTATGGCATCGGTGCACAGATTCTCTCCGACCTCGGTTTGACTGAGATACGCCTTATGACGAACAATCCTCGCAAAATAGTGGGCCTTGAAGGATACAATCTGAAGGTTGTCGAGCGAGTGCCGATTGAGGTCAGACCCAGCCCGGAAAACCTCAACTATCTGGATACAAAACGGCGGAAGCTGGGACATCTGTTGAGCTTCTGAGCATTTTCACCCCCGCTGTTTGCGGGGGAGACTTGACTAAAGAAACGTTGCCCACTGTGGCCGTCATTGCGAGTCATGCCACGCCTGAGGCGGGGCATGACGAAGCAATCTCTGCACAAGCATGTGACTGCCGATGAGATTGCTTCGCTGCGCTCGCAATGACGGATAGCGGATATATATTTTGCAGAACCGTGAAATTGAATCCACAGCGAGGTGCTTCGGGCGAGCGAAAGGAGAGGAAGACATGCCAAAGGTATATGAGGGTCAACTGATAGCAAAAGGCAAGAGGTTCGGAATCGTTGCATCTCGTTTCAACGAGTTCATTACGAACAAGCTGCTCGAGGGCGCGCTTGACGCGCTCAAGCGGCACGGCGCGAAGGACGAAGAAATCGAGATAGCATGGGTGCCGGGCTCGTTCGAAATCCCGTATGCCGCCCAGCGGATGGCCGCGAGCAAGAAGTATGACGCCATTATCTGTGTCGGCGCGGTCATTCGGGGTTCTACACCGCATTTTGAGTATATTGCGAGCGAGGTCACCAAAGGAATCGCGCAGACCGGTCTGAATACGGGAGTACCCGTCATCTACGGCGTGATCACGCCGGACACGTTGGAGCAGGCAATAGAACGCGCAGGCACGAAGGCGGGCAACAAGGGATTCCAGGCTGCGATGTCCGCCATCGAGATGGTGAACCTGTTCGACAAGATTTGAGGATTTTTTGATATGGGCGGAAGACGAAAGGCGCGAGAGAAGGCGCTTCAGATATTGTTTCAACTCGACTTCTGCACCGCTGACGTCGGGCCTGTTCTTAACGAATTCTGGAGCACGCATCCGACCGGTCCCGCGGTGCGGGAATTCACGGAGAAACTTGTGAGAGGCACGTTCGAACATCGGGAAGGCATTGATGACATGATAGGCTCGACCTTGGAAAATTGGACGTTGGACAGACTGGCAGCCGTTGACAGAGCTATTCTGCGGTTTGCTGCGTTCGAGCTTATGTTCTTACCCGAAATCCCTCCGAAAGTGACCATAAACGAGGCAGTCGAGATAGCAAAATCATATGGAACCGAAGAATCCGGACGATTCATCAACGGGGTACTCGACAAGATACGGGGAAAGATTGGAAAGTCCATCGAGTTGACTGAGTTGCCTGGAACCGGGAGTTCAACGGGATAATGGACCGCTACGCAGACCTGCATGTGCATACTATTTATTCGGACGGATCCTTCACGCCGGAAGAGGTGATACTCCGCGCGAAGGAGCTTGGCTTCGCGGCCATCGGCATCGCCGACCATGATGAGGTGAGCGGCATCACCGAGGCCATATGGATTGGGCATTCGCACGGAATCGAGATCGTGCCCGCTGTCGAGATCAGCTCCGGTTTCAACGGCAAGGAAATACACCTTCTCGGGTATCTGATTGACCACAATCACAGGCACTTGAGGGAGAGACTAAAAGAGTTCCGGTACGAGCGCTTCAAGCGAACGCAGAGAATGGTCGATAGGCTGAGAAAGCTGGGCATCGACATTTCGATTGAGACGGTTCGCAAGATCGGAGGCCGGGGCAGCCTCGGACGGCTTCACCTTGCCCGAGCGCTTTTTGACCGCGGGTGCGTCAGAACCGTTCAGGAAGCATTTGAGCGATATATCGGGAAGGATAAACCGGCGTACGTGGAGAAACCCCGAATAGACATCCGTGAGGCGTTCGAACTGATATCGGCTGCCGGCGGCATTTCCGTGCTCGCACACCCGAAGCTTGTGCGCATTGATGGGAGCATTCCTGAATTGGTTGAGTCGGGGCTCCGCGGAATCGAGGCTTATTGCCCAAAACATGCGCGCGATGATACCGACAGATACCTCGCCATCGCGGCTAAATACAACCTCATGGTGACCGGCGGCTCCGACTGCCACGGGATCATCAAAGACTCGGCTTTACTCGGAACAGTCAAACTTCCCTACCACTATCTCGCCGCTCTGCGCGAACGCGCAAACCAGACCCCATAAAAAGGCGAACGGGAACAAAGCACGTTAAAGGGCGCAATAAATTGCGCCCCTACGACCATTGTAGCGTTGCGATTTATCGCGCCCAATCTGTTTTTGGCTGCGGCTACACCCGCGTTCCCCCGTTTTCTAAAGGGGGGAAGGGGGATTATCGTTTCGCCTATTTATCACGCCTCGATGCGCTCGATCACGCGGTCGATATCGTCGTGGTTATTATAAAAGTTCACGGCCATGATGAGGCAGTTGCGCATGCCGTGCACCATGATAAGCTCACCGCGAAGGTCTTCTTCAAGCTTATACGGGTCTTGTTTCGGCAAGCGGATGAGCACGATGCCCGACCATTCGTTGCCCTGGCGCGGGCTCACGATGGTGCAGCCCTTCGCCTTGGCCTTCTCGCACAGGTAATCGGTCAGCTCTTTCACGCGCCGCTCAATGTTCTCGACGCCTACCTCCTCTATGAGCCCCAGTGAAGCATGCAGGGCGGCGATGCCGACCACATTCTTCGAGCCTTCCTCGAATCGCCGCGCGCCCTTGGCGGGCGTGAACGGATACGAGTCGGTCGGATATTCCATGCTCACTTCTTCTTCGAGACTCCCCCACCCGATGTGAACAGGCCGTAACTTTTCGAGAAGCGATTTTCGGCAATAGAAAAT
The DNA here is from genome assembly GCA_003598055.1 of Candidatus Abyssobacteria bacterium SURF_17. Taxonomy (GTDB): domain Bacteria; phylum Abyssobacteria; class SURF-5; order SURF-5; family SURF-5; genus SURF-17. The sequence goes on along the minus strand of QZKI01000091.1, from coordinate 26,263 downwards.
GCCGAGGCCCGGCAGCGCAAGCAGCCACTTGTGGGTTCCGGCGGAGATGCAGTCGATGTCCATCTCCTTCACATTGAGGCGGATGGTGCCGAGGCACTGTATCGGGTCTACGTAGAATACGATGCCGCGCTCGTGGCAGATCTTAGAGATAGCCTTCAGATCGCAGCGCTGGCCTGTATCGAATTGCGGCCAACTGACCGCAACCAGCCGGGTGCGGTCGGTGATGCCCTTCTTGATGACTTCCGGCGTGATGCGCCGATTGTCCTGCTCCACGAGCACCACCTTCACGCCATAGTGCTTCTGGGCCATGAACGGATACACGACGGTCGCATACTCACGCTGCGTAACGATGACCTCATCGCCCTCTTTCCACGGCATTGACTGAGCGAGCCAGAGGATTCCTTCCGCAGTATTGCGGCAGAATGCCACCTCACCGGGTTCGCACCCAATCAGCCGCGCCACTCGCTCGCGGGTCTCCTTGACCACCGGCTTGAACAGCGCCATTGCGATAGCGGCGGAGTTCGTGAGTGAATCAGTGATTTCATGTATGGCATCGGCAGTGGGTTTCGGAAGTGGGGACTTCCCGTTGCACAGGAAATAGGCGAAATTTTCAGTAATCGGGAATAGCTTGCGGACGGCATCAAAATCAACGCTCATGTGAAAACCTCCTTTATCGGTGCAATCATGAGTTGCCGACGATGGAATCAGGGAGAGCGCAAATAAGGTTGCGCTGTCATCCGAGACCGGGATGGTGCCGATTATAATGTGAAGGCTTCCCAAAAATCAAGGACAGAGAAGGACAGAGAAGGGAAAAAGCCTCTTTATCCGCAGATTGCGCTGATTCACTCAGATTCTTCAACCCGAAACCTGAAACCATCTTTGTCAACGGATTCTTACGGATTCTGAAGACTTTGAACCTTGAACATTGAACCGTGGACCGCAAACCATGAACCAATTATCCACCGCGGGGAACAGAGGTCAAATACGCTGGCGAAGTTGTCTCACGGGGGCGCCGGTGCAGAGTTGAAAACGAACTGTGCATCTTCGCGGTGGATGAATGACGTGAAAAATCGAGACCGAAGTTTCACTTAAACCTAACGATCAGGTGCAACTTCCAACAGAAATTTCGTACTTTTCGGCCCAGGAAGAAGAGTGCATCATATCATTCACTACGGAGTTGCTCATCCGGCGACTGGGTAAAGGAGGGGTTGGTCGGTTGTGAGCGAGTAAGTCCAGAAAGGAAGGATGAACGCTTAAACTCTTGCGGGAGAACCCCCTTCGACTTTCCCCTTTCCCGTTTCCCCTCCCTTAACGTTCCTTTCGCCTTTGAAGGGACAGTCCCCTTGGCCCAGGATGGTGCCGATTATAATGTGAAGGCTTCCCAAAAATCCAGGACAGAAATGGACAGAAATGGGAAAAGGCCTCGTTATCCACAGATTCTCTCAGATTATTCAGCCGCTAACTGTGACATGATGCAATAGTCGCGGCAGATAGGCGTGAGGACACCCGAAGGCTCACATGGCTAAATCCCTAAAGTACTTGGAAGCTTCTACTGACCATAAACTCTTAAAACTGCGGGCATCCTGCTAAGGCGCGCAGGAAGATCCGAAAAATTCTCTTGACAGATGCCAACACATATTATAAATTATGGTTTGAAACAAGCGTTTGAATAATAATTGGGGGGTGTGATGGAAGACATCTCGAAGAAGACTGATGACACAAAGGGAAGACTGATTGAGGCGGCTGGCGAGGTGTTTGCTCATCATGGATTTCGGTCTGCGACGGTTAGAGAAATTTGCAGCCGTGCCGGCGCTAATGTCGCCGCTGTGAATTACCACTTCCGGGACAAGGAAGGGCTCTATGTGGCCGTTCTCGAGCACTCACTCCAATCGGCAACAAGAAAGTATCCGCCCGATTTGGGCCTTCGGGATCAAGCGACGCCTGAGGAAAAACTTCGAACATTCATTCACTCGTTTCTCTTGCGTATTTTGGGTGAAGGCGTTCCTGCCTGGCACGGAAAGCTTATGGCCCGGGAAATTGCTGATCCGACCGACGCTCTTGGCCGAGTGGTGCAAAGTTCGATACGGCCCCTTCATATGTACTTGGCAAGCATCCTATCTGACCTGCTCAAGGAAGGGAAGCCGGCGGAGGGAGAAGAGCGCGACGTGATATTCCTTTGCGCGATGAGCATCGTTGGACAGTGTCTGCAGCATTTCACGGGAAGGCGGGTTATTGCGGCCCTTCGCCCAAAGAGCTTCAATCCAGCAGATATCGAGCGGATTGCAGACCACATTACGCGCTTCTCCCTCGCAGGCATTCGAGGGCTTAGAGCGGGAGGATCATTATAAATGCATGAATGCCATTTCCCTGAAGGCGCCGCCTAGAACACCCCGGCGGTTTCAAGATAACCGATATATTAGGAAGAGGTAAGCTCAGGAAATCCAAAAGCGCCAAAGCCGTTGAATTCAAGCAGAACACGGCTGCCGTCCTTCCGGCGAACGGAAGGCCGGAGAAGGCTTTGCAATTCCCTAAGTTCTTTCATCACAGATGTTTTGGAGGTTTTTGATGCGACTGAACAGGAAGCGTTCTGAACCACTTGGATGCACCATTGCCCTCACAGTTCTGGCGTTTTTTTTACTCGGAGGCTGCCATAGCGAGCGCGGCGGACAAGCCGCGTCGGCGCCTGTCCCGGAAGTGGCCACGGAGACCATCGAGACGCATCAGGTCGAGCTGAACACCGAGTTGCCGGGCCGCACCTCGGCCTACCTCGTCGCTGAAATCCGGCCGCAGGTCAACGGCATCATCCAGAAGCGTCTCTTCAAGGAGGGTTCTGATGTCAAGGCGGGCGAATTACTTTACCAGATTGACCCCGCTCTCTTTCAGGTGGCGCATGATTCTGCAAAGGCGTCGCTCGGGAAGGCGCAGGCCAATCTGTCATCCATCCAGTTGAGGGCCGAGCGGTATAAGGACCTGCTCGCCGACAAGGTGGTGAGCCAGCAGGATTATGATGACGCGACAGCCGCCTTGGAACAGGCGCGGGCCGAGATTGAATATTGGAAGACGGCCGTTGAAGCGGCGCGCATCAATTTAGGCTACGCGCGCGTCACCGCACCCATCTCGGGTCGCATCGGCAGATCCAGTGTGACGGATGGCGCCCTGGTGACAGCTTACCAGCCGATGAGCCTTGCAACCATTCAGCAATTAGACCCCATTTATGTGGATGTCACCCAATCGTCCGCCGAGTTGCTGCGTTTGAAACGCAGCCTTGAAACGGGGCGGCTCAGCGCCGATGGGAGAAATCAGAGAAAAGTCCGCCTCCTTCTCGAAGATGCGACGCCGTATTCCCTCGAAGGCACGCTGCAATTTCGTGACGTGACGGTGGACCCCGCCACCGGGTCTTTCACGTTGCGTATCGTAGTCCCGAATCCGGAGCATCTGCTCCTGCCGGGCATGTTCGTGCGGGCCATTGTGCAGGAGGGTATGGCTGAAGATGCGATCCTTGTCCCACAGCAAGGCGTGACGCGCAATCCGAAGGGCGAGCCGATCGCGCTGATTGTGGATGAGACCGACACGGTCCAACAGCGCATGCTGACGCTTGATCGCGCCATCGGCGACCAATGGCTCGTCTCATCGGGTTTGTCGAGGGGAGAGCGCTTGATTGTCGAAGGCATGTTGAACGTGCGCCCGGGCGACGCCGTGAAGGTTGTTTCCCCAGGCGGTCAGGAAGCCCCCCAAACAAATCCGCCCGCGGAATCGAATTGAAGGAGAACCTCGATGTTATCGAACTTCTTTCTAGACCGCCCGGTTTTCGCCTGGGTCATCGCCATCATCATGATGCTGGCGGGCGGTCTGGCGATTTATAACTTGCCCATCTCGCAGTATCCGCCCATCGCCCCACCGTCAATCGCCATTGACGCCTTTTATCCCGGGGCCTCTGCCGAAACCGTTGAAAACAGCTTGGTCCAGATCATCGAGCAGAAGATGACCGGGTTCGACAAGTTGTTGTACATGTCGGCGACCAGCGATGCGTCCGGCGCCGGAAGAATTGAACTTACCTTTGCTCCAGGGACCGACCCGGACCTTGCCTGGGCCGAGGTGCAGAATAAACTGCAGCTTGCAATGGCGAGCTTGCCCGACGTGGTGCAGCGCCAGGGCGTCAAGGTCAGCAAGTCCACCAGAAATTACCTCATGCTCGTAGGCCTGACCTCGGAAGGCAGCATGGATATGATTGATTTGGCGGATTATGCCCAATCCAGAATCGAGAAGGTGTTGGCGCGGGTGCCGGGTGTGGGTGAAGTGGAGAGCTTCGGTTCTCAGTATGCCATGCGCGTATGGCTGAATCCGGACAAACTGACGGATTACCAATTGACGATAGAAGATGTGATCGGAGGGCTTCGCGCCTACAACGTCGAGGTGTCCGCCGGCCAGTTCGGCGGGGCGCCGGCAGTGAAAGGACAGCGGTTGAACGCCTCAATCATCGTCCAGAACCTGCTCCGTACGCCTGCGGAGTTCGCCGCAATCCCGCTGTGCATCAACCCCGACGGCTCCATCGTGCGCGTGCGGGACGTGGGGCGGACCGAGCTGGGAACCGAGCGGTATGAAACTCATGTGCTTTTTAACGGGAACCCGGCGGCCGCGCTGGCCGTCCGCCAGGCTGCCGGCGCCAATGCGTTGGACACCGCCGATGCCGTCAGGGCGACGATGGCGGAGTTGTCCAAATATTTCCCCCCAGGCATGAAGGTCATCTACCCTTTTGATACAACGCCCTTCGTGAAGGTGGCCATCGGCGAGGTGGTCAAGACACTGTTCGAGGCAATTCTGCTGGTCTTTCTGGTGATGTATCTTTTTCTCGGAAACATCCGGGCCACGCTCATCCCGACCATCGCGGTGCCGGTGGTGATATTGGGGACCTTTGCAGTGCTTGGACTGTTCGGATTCTCCATCAACATGCTGACCATGTTCGCGATGGTGCTGGCCATCGGCCTTCTGGTTGACGACGCCATCGTGGTGGTGGAAAACGTGGAACGGGTCATGGGCGAAGAGGGGCTCCCGCCAAAGGAAGCGACCCGAAAGTCGATGGGAGAAATCACCAGCGCGTTGATCGGAATTGGGCTGGTGCTGGCGGCGGTATTCGGCCCCATGGCGTTCTTCGGTGGCTCCACCGGCGTCATTTATCGTCAGTTTTCCGTGACCGTCATCGCCTCCATGCTGCTCTCGGTGCTGGTCGCCCTTATCCTGACGCCCGTTCTCTGCGCATCGCTCCTCAAGCGGGTGGAAAAGGGACACGAGGCCGCGGAGACCGGCTTCTTTCTATTCCGTCCTTTCTTTCGGTGGTTTGACCGAGTCTTCTACCGCTTAAGAGACGCATACCGGGCGATGGTCCACCGGATTCTCTCGAGGAAACTCAGTTATTTGTTTATTTACCTTGTGATAGTGGCGGCCTTGGGGTTACTGTTCCAGCGAATGCCTACCGCCTATCTCCCCGATGAGGACCAGGGCATAATGTTCATCCAGGCGATGTTGCCAACCGGTTCGACTCTGGAACAGACCGAGCAGGTCATGACAAATGTCCGAAACCATTTTTTGGAGGGTGAGAAGGAAGCAGTGGAATCCTGCATGTCGATTAGCGGTAGGAGCTTTTCCGGCGCGGGACAAAACGTGGGAATGGCGTTCATCAAGCTCAAGGACTGGGAAGCGCGTGATCGGCCGGACCTGAAAGTAAACGCCATAGTGGGACGAGCTATGCAGGCGCTCTCGAATATCCGTAACGCACGGGTGTTTGCGTATGCGCCGCCGGCAGTTGTCGAGTTGGGCACGGCTGGCGGGTTCGACTTTCAATTACAGGACCGGGGAGGACTCGGTCACGAAGCGTTGATGGAGGCCCGTAACCAGATGCTCGACATGGCTGCCCAGGACCCGAGGCTGACGCGTGTGCGTCCAAATGGCCTGGAAGATGTGCCCCAATACCGAATCGATGTGGATTGGGAAAAGGCGGGCGCCCTGGGGGTTCCCATTACTGCCATCCACCACACTATCTCAGCGGCATTCGGCAGCGCGTACGTGAATGATTTCATTCAGGGCGGACGGGTCAAGCGAGTGTACGTCCAGGCAGACGCTCCCCACCGGATGCTGCCCAGCGACCTGGAACACTTGTATGTTCGCAATGAAGCGGGGACGATGACGCCGTTCGCTTCATTCGCTTCCGGACGCTGGGCCTACGGGGCTTCGCGGCTGGAACGCTTCAACGCTTTCCCGTCGTTGAACATCCTGGGCGAGCCCTCGCCGGGGAGAAGTTCGGGCGAAGCGATGCAGGCGATGGAAGAGATCGTCTCGAAATTACCCGGCGGAATCGGTTTTGACTGGACGGGGGTTTCCTATCAGGAGCGGATGGCAAAGTCCCAGGCGCCTCTGCTCTACGCCTTTTCCATGATCGTGATTTTTCTCTGCCTGGCGGCCCTTTATGAGAGCTGGACCGTTCCCATTTCGGTTATGCTGGCGTTGCCCCTCGGTGTCATCGGCGGAGTGCTGGCCACATCGCTTCGGCACCTGCCCAATGACGTTTACTTTCAGATCGGGCTCCTCACGGTCCTTGGGCTGACAACCAAGAACGCCATCTTGATCGTTCAGTTCGCCATAGCCAAAGTGCACGAGGGAATGGGGTTGGTCGAGGCCACTCTGGAAGGAGCCAAATTAAGGCTTCGCCCAATCCTTATGACTTCGCTGGCATTCGGCTTCGGCGTCTTGCCCCTGGCTATGGCCACCGGGGCCGGCGCAGGAGCGCAAACGGCCATCGGCACCGGCGTTCTGGGTGGGATGGCTACGGCCACCTTTCTGGCGATTTTCTTTATTCCCCTTTTCTATGTGGGGGTGGTTCAACTGTTCGGGAAGAAGAAAGGCGCCCAAACGGAAGGTCCGGACTCGGACACCGTGAATCTTTCGGACGAGCAGTGACCCGCCGTGCCATGTCTTCTTGTCTGCCTCGGAAGGAGAGATTGAAGACAATACGCCGTACCGTGCAGAGTTGAAATTTGACTCAGCTTCTCCACTTTCCGGTCATCCAACATGATTTCGCGACTTCGTGAACAACAAAAAACCCGGAACATTGAGTCGCTGCACTGGGAAAGCCCTTTGGGCAACACGCCCGAAAGATCGAGAACCCTCGCACGTAACTGACTTCAAAAACAAAACGAATTCTAACATTTTTCAACCACGGGGATCACGGCGCAGCGTAGCCGCAACCAAAACTCTGGAACACAAATGCGACGAATCACAACGAATCGCACGAATGAAGAGTTCTATTTTGTCATTCCCGCGAAAGCGGGAATCCATTTCAAGTAAACGAGTTAGATAAGCATGTTCACGAAAATCGCGACAGAAATTCACTCTTGTCCAAGATAAAGGTCAACCGCCCGCGAACGCATCTTGGGCGCGATGAATCGCGCCCCTACAAGGGTCTCCGTTAGGTTTGTAGGGGCGCAATTCATTGCGCCCTTACAGCAGCGGATATTCACGGCAGCAAGCAAACCTTACCGACAACAGGGTCCGTGCATCGCACAGAATGCCTGATTCTCCTTCGCCTATCGGCTCAACCGTCAATCCGAACAATCTGTTTTGGACAGCAGTGACAGAAATTCAAGAAAGTAATGGTGAGTAGTACGGAGAACAGCCGAGGCGAAAACCGTCCCTTTTTCCCGCTTCCCACTTTCCCCGTTTCCCCCTATCGCTATTCCCTTTCGCCTCTGTGGCCGTCATTTGGGAAATGCCTCACATGCGTCATACACGTCATGGGATTCCCAATTCCTGAAAACAAGCGCACAACACCTGCCCTCTTTGCGAAATGTCCGACATGGCCGGAGTGACGCAATGGTTTGGACTTTCCACCAAGCAGGAATATAATGGTGTCCATCATTTGCATCAACTATCGGAGAAGAAATCATGACGCCGAAAAAACGGCTGCGGGCGGCGCTGTGCGGGGAAACACTGGATGTGGCGCCGGCAGCCCCGAGCTATCTCGGCCTGTTCCGCGCAGCAACAGAGAAACGTTATTATGTGGAGCGCTATCGGGAGCGAATGCGGGGGATGAAACGCTATCGTCCCGACCACAATGAGGATATCGAGTTCAGGGCGGCGGCGATTTACCACGCCTACGAGATGTTCCGCGAGAAGCCGGACTGGATTGAGGCCGCTCCCGGGCCGGCGCGCGACTGGGCTGCTCGCACGGAAATCATCGTTGAGGATTCCACGTTCTGGTATCTCGATACGGTCACGGGTGACCGGCGCGATATGCTCGCCTCACGATTGCCCTCTGGCAGAGACTACCTCTACGGCAACATCTCGACGGATGAACAGGACGTATGGGACCAATCAGAACTCATCCAGAACAGAGAAGTCATCGACATGCTGGTAAGGCTCGTATCTTTGGAGGAGCTTGAAGAGCAGGGAGTATTCGACCTGCCACGCAAGGTCATCCGTGAAAAAGGCGATACGTTCTTCATCGTCGCTCACGACAGCACTCCCTATACGGCCTCCTATCTCCTCGGCTTTCAGGGGCTGATGCTCGCTTTTTATGACAATCCGGAAAACCTCAGGTATTTCATCGAGCGCATTCTCGAACAGCGCAAGCCGATTCTGCGCGGATATGCAGAGGCGGGGTATGATGGCCTGTATGTCGAGGAGATATTCAGCGGGGCCGACGTGATATCGCCGAAATTGTTCGATGAGTTTGTGCTGCCATGCAACATCGAGTACTTCCGAAATGCGCGAGAACTCGGGCTCTTGACCGTATACTATCTGTGCGGCGACCCCGTGCCTCTGATTTCGAAGCTCACGCGCCTTTCATGCGACGCGCTCGCATTCGAGGAGAGCAAGAAGAACCTTGTTCTCGACATCGAGGACATCGTGGAATGGGCAGGCGCGGAGAAATGCATATTCGGCAACATTGACGCCGCCCATTTCGGCCTGCACGCGAGTCCGGCTCAGGTTGAAGCCGAGGTTCAACGACAGATACAGGCGGGCCTGAGGGCAAAGGGGTTCGTGGTAAGCATTGGCAGCCCGTGGCCGCTGGAAACGCGCATGGAAAACATCAACGCATTTATTGCAGCGGCGCACGCGCACAAGTGCCGATGAGGGCGACTCGGCGAGTCGCCCCGACGCAAGATTTACCACGAAGAGAAAGAGAAGGAGGAAACATGAGCACAGAGCGGGTTCATTTTTATTCCGAAGGCTCAAGGCTGGCCGGGATGCTCTATTTGCCTGAGAGCACGAGTCCCGAGAAAAAGCGGGCAGGAATTGTGCTCTGCCACGGTTTTACGGGAATCAAGGAGAGCATTCTGCCGCAGTATGCGGAGGCGTTCGCCGAGGCGGGCCTGGTCGCCCTGACGTTTGACTATCGCGGGTTCGGCGAGTCGGACGGCCAGCGGGGGCGCTTGCTCTGGCAGGATCAGGTCGCGGACATCAGGAATGCCGCTACCTACATAAGGACGCGGCCCGAGGTTGACGAGGACCGAATCGGGCTGTGGGGAACCTCATATGGCGGAGCGCTCGCGCCATATGCGTTTGCGCTCGACGACCGTGCGAAGGCATGTGTCGGTCAGCTCGGTTTTTCGGACGGATACGCCGCGGCCGCGAGTCGCTTTCCGGCGGAGCAGATCGAGGCGTTCCGCACCATGGTGGAGGAGGACAGACGCAGGCGCGTGCTCCACAATGACCCGATGTATACCGAGGCCATGGGACTCGCCGCAGACCCTGAGATGACCGAGTTCTTCGAGGAGGAATCGAAGCTGCTGCCGCAGCTTGCGGGCCGCGAGATTCTGCTCCAGTTCCTCGAGGCGCACATGGAATTCTCGCCCCTAATGGTGATTCATAAGAAGGGCAACCGGCCGCTGCTGCTGATTGCGGCCGAGCTCGACGTGGTCTGCCCGATGGAGAATTATAAGGAGTTGTACGATAAAGCGCCCGAACCGAAGAAATGGGTGGTGTTCGAGAAGACCCGGCATTTTGAGTTCTACAAGGGCGACCGAGCACGTCGCTCGGCGGCGGAAGCTGTGAACTTCTTCAAGCAGCACCTGAGTGGTTGATTACTGCACGCGCGGGCAAACACAAGATTCACCCCCACAGAGAAAAGAGCAATAGGTACAAAGACCAATTCTTATGGAAGAACGTCCCGCGCAACGCGGGATTCGCTCCATAATCTCCCCTCTGCCCCCTTGAGAAACAGTGAAAATTGATAGCGCTCAGGGGTTGAGAGACCGGTTCATGCGCCGGGTTTCTTGCCAGCCCTTTTTCTTCCAGGCGCAGCATCCTTCGTGGCAAGAAGCCTTTTTACGTCTCGACGGCCGAACTTGCGGAGCGCTACCACCGCCGACTTGTTGATTCCGCGCGGTTTGGCCCGTCCCTGTTCCCACGCGGCCACGGCGCCGGGCGTCACGTCGGCAAGCGCTGCCAGTTGTTCCTGGCTTATGCCAAGCCTCCTTCGAAGATTCTTGATGACGCGAGGAGAGAGCCGAGCCGCCCTGACTTCTTCCTCGCTTGCCTGCGGGCGTCCTTTAGCGAGCGGCAACCGCCGCGCCTGCTGAGCGGCTGCCTTTTCCAGCCTGGATGTTGCCCTCACGAGCTGGCTGAGTGTGCGTTTGAACCTGCGGACATCTCTCTGCAGCGGGGCAACCGCAGCCCGCACCTGTTTTTTTGCGAGTCGGCCTATTTCGGCCTTCATGACGTCTTCCAGTTTGCCCATGGTTGTCTCCCCCTTTCTTCGATTGCGCGTTGGCCGCATTCACGGCGAATGAAAAAGCCCCGCAGCCGCGGGGCTTTCTTCACATGAGTTCAGAGCAAATCAGGACACAAGCTCGAGAATCGCCATCGGCGCACCGTCGCCGGTCCGCTGTCCCATGCGTATGATGCGCGTATAACCGCCGTTGCGGCTGTCGAATTGGGGTCCGATCTCGGAAAAGAGCTTCTTTACTGCGCGCTTATCCTTCAAGATTGCCGCTGCCTGGCGTCTGGCATTGATGTCCTGTTTCTTCCCGAGCGTAATCAGCTTCTCTGCGACCGACCTGAGCGCCTTCGTCTTGGCGACCGTCGTCGTGATGCGCCCGTTCATGATAAGCGATGCAGCAAGATTCGAGAGCAGCGCCTCTCTATGCGCGCTCGTGCGGCCGAGTTTCCCTTTTTTGTTTCTATGCCTCATCTCATCAGGCCTTCCTGCGTTTGTTTCACATGCCCGCGGTTTCAACTGGCTGGCATTTCGTCATTCGCTCAATCGAGTACCTTCGCGCCGCCGGCCCCGGCTGTCTCATTCTGTCTCTTCGCCGGGTGCCGCCGTGGGCTGGTACCCATCCAGTTTCATTCCGAAGCGGAGATTCATGCCCACGAGCACGGCACGTATCTCATCGAGTGATTTCTTGCCGAAATTGCGATATTTCAGCATTTCGGCTTCCGATTTCTGCACGAGTTCGGCAATCGTCTTGATGTTTGCGGCCCGCAGGCAGTTGGCGGCACGGACCGAGAGCTCCAGTTCATTGACGCTCTTGTCCAGATATTTCCGGGCTTCCTCGAGCACTTCGGCGCGCGAGGTCCGCGCCATCTCCTCGTCTGTCTCCGACTTCACAAAGATGTTGAAATGGCGTATGAGGATGCGAGCCGCGGCCGCAAGGGCGTCTTCCGGCAGGATGCTCGAGTTGGTCCATATCTCGAGGATCAGCTTGTCATAGTCGGTCATTTGGCCCACGCGTGCGCTTTCCACGGTGAAATTCATCTTCTCGACGGGCGAGAAGACGGAGTCGATGCTGATTGTGCCGATGGGATGGTTGTCTCGCTTGTTCTGATCCGCCGGCGTATATCCCCTGCCGCGGCCGATTTCGAGGTCCATGACGAGCTTTGAGCCCTGGTTCAACGTGAGTATATGCTGGTCGGGGTTGAGGATTTCGATTTCCTCGTCCACGGCCAGGGCCGCAGCCGCGATCTCTTTTTTCCCTGAGGTTGTTATTTGGATGTTTTTCATCTCCGCCGTGCCGTGCATCTTGAGTCTGACCGACTTCAGATTGAGCACGACTTCGGTGACGTCCTCGACCACGCCCGGGATGGAGCCGAATTCATGCTGCACTCCTTCTATTCTCACCGCAGTGATAGCCGCTCCCTCGAGCGAGGACAAGAGCACGCGTCTTAGAGAGTTGCCGACGGTCGCTCCGTAGCCGCGCTCAAGCGGCTCCACGACGAATCGGGCGTAGGTTTCGGTCGAAACGTCTTCGTCCTTTTGCCATTTGGGCATTCCCAGCGTTCTGTTCATAAGCGTGTGCGCCCCCAACAGAGTTGTGATTTAACCGCAGCGGCCATCGTATGTGTTTGTGTTCTTCTCAGCGGGAATAGAGCTCAATCACCAGTTTTTCTTCAACTGGCAACGCCGCCTCGTCTCTCGTGGGGAGACGAAGCAGTTTGCCGGCGAACTTTTCCGGCTCGACTTCTACCCACGGTGGTACGCCCCGCTGCATAGCGGCATCCAGATTCGCCTGCATCACATGCATCTTCTTGCCTTTTTCGCTCAGGCCGACGACGTCCCCCGGCTTGACCTGGTAAGACGGCAGATTAACTTTCTTGTCATTCACCAGAATATGGGCGTGCGAGACGAACTGTCGCGCCTGAGCACGCGATGAGCCAAATCCCATGCGGTACACCACGCTGTCGAGCCTGCCTTCAAGCAACTGGATGAGCTTTTCGCCGGTGAGCATGGGACTTTTGGTCGCACGGGTGAAGTAGGTGCGGAACTGTTTTTCCATCACGCCGTACATGCGTTTCATCTTCTGCTTCTCACGAAGCTGAACGCCGTAATCGGAGTGCTTCACCCGCCGCTTGCCATGCATTCCCGGGGGATAATTCCGTTTTTTGATACCGCACTTTGGCGAAAAGCACCGCGCCCCTTTGAGGAAGAGCTCCACGCCCTCCCGCCTGCAAATCTTACATACCGAACCAGTATACCGAGCCATCTGTTTCTCCTGATTTCATCACACCCGGCGCCGCTTGGGCGGACGGCAACCGTTGTGCGGAATGGGTGTCACATCCTTGATCATGTTGATCTGGAGGCCTGCCGCTTGGAGCGACCGGATGGCCGATTCGCGACCGGCGCCCGGACCTTTCACATATACCTTCACTTCTCTGAGCCCGGCGTCCATCGCCTTCCTCGCAGCGGAACCGGCGGTCTGTTGAGCGGCAAAGGGCGTGCTCTTTCGCGAGCCCTTGAAGCCCGCCGTCCCTGCGCTTGCCCACGCGACGACATTTCCGTTGTTGTCCGTGATGGTGACAATGGTGTTGTTGAACGTCGCCTGGACATGGGCGACTCCGCTCGTCACGCCAAGAGCCAGTTTCTTCTTTCTCGGCTTCTTTTCCTGCGGTCCCTTTTTTGCCTTGGCCACTCCTGATACCCTCCGGATTGTATTACTTCTTCTTGCCGGGCCGCTGCTTCCGAGGTCCCTTCCGCGTTCGTGCGTTGGTATGGGTCCTCTGACCCCTGACAGGCAGCCCCTTGCGGTGTCTCAGTCCTCTGTATGTACCGATGTCCATCAGGCGCTTGATGTTGGTGGCGGTTTCGCGCCGCAGGTCGCCTTCTATCTGACAATCACGGGAGATGACAGCAGTTATGCGACGGACCTCGTCGTCAGTCAGATCCTTCACTCTCGTGTTCGGATTAACCCCTGCGGCTTCGAGCACCTTACTTGAACTGGTGCGCCCTACGCCGAATATGTATGTGAGGCCGATCTCGACCCTTTTTTCCCTGGGTAGGTCAACGCCTAGTATCCGTGCCAACTTTCTTGAACACCTCCCCGCCGCCCCGGACGACTCCGCCGAGGAGCTAGCCTTGCCTCTGTTTGTGCTTCGGGTTCGAGCAAATGACCCTGACAACACCGTTTCGCTTGACGATCTTACACTTTTCGCAGATCTTCTTTACCGACGTTCTTACTTTCATGGACTCTGTCCGCCCTTGGTGCACGTTATTTGTATCGATACACTATTCGTCCCCGTGTGAGGTCATACGGCGAGAGCTCGACCTTCACCGTATCGCCGGGCAGGATGCGGATAAAGTGCATTCGCATCTTCCCCGAGATGTGCGCGAGGATACGATGGCCGTTCTTGAGCTCGACGCGGAACATTGCGTTCGGCAAAGGCTCGACCACGGTTCCTTCAACCTCGATGGGTTCTTCCTTCGCCATACAGCCCTCATTCCTTTACCTGCCGTTTGGAACCGCAATCCATCGCTCATCCTCGCACATGCGTGACAGAGCGAGCGGCTGTGCCCCCCTCTGGAGGCAGCGACAGGATATCCGCTTCTCCATTGGTCACGGCGATGGAATGCTCGAAGTGGGCAGATGGCCGACCGTCCTTCGTGACGGCGGTCCATCGGTCGTCGAGCACCTTCACCTCATAGGTTCCGGCGTTGACCATCGGCTCGATTGCCAACACCATACCCGTCTCCAGCCGGGGCCCCTGATTTGGGCGGCCGAAATTAGGAATCTGCGGTTCCTCATGCATCTGCTGCCCGATGCCGTGCCCGACGAAATCACGAACCACCGAGAAGCCGTGTTTTTCGACGTGCGCCTGGACAGCGTGCGAAATATCCGACAGGCGCTTGCCCACTCGCGCCTGCTTAATTCCTTTGCAAAGTGATTCACGCGTGACCTGTATGAGTCGGCGCTTTTCCTCGGAAATTTCGCCGACCGGATATGTCGCCGCGGTGTCGCCGACATATCCCCGATACACGATTCCGATATCGATGCTGATAATGTCACCTTCCCTCAGGACAACGCTCGGTGAGGGAATCCCGTGCACCACCTGTTCGTTGAGCGAGGCGCATATCGTCTTCGGATATCCTCTGTATCCCTTGAAGGCGGGCCTTCCGTGCGCCTTGAGGATCAGCCGTTCCGCCTTCTGGTCGAGCCACTCGGTTGATATGCCGGGCTTAATGTCATCCGCAAGTTCCTGCAAGATGCGGGCGACTATCCGATTAGCCTCGCGGAGTGTCTCTAACTCCTCCGGCGACCGGATTACAATCACCGAGATCGCGCTCCTTCAGCCAAACTCAACCGACCGCTCGGCAGATGCGCCCGAATACATCTTCAATTGCGCCTTCGCCCGAAATGTTCACGAGCCGCTGGCTCCGCTGATAATAGGCAACGAGCGGTGCGGTCTGGTTCTCGTACACCGAGAGCCGATTTTCTATGGTCTCACGCTTATCGTCGTCGCGTTGGTAGAGTTTTCCGCCGCACTTGTCACAGACGCCTTCCTTCTTGGGCGGCTTTGACATAATATTGTAGTTTTCGCCACAATCGGAACACGTGCGCCTCGCGGTGAGCCGTTTCACCAGCGCTTCTCTGTCAACCGTGAGGTTAATGACGGCAGTCAATGGACATCCGTTATCTCTTAATATAGTATCCAGTACTTCAGCCTGCGGCAAGGTGCGCGGGAAGCCGTCGAGCAGAAATCCTGGGGCGCAGTCGTTCTTCTTGATTCTCTCGGCCACGATGTCCGTGACGACTGAATCCGGAACGAGCTCGCCCGAATCGAGATACTGTTTTGCCTTCCGCCCGAGTTCCGTTCCTTCCTTTATCGCAGCGCGGAAAATATCGCCGGTTGAGATGTGAGGAATCAAGTATCGCTTGGCAACTTTGACTGCCTGGGTGCCTTTACCCGCGCCGGGCGGACCAAGCATAACCATGAATCGCTTTCTCTCCGACTTCGTCACTTTCTCAGTCCTCCGCCTTTTACCTTAGAATCTTCGCGCCCTGACGCGCCCCTTTTTCATGAAGCCGTCGTAATGCCGCATGAGCAGGTGCGACTCAATCTGCTGGATAGTGTCGAGTGCCACTCCGACCACGATGAGCAGGCTGGTGCCCCCGAAGAAGCTGGCGACAAGGTAGTCCACACGCATGCCGCGGCTTATGACAGTGGGAATGACCGCAACAAAAGCGAGCGCGAGAGCGCCGGGGAACGTGATGCGCGTCATGATTCTGTCCAGATACTCCGCGGTCGGCCTTCCCGGCCGTATCCCCGGCACAAACCCGCCGTATTTTTTCAGGTTGTCAGCAACGTCGATCGGGTTAAACGTGATAGCCGTATAGAAATAGGTAAAGAACACAATGAGTACGACATAGAAAATGTTGTACAGCAAAGCTCCGGGCGAGAGCCAATTCACAAGTGATTCCATCGCACGGGTGTGCAGGAACTGGGCGATCGTCGGCGGAAAGAGCAGGAGAGACGAGGCGAAGATGATGGGGATTACCCCCGCCTGGTTGACCCTGAGCGGGAGCCACGTGCTCTGACCTCCGTAGACTTTGCGTCCCTTTATCTGTTTCGCGTACTGCACCGGTATCTTCCTCTGCGCCTGCGTCAGCACAATCGTGCCGGCGGTCACCGCAACCAGCAACACAAGCAGGACGATCATCTTGAAGATGCTCATTTCGCCCAATTGAATGTTCCTGACGAGCAGGGCGAGCGCCGTAGGCAGCCCCGCCACGATTCCAGCAAAGATAATAAGCGATATTCCATTTCCGATGCCGCGCTCCGTTATCTGCTCGCCGAGCCACATGATGAAAGCCGTGCCGGTGGTGAACGTAATCATGGTGAGCAGGACAAAACCAAGGCCCGGATGCGGCACCATTTCCTTGCCGCCGAAATTGCTCGGGTTTGAAAGCCACAGACTGATGCCCAACGACTGGACCGCCGTGAGCGCAATGGTTCCATACCGACTGTATTGCGTGAGCTTCCTCCGCCCCTCTTCTCCTTCCTTGGAGAGCTTTTCAAAGTACGGTATCACCGCAACAAGCAATTGCAGTATGATCGACGCGCTGATGTACGGCATGATGCCGAGAGCGAATATGGTCATCCTGCTGAACGCGCCCCCAGCAAACAGGTCGGCGAACCCTAGCAGCGTGTTCTGCCGTTCGGCCACAAACTCCGCGAGCAGCCTGCCGTTGATTCCCGGCGTCGGCACGTGGCCGCCGAGCCGGTAGACTGCGAGGAGCACGACCGTGAAGATGATGCGGTTCTTGAGCTCGGGTATCTTGAACGCATTCTGGAATGCGTTGAGCACTCAGACCACCTCTGCCTTGCCGCCCGCGGCCTCGATTTTCTGGCGGGCCGATTTGCTGAAAACATGCGCGCGAACGGTGAGTGGAACCTTGAGGTCGCCCCCGCCGAGGATTTTCACGCCGTCCCTATTCAGCCTCACCATGCCCTTGTCGCCGAGCACCTCCGGCGTTACCTCCGCATCTTTCTCGAAGGCGTTCAACCGCTCGACGTTCACTACCTCGTATTCTTTCCTGAAGATATTGGCGAAGCCGCGTTTGGGGACACGTCTTTGGAGCGGCATCTGGCCGCCCTCGAACCCGCGTGATGATTTAGGGCCGGAGCGGGCCCGCTGCCCCTTTGAGCCCCTGCATGCGGTCTTGCCGTGGCCGGAGCCGCGGCCACGGCCCACTCGCTTGGGCTTCTTGCGCGCTCCACGCGGCGGCTTGATAGTATTCAGTTCCATGGCTGCGTTTAACCCTTCATGCAAATATTTCGGAGACTTGCTTGCCACGTTTGGAGGCGACTTCCTCGGCGGTCTGCAGGTTCTTGAGCGCCGCCAGGGTCGCCCTGATTACATTGATAGCATTGCCCGACCCGAGTGATTTGCTCAGCACGTTGGACACCCCTGCCGCCTCCATCACCGCCCTGACCGCGCCTCCCGCAATCACACCCGTTCCCGGAGAGGCCGGCTTGATGATAACCCGTCCTGCCCCCGCCTCGCCGATGGTCTCGTGGGGGACCGTGCCGTTGACAATGGGAATAGTGATCATCGATTTCTTTGCTTTCTCGATTCCCTTCCGGATCGCCTCGGGCACTTCGTTGGCCTTTCCCAGTCCTGAGCCAACGCGGCCTTTGCCGTCACCAACGACGACGAGCGCACTGAAGCCGAAACGACGGCCGCCCTTGACGACCTTCGCGACACGGTTAATCTTCACTATTTTTTCTCTGAGCTCCTGTGCTTCGGGCTGAAACTTTTCCAAAGTGCCTCCTAGAACTTGAGTCCTTTTTCGCGCGCTCCTTCGGCCAGCGCCTTCACGCGTCCGTGGTATAGGTAGCCGCTGCGGTCGAACACAACCTGTTCGATTCCGGCCGCCCGCGCCTTTTCGGCCACCACCTGACCGACAACGCGGGCCGATGTGATGCTCTTGCCTGTAGCGCCGCCCTTCTTCGCGTCAGGGGAGAGGGATGACACGGTAACAAGCATTCGTCCATTGGTATCATCGACAATCTGGGCGTAGATGTGTTTCAGAGTGCGGTGCACGCAGAGTCGCGGCCTTTCGGACGTTCCCGCAACCTTCTGCCGTATGCGGAGATGCCGCCTCTGGCGCGCGGCCACTTTACTGAGTCTTGCTTCTCCCATTCATGAACCTCGATTACAAGCCTGCCTTGCCTGCTTTGCGGCGCACACGCTCGCCGACGTAGCGTATTCCCTTGCCCTTATAGGGCTCCGGGCGCCTCAGAGCCCGTATGTGGGCGGCAACCTGTCCCACAACCTGTTTGTCTATTCCGGCAACGGTTACGATGTTGCGGTCGACAAAGAGCTCTATTCCCTGCGGCGGCTCAAACACAATCGGATGACTGTAGCCAAGCTGGAAGGAGAGAGCCGCGCCCTGTTTCGTGGCGCGGTAGCCCACACCTTGAATTTCAAGAGTTTTCTGGAATCCCTCTTTCACTCCCCGGACCATATTAGCGATAAGCGCGCGGGTGAGACCGTGGAGGGAACGGCTGAGACGCGTGTTGTCCGAACGGGCGACAGAGACGCGTCCCTCCTCGGCTGTCACGCGGATACGGGGGTGAACGTCGTGCTCGAGCTTGCCCTTCGGCCCTTCAACGAACACTCTCTGGCCGCTCACGGTAACCTTGACTTTGTCAGGAATTTGGATTGGATTTTTGCCTATGCGCGACATGAGACACAAGAGTCCCTTCTTCTTTCACCACACTTCGCAAATGATCTCTCCGCCGAGGTTTGCCTCCCGCGATTGCTTGTCGGTCAGGACTCCCTTCGGCGTGGACACGAGGGAAACGCCCAAACCGCCCATCACACGGGGCAGCTCCTTGGCTCCCCGATACACGCGCCTGCCGGGTTTGCTCACACGGCGCAATCCTCTGATTACGCGTTCTTCACCCGGCCCGTACTTCATGAAGACTCTGAGGATCCCCTGCTTCCTGTTTTCGATGACCTTATAGTCCGTAACGTAGCCTTCCCGCTTGAGTATCCGCGCGATGTCCTCGTTCATCTTGGAGGAGGGGATATCCACTTTCTCGTTCTTTGCAACGTTCGCGTTGCGAATGCGAACGAGCATGTCGGCAATCGGGTCCGAAAGCGACATTGAGGTCTGTTCTCCTTATTTTGTCCGGCGCTGGGCTTCCCCGCGCCCCGCGGGATTACCAGCTCGCCTTGATGACTCCGGGAAGCCTTCCCTCACGTGCCAGGTTTCTGAAGCAGATTCGGCACACATCGAATTTCCGGAGGTAACCCCTCGGCCTCCCACAGATTCGGCATCTGTGGTATTTTCGAACCGGGAACTTCGGCTTCCGCTTACTTTTCGCAACGAGAGATTTCTTTGCCACAGAGCTTTCTCCGCTCCAGCAAGCCTCTTTCGGGCTAGCTCATGCCGAAGGGCATGCCCAACTCCTTGAGGAGTTCGAGGCTTGCCTCGCGGCCATTGGAGTTCTGGATAACAAACACGACATTCATCCCCCGGATCTTATATACGTCATCGTAATCTATTTCCGGGAAGATAATCTGTTCTTTGATGCCGAGCGTGAAATTGCCGAATCGGTCAAATGCGTTCCGCGATACGCCCCGGAAGTCTCGTATTCGGGGGATGGCCACATTGACGAGCCGGTCGAAGAATTCGTACATGCGGTCGCCCCTCAGCGTCACCATACATCCGATGGCGGCGCCGGCACGGAGCTTGAAGCTGGCGATGGATTTCTTCGCACGTCTCACCACGGGCTTCTGGCCGGTGATCTTGGCCAACTCCTTCATCGCGCTTTCCATCACCTTCGCGTCCGAGGGTGCGTCGCCGAGGCCCATGTTGACAACGATTTTGCTGAGACGCGGGACCTCCATGACGTTGCTGAGCCCCAATCTCTCTTTCAATGCCGGGACGACTTCTTTTCTATACTTTTCCTTGAGTCTGGCCATGTGCTATGACCTTTCCCCTAGCCCTGGTCCACAATTTCGGAGCACTTTTTGCATGTCCTCACTTTCGCGCCGTCTTCGAGGAGTCGTTTTCCGGTTCGGACAGGCTTGCCGCACTTGGGGCAGATGAGCATCAGATTCGAAGCGTGAATGGCCGCCTCTTTCTGTATCATGCCGCCTTGCGGATTCCTGCGTGATGGTCGTTCATGTCGCACCGCCATGTTGATGGCCTCGACGATGGCGCGGTTGCTCTCGGGCGAGACGAGCAGCACTTTTCCTCTCTTCCCTTTCTCTTTGCCGGAGAGGACTACCACGGTGTCGCCCTTGCGCAGGTGCATTTTCGATTTGCTCATGTTCCTGTTTTCCGTGTTGCCTCAAACCACTTCGGGCGCGAGAGATATGATTCGCATGAAATCCTTTTCTCTCAGCTCACGGGGGACCGGCCCGAAGATTCGCGTCCCGCGGGGAACCATTTGCTCGTTAATAATGACCGCCGCGTTATCATCGAATCTGATAACGGAACCGTCCGGACGCGAGGTGTCCCGCCTCGTCCTGACGATAACGGCCTTCACCACGTCACCCTTCTTTATCTGGGCCTGCGGCATCGCGGCCTTGACGCTGCACACGATCACATCGCCCAGGCGGGCATAGCGCGCTTTGGTCCCGCCGAGAACCTGGATGCACTGGAGTTTTTTGGCGCCCGAGTTGTCCGCGACCTCGAGCATTGTCCTCATCTGAATCATGGTTGCTCCATGAATGTCAACCGCGGTATAGCCTGGTGTCTGCCATCACTTGGCTCGCTTGATGACCTCCGCAAGCCGCCATCTCTTGGTTTTGCTCAACGGCCTGGTTTCGACTATCCGGACGATATCACCCGGGCCGCACTCCTGTCGTTCGTCATGCGCCTTGAACTTCTTGGTCCGCCTGACAACTCGCTTGTACGTGGTGTGGAGGAACGTGTTCTCCACGGCCACGACTATAGTCTTGTTCATGCCGGCGCTGGTGACAACGCCGGTCTTTTGCTGTCTGTGTTGGCTGGTTCCCATATCGCCGCCCTTATCCCTCGGGTTGTATCCGTTTCTTTTCGCCCAGCACGGTCTTCATTCGAGCAATATCCCGCCGCAGCTCCCGAAACCGTTTCACGTTGTCAAGCTGCTGGCCGCTCGCCGTCTGAACCCTGAGATTGAAGATGCTCTGGGTGGCCTCTCTCAGTTCGTGCTCAAGCTCCTCGACAGTGAGTTCCCGCAATTCCTTGGCGCGCATCAGTGTGTCCCTCCCACTGCATGCAGCCGCTTCACGAACCGGGTGCGGATGGGCAGCTTGCTCGAGGCCAGACGGAAGGCTTCCTTCGCAAGGTCCTCTTTCACGCCTTCGAGCTCGAACAGGACTTTGCCGGGCCGGACGACGGCGACCCACATTTCCGGCTCGCCCTTGCCCTTGCCCATGCGCGTTTCCAACGGCTTCTTGGTAATCGGCTTGTCCGGAAAGATGTTCAGCCACACTTTCCCGCCGCGTTTGATTTTCCGCGTGAGCGCGATTCGTGCGGCCTCGATCTGCCGCGCGGTGATCCATGCGGGCTCGAGTGCCTGCAGCCCGTATTCGCCAAAATTGACGGTATCCCCGCGCGCCGCTCTGCCTTTCATGCGACCGCGCTGCTGCTTGCGGTACTTGACTCTCTTCGGCATCAACATCTCTTCTGCATCCCCTTACACGGTTTCACGGCGACCGGGCTCACGGCCGTGAATTTCATCATGATGGAATATCCACACCTTGACGCCTATTTTCCCGAACGTCGTATTGCTCTCGGCGAATCCATAATCGATGTCGGCCCGGAGCGTCTGGAGCGGGACGCGTCCCTCCCGGTACCATTCCGTCCGTGCTATCTCGGCTCCCGCGAGTCTGCCAGCGCACTGGACCTTAATGCCCTTGGCGCCGAGTCTCATGGATGTCGTGACGGCTCTCTTGATGGCGCGCCGGAAGGAGACCTGCCTCTCGAGTTGGAGCGCGATATTCTCGGCGACCAACTGCGCGTCAAGTTCCGGGTTCTTTATCTCTTGGACAACGATGTAGACTTCATTCTCAGAGAGCTTTTCCAGTTCTGCACGCAACTGGTCCACTTCGCTCCCGCGCCGTCCAATTACAATACCCGGGCGCGCTGTGTGAATGGTAACCCGGGCCTTCTGACCCATTCTTTCTACTTCGACCTTCGAGATGCCCGCATGAGCAAGCCTCTGCTTGACGAGCTTCACGACCTTCAGGTCTTCATGCAGGAGCTTTGCATAGTCCTTCTTGGCGAACCAGCGGGAGGACCATGTCTTGGTAGTGCCGAGCCTGAAGGCGGTCGGATGTACTTTTTGTCCCATCGTTCACCGTTCCTTTTCGTCCAGTTCGATGGTGATATGGCACGAGCGTTTGCGAATTCTTACAGCACGCCCATGGGGCGCGGGACGGAACCGTTTGAGCATCGGTCCGCCGTCCACAGTCGCTTTGCTCACATAGAGGTTGTCCACGTTCACGTCGTCCCTCTGCTCCGCGTTTGCTATCGCCGATTTCAGAACGCGTTCGACCGTGGCCGCAGCGCTCTTCGGTGTAAAGCGAAGCATGCTCAGCGCCTCATCAGCATGTTTTCCCCGTATGAGGTCGGCTGCGAGCTGTGCCTTCCGCGGTGCGACTCGTATGAATCTTCCTTTAGCCCTCGCTATCATGATGACTGCTCCGTACGGGTGGCGTCCCGGTCATCCTTTCTTGCCGCGGACAGCGCTCGCCTTCTCTGCGCCGCCGTGCGCGCGGAAGAACCGCGTGGGAGCGAATTCTCCGAGCTTGTGGCCAACCATATTTTCGGTTATGTAAATGGGCAGAAATTTCTTCCCGTTGTAGACGGCCAAAGTCAGGCCGACCATCTCCGGTACTATCGTGGAACGCCGCGACCAGGTGCGAATTATCTTCTTGTCGCCGACCTGCTGCTGGCGAAGCACCTTGTTCATGAGATGTTCGTCCACAAACGGGCCTTTTTTTATTGATCGTGCCACGTCTCGGCCTCCACCATCTTACCCTTTCCTTCTCTTAACGATGTATTTGCTCGAAGTCTTCGACTTCTTGCGTGTCTTGTATCCTTTGGTGGGCATGCCCCAGGGAGAGCACGGATGGCGCCCTCCAGAAGACTTGCCTTCGCCGCCCCCGAGCGGATGGTCAACCGGGTTCATGGCAACTCCCCGCACGCGGGGTCTGCGACCGAGCCATCGGGAGCGCCCCGCCTTGCCGAGCGATATGTTCTCGTGCTCGATGTTGCCCAATTGGCCAATGGTGCCGCGGCACCGCACCGGTATGAGCCTCACCTCACCCGAGGGAAGCTTCACATGGGCGTAAGCGCCCTCTTTTGCAACCAGTTGCGCGCCTGCCCCCGCCGTTCGCGCAATCTGCCCCCCTTTTCCCGGCTTCAGCTCGATGTTATGGATGACCGTGCCCAGCGGGATGTTCGCGATAGGAAGGGTGTTGCCGACGAGTATCTCCGAATCGGGCCCCGAATATACCTTGGCACCGACCTCCAGATACAGCGGGGCGAGTATATACCGCTTGTCACCGTCAGGATAGTGCACGAGCGCTATCCTGCAGGTTCGATTCGGGTCATACTCGATCGCCTTGACGGTCCCCGGGATTCCGTCTTTATCACGCTTGAAGTCTATGCGGCGATACCGGTTCTTGTGTCCGCCGCCGACGTGACGAACCGTCATTCGTCCAAGCGTATTCCGGCCGCCGGACTTCGTCAGCCCTTTCGTAAGGGCTTTTTCCGGCTTTTTCTCCTTTGTCAACTCCTCAAACGTGTAGCCAGTCTTAAATCGTAATGACGGTGTCCGCGGAGAGTATTTTTTCAAGCTCATCTGAATCGTCCCTTGCTAGAAGAGTTCTATGCGGTCGCCCTCTTTCAGGGTAACGATGGCTTTTTTCCACTCGGGTGTACGGCCGACCTGAAGGCGAACTCGCTTTTGCTTTCCCGGCACGCGCATTGTCCTTACCTTGGTGACGCTAACCTTAAACAGGTCTTCGACCGCCTTCTTGACCTGGATCTTGTTGGCGTTCGGAGCGACTTCAAACACATATTTGTTCTGTTTCTCGCTCAGCAGGGTTGCCTTTTCCGAGACTACCGGCCTCCTGATTATCACGTACGGGTCGTACTTCATGAGAGTTTTCTCTCCAACGCTTCCAGCGCCGGTTTGGTCAGCAGCAATTTCTTATGACGCAAGATATCGAGCGCCCCGAGTGAGCCGACGTACGTCTGGGTAACACCGGGGATGTTCCGTGACGAAAGATCCACGTTCTTGTCCGGCGCGTCGGTCACAATCAAGCAGCTCTCGGAGATATTGAGCCGTCTGAGTATGCTCACCAATTCTTTTGTCTTCGGGGCATCGAGTTTCAACTCGTTGAGCACAACAAGCTGGCCTGTCCTCGCCTTGTCGGCGAGGAGCGACCTGACTGCCTTTTGCCGGAGCGACTTGGGCGCCCTCTTCGCGTAATCGCGCGGGTGCGGGCCGAACGCGGTGCCCCCTCCCCGCCAATGGGGCGCTTTTCCGCTGCCTATCCGCGCGCGACCTGTCCCCTTCTGCCGCCAGAGCTTGCGTGTGCTCCCGGCGATCTCTGCGCGCTCCTTGGTGGCGGCAGTGCCCTGACGAAGGCTTGCCTGCTGTGCCACAACCATTTGATGCACGACAGCTTCGTCAGGAGATGCTCCGAACACTTTGTCGCTCAACTCGACCGTGCCGAGCTGGGTTCCATTTGTGGCAAAAATGATGGCCTCAGCCATCTCAACTCTTTCCTTTCAGCGCTTTACCGGGGCCTTTGACCGCTTTGCGGACAACGACCAGGCCGCCGTTCGGCCCGGGAATTGACCCGCGAACGAAGAGCAAGTTCCTCTCCCCATCCACCTTAACGACCTTCACGTTCTGCACGGTGCGTGCAACTCTTCCCATCTGTCCCGGCATTCCTTGGCCTTTCCAGACTTCGGAAGGAAACGCGCATTGGCCGATGGAGCCGACCCGCCGATGCGAGGTATGTCCGTGGCTGGCCGGCCCGCCGCCGAAACGGTATCGCCGCACGACGCCTGCAAATCCGCGCCCCTTCGTGACGCCACCGACATCAACAAGCTCTCCCTCCTTAATAATGTCTGCCTTCACCTCGCCGCCCTCGTTGAGCTGCGGGGAATCGGGGAGAGAGAACTCGCGCAGATGCCTTTTGGGTGTAACCCCGGAGCGCTTGAAATGTCCTCGAAGCGGTTTAGCGACGTTGCGTTTCTTGTCCTCGAACCCGAGTTGGACTGCGGCGTAGCCATCCCGCTCTTTGGTCTTCATCTGCGTTACAGCACACGGGCCAGCCTGGATAATCGTTACCGCTACCAGGTTGCCGTCCTCGGCGAATATTTGTGACATTCCGACTTTTTTACCGAGTAATCCGAACACCTTCGTGACCTTTCACACTTCCCGTGAACCCTTAGCCCTTGCCCGAAAGCAGGCTGAATAACCCCGCTCGCCGCCGTCGGCCCCTACCGTATCTTTTGTTTCTCATCCGTCAGGAGACGCCGGCGCATATTCTCGTTTAACCCGCCGTCTCGCGTGCAGCACCGACGCGCGCAAAGGTTTCCGCCCACCGAATCAGAGTTTTATCTCGACATTCACGCCCGCCGGAAGGTCGAGCTTCATCAAGGCGTCGACTGTCTGCGTCGTCGGCTCGATGATGTCAATCAGGCGCTTGTGCGTCCGCATCTCGAACTGCTCGCGAGACTTCTTGTCCACATGCGGGGAGCGCAAAACGGTGATAACGCTCCGCGATGTCGGCAGCGGAATCGGGCCAGCCACCTTCGCTCCCGTGCGCCTGCACGTGTCCACGATCTCTGTCGTGGACTGGTCAAGTATTCTGTGATCGTAGGCCTTCAGCCTGATCCGTATTTTTTGGCTTTCCGCCATGTTCGTTTTGCCCCGCTCTATTCGATGATTTCGGTGACGACGCCCGAACCAACGGTGCGGCCGCCCTCACGAATGGCAAACCGCAACTCCTTCTCCATCGCTATCGGCG
>QZKI01000095.1 GCA_003598055.1 Candidatus Abyssobacteria bacterium SURF_17 | reverse complement strand
CCGCTGTGCTAATACTCACGTGAGCGCCCGGAGGGATTCGAACCCTCGACCTGCGGATTCGAAGTCCGACGCTCTATCCAGGCTGAGCTACGGGCGCATGAATACGAGGTGAGAACTGCGAAGGAACCTTCAAGAGCTTATGCCCTCGACGGCGCCTCAAAAAAATGGAGCGGGAGACGGGATTTGAACCCGCGACTTCAACCTTGGCAAGGTTGCACTCTACCACTGAGTTACTCCCGCAACGCAAACAATTATAGCCCCTAGACCGCGAAAAGTCAACAGGATTATGGGCCAATCTTCCCGGTGGCTACGGAGCGGATTTATCCACGAAGTGCACGAAGAATTACCAAGAACTGATTGTATCGGTTTCCCCTTTTTCCCCTTTCGCCAATCCCTCTTCTTCCCCCTCCTATAAAGGGGCAAGAGAACCTATCCCGCAATTCTGTAGGTGCGAATTCATTCGCCTGGTCTTTCTGGCGTTTTTTCGGCATATGTATGCGAATAAATTCGCACCTACAGAATCACACGACAGTCTCAAAAGGGGAATTGCCCCTTTCGTCTTTCGTCTTGCTCCTTTCGCCTCTCTCTTTGAGCCTTTGTGGTGAAAAAATCCATTTGGACAGCAGTGATCTCAGAACGCCACCTTGCCAATGCCCTTCAAACCGAGGATGGCTCGCGTCTCATCCGGGGTGGCCGGTTCGAGACTCATTTGCTTGGCAATCTCGACCACCATTTTCACCTGGTCGGCGCTGCACGTAGCCAACTTGCCCTTGCCAGCATAGAGCGAGTCCTCCATGCCGACTCTGACGTTCTGCGCACCCATGGCCATCGCGGTCGCGGCAAGCGGTATCTGATGCCGCCCGGCAGCGGCCACTGACCACGTGAATTTGCCCGCGCCGATGCGGTCAACCGCTTCCTCATACATCATGACGAGATGCTTCACCGATGGCGTCATCCAGCCGACCATCGGCCCGAACACGAACTGCAGATGCGGCGGCAGTTTCACGAGTCCCTCATCCATCAGCCATGTCACATAGCCGATGTGGCCGAGCTCATACATCTCGAATTCAGGCTTGGTCTCGCATTCGAGCATGGTTTTCGCATATTGAAGGTCATCATTGAAACTCGGGGCGAACGTGCCCATCTTCACCATTTCCAAGTACATCTTTTCCCAGTCGTACTTGAACTTATCAAATCGCTGAACGATCTGGAACAGGCCGAGGTTGAACGGCGCCGGGTCGAACGAGCACATTTCCGGCTTGAGTTTCCGTATTGGGACAAGCTTTTCCTCGATGGTCTGGTTCGCGCCGCCGCCCGTTGTAGGAAGCAGAATCATGTTGCAGCGCTTCTTGATTTTCTGGTGCACCTCAAAGAAGATATTCGGGTCGGCGGTCGGCATGCCGTTTTCGGGAACGCGCACGTGGATGTGTGCGATGGCCGCACCCGCCTCGTACGCCTTGACCGCGTCTTCGACTATCTGGTCAGGCGTAAGCGGCAGATGCGGACTCATTGTCGGAATATGAACCGCCCCCGTGATTGCTGCCGTGATGATGAGCTTGCTCATGAGACCTCCTTCCATAATGCGCAGCCGCGTGCACGCAAATCTTCTCTTGAAAAGGGTGGGTGAAAACGCTCTGCAAACAGGAATCCAGCTTGCTCAAGGTTACCGAAGAGAAAGTGAGAAGTCAAGCTGCAGTTAATCAATCCGCAAAGATGCTGGTGAAATGCGGCGTAGGCATCACTTTACAAAAAGTGTCTGGCTGCGTTTGGGGCCGACGCCGATGAGGGTGGCAGGGCAACCGACGGCTTCTTCGAGACAGGAGATGTATTGTTTTGCACGCTCGGGCATGTCGGAATAGGACGTGATGTTTGACGTGTCCTCTTTCCAGCCGGGAAGCTCTGTGAAAACGGGTTCGCATTCGGCGAGCATGTCGGTCTGCTCGGGGAATTCGGTTATTTTCTTACCGTGATAGGAATACGCCTCGCACACTTTGATTGTCTCGAATTCGTCGAGCACATCCAGCTTTGTGATTGCGATTTCGGTGAGCCCGTTGATTCTCTTCGCGTGCCTGGCGACAACGCAATCGAACCAGCCGCAACGGCGCGGCCGCCCGGTCGTGGCGCCGAATTCTCCGCCGCGGTTCTGGAGATATTCGCCGGTCTTTTCCGTCAGCTCGGTGGGCATTGGGCCATTTCCTACGCGGGTAATATATGCCTTCACGACACCGATGATGCGCTCGAGCCGCTGAGGTCCGATGCCGGCGCCGATGCAGACGCCGCCGCTTATGGGATGCGAGGCCGTCACATACGGGTAGGTTCCGTGGTCGATGTCGAGCATCGTGCCTTGTGCAGCCTCGAAAATGACAGTCTGGCCGTCGTCGAGCATTTTATTGATGATGAGCGATGTGTTCGCCACGAACGGCTTGATTTTCTTGATGAAGGGCTCCAGCTCGTCAGCGATTTTTTCAGGGTCGAAGGGTGAAACCTTGTAGAACTTCTCGAACACGACATTTTTTTCCGCGAGCGCGATGCCGAGCTTTTCAATGAGTCGTTTGCGGTCGAACAGGTCGTTCACCCGGATGCCCATATACGCGTGCTTGTCGGAATACACCGGGCCGATGCCGCGAGCTGTCGTGCCGATGCTGCGCGAGCTTTTGTTTCTCGCGACATCGAGCGCCTTGTGATACGGCATGACAACGTGGGCATTCTCGGAGAGGAGCAGGTTCTCGCCGACGACGTATTTGCGCCCGACGAGTTCGTCGATTTCCTTGCAGAGCTGCTGCAACTCAACAGCTACCCCGCTTGCGATAATACATTTGGTCTTGGCGCGAAGGATGCCCGAGGGCACGAGATGGAAGATGAATTTGTCATTGCCGACGGCGACCGTGTGGCCCGCGTTGGCGCCGCCATTGAAGCGCACGACTGCGTCGGCGTTTTCGGCCAGAAAATCGACTACCTTCGCCTTTGCCTCATCTCCCCATTGGGTTCCAACTACTACGTGTGCGGGCATGGATTCTCAATTCCTTATCACTTTGGTCCGGAGTCGGCTAAGCTCTTGGTCTTCGAAGCAGAAACACGAAACCCGAAGCCGCTCATGGCTTCGGCCCTTTCTTTACATACCTCATTCGGAGCTCAAAAAGAATATTCTTGAGGGCGCGTTCCTCATCGGGTGTGAGATTGCCGGCGGTCTTCTGTTCCAACACTCCGAGTTCATCTATGAGATACTTCGCGCGATTCAGGTCTTCGATGGGCTGGTTGGTCTCAGGGTCAGGAATATCTCCCATGAAAAGAGACGCCTGCATTGCGAGTTCGGTTATGAGCGTCGCAAAGCTGGCCTGCATCGGCGGAAATCCGGTTTGGGTTGCTCTTGCTCGCGTGGATGCATCCTTCGTTTGTTCCTGCTGCGTCCGTTCCTTTTCCCGGGAAATTTCTTCCTTCCAGGATTCGTCCACTTTTTTCTCTGGTCCGGCCATGAGAACACCTCTCGACTTCTCATCGTCAACGTGTTAGTAAATAACTTTTGTGAGAGGATATTCGATTATTCCTTGTGCGCCCGCGGCCTTGAGCTTCGGAATGATTTCACGAACCACTTTTTCCTCGAGGATGACCTCGACGGCCACCCAACTCGGGTCGCTCAGATTCGAGATGGTGGGAGTCTTGAGTGCGGGCAGCTCGGAGAGCACCTTGCTGATCTCCGCCCGATTGACGTTCATTTTGAGGCCTACCATTCCCGCAGCGTTGAGCGCGCCCTGAAGGAGTACGGCAAGGTTTTCGGCCTTTTGCCGTTTCCACGGGTCTTCCCACGATTCCTTGTTCGCGAAAAAGCACGTCTGGGATTCGGTGATCACATCGATTATTCTGAGCTTGTTCGCGCGGAGGGAGGAGCCTGTCTCGGTGAGCTCGACTATCGCGTCAGCGAGGTCGGGCGGCTTGACTTCTGTTGCACCCCAGGAGAATTCGACGGTCGCCCGGACACCTTTGCGTTTGAGATACTTCTTCGTGGTATTTACCAGCTCCGTAGCAACAGTTTTTCCCTCGAGGTCTTCGGCCGCCTTGAACGGGCTTTCCTCCGGCACGGCCAACACCCATCTGACGGTGCTCGGGCCCTGTTTCGAGTAAAGGAGCTTAGCTATCGTCACAACCTGGGCTCCATCTTCCTCGATCATGTCGGTGCCGGCTATTCCGACATCGAGGATGCCGTGGTTGACATATCGCGGTATCTCCTGCGCCCGGATGAGAAGCAATTCGAGCTCAGGGTCGTCGATCGCAGGGTAGTACGAGCGGTCGGTGAAGACAATTGAGTAGCCCGCGCGGCGAAACAACTCACGGGTAGCTTCTTGCAGGCTGCCTTTCGGCAGCCCTATTCGCAGTTTCATCTTCGTGTTACTTTCTATCAGGAACGCCTATCGGCTGTCGCGCCTAGCGAAGCTTCTTCTTGTGGCGGTCGGCTCGCATTTTCTTCTTGCGCTTGTGTTTTGCGATTTTCTTCTTCCGACGCTTCCTTAGGTTGGGCATACGCAGACCCCCTTTCCAAATGTTTCATTATACGCGATTTATACTGTGTCGTCAAGCCTGCGCGCGGGTGAATGTGATGAAAACGAAGGCGAAAGGAGGAGAATCCCCCACGATTGCTAATCTAGCTTCAGTCTTTGTAGGTGCGAATTTATTCGCATAATGTTTCCTACTTCTTTGCGCTCATGTCCAGTCGAATGAATTCGACCCTACAAGATCGAGGAATGGATTCTCTCTCCCTATTTCGACCCCGCGTCAGAGTCCGGGAAAGAAATACGCGACTTCGAACCGGGCCGTCTCGGGACCGTCGGAGCCGTGGACGATGTTGTTCTGGATGCTTTCGCCCCACTGCGCGCGGATGGTGCCCGGCGCAGCCTTTTTCGGGTCGGTCGCGCCGTTGATATCGCGCACTTTATCTATTGCCCCCTCGCCGCTCCACGCCATGACGACGACCGGTCCGGAGGTCATGAACTCGACGAGCGACGAGAAGAACGGGCGCTCTTTGTGTACGGCATAGAAGCCTTCGGCCCTTTCGCGAGTGAGCACGAGGCGTTGGATAGCCTGTAAATTGAGAGCCGCCTCTTCGTACCGTTGTATGATCTTACCGATAAGGCGCTTCTCAAATCCGTCCGGTTTTACAATTGCCAGTGTGGTCACGATTTTGCTTGCGGTCAAAGTGCACCTCGTTTAGAGCGTGATCTTCCGTCAGCTCACAGGAAATACATCATTGTCAAGAGTCATTGCGAGGGAGCGAATCCCGCCTTGCGCCGGTAAGCGACCGAAGCAATCCGTTTTTCCTCGTTTTACGCACCATGAGATTGCTTCGTCATCCCGCAAAACGCGGGATGCCTCACAATGACAAACAGAGCGAAACGCCCTTCTTCTATACGTCAACCCGCCGGCGACGGGATCGAATGCTTGTAAGAAACGTGACTGAAGAGAGATGAATTCGTGCCTGCACAGGATTAGGGCGGCCCCGCGTGGCCGCCCCTACAGAACTTTGTTTATCACGGGCGCGATGAATTGCGCCCCTACGTCTCTTGATTTAATCGCGCAGGGGCGCGTCCCGTTACTTCTGAACGTGGTCGTGGCTTGCGTGATACGCTTTTATGTAGGAATCGCTGTAAATGGCCTTCCCCATCAACAGCTCAGCCGTGATGAACGCCTTGGTCATCTCCTCATCGGCTGCATCCATGATGGCGGCGTCGAGCCCATTGAGAATGGCCATCACGATCCACGTGCGCGTGAGCAATTCTCTTTCCTTTGCGCCCTGCCCCAGATTGCTCAGGCCGACGACAATGTGCGGCGGCGGACTGCTCAACAGCCCGAACTGCTTTATGGCTTCAAGTACTATCACAGCCTGGTCTTGCGCGACGTTGGTCGGCATCACGATGGGGTCGATGTAGAGCCTGTCCATGTCAATGCCGTGTTCCATCGCCTTGGCCGCAATGAGCGCGGCGACTTCGACGCGGCCGTCAATGGTCTTCGGGATTCCTTTCTCATTGATGCAGAGACCGATGATTGATGCATTATGCTTGCTTGCAAGCTCAAAGTACTTGTCGAGCTTCGCCTCTTCGCCCTTGGTCGAGTTCATGAGAGCAGGGTTCTTGCAGACCTCGAGCGCCGCCTTCATGACGTCGAATTTAGGGCTGTCAATGCTCAGCGTGATGTCGGTGACTTCCTGAACGGTCTCCACGAGCCACACCATCGTCTCGAGCGGTTTGTCAGATGCGGGCCCGACGTTAATGTCAAGCGCATTCGCACCGGCCTTCACCTGGTCGAGCGCCACTTTGTGAATTATCGACTTGTCCTTCGTTTGGATACCTTTACGGACATCCATGAACATCCCGTTGAGTCTCTCGCCTATGACGAACATTCTCTCCTCCTTGCCTTCGCTCTCCCCGCAATCTCAGATATGCGAGACCCTATGCCTCGATGGGGTGTCACCCGCTTTATGAAGTAAACTGCTTTAGCAGTGCCTTGAAGCTCTTCACGGCGTCGGGGTGCCGCATGACCATGATCTCGCCGCCCGCCTGAAGCAGCGATGCAGCACAGGTGGCCTCCCACAGGGGTCCCCGCTTCTTCAGTTCGCCCCATGCCGGAAATTCCTGTTCGGACCCCTTGGCTTCTTTCACGCGCCATGTTTCGGGGCCGACCGTGCAGATAACCGGCTGGGAGAGCATCCGGTCGCCCGAGAGCCCCGCCGTGCGCCCGCGCTCCATGATGGAATAGCTGTACTCGATGCCGTAGCCGAGAGCGCCGGTGGCAGGGAAAATCACAATGTCTTCGAGCTTGAATCCCATTTCGGAGATAAGGATGTTTACCTGCTTGGCGATGTTGATATCGAGCGGCGACTCGCCAATAATCTTGTGGCCATCCGCGAGACAGGAGGCGGTAAGCGTCTTGTAGTTCTTCTCGACGGCGGTGCCGAGAAGGCAGTTTTCGCCCTTGGCGGCCTCGCTCACGCGCGGCATCACGTCGTTGTCTTTGTTGAAATCGCCGCAGCCCCAGATGATGAGCGGCACGCCGACCGCCTTGAGCACGTCTTTGACCACGCCCGCAGCCTCATCAGCCGAACGGTTTCCAAAATCCGGATGAACGCCCTTCAGCGAGATGCATATCATCTCGGCCCCGTATTCGACTGCCCGTTTCGCCCATTTTGCGGGGTCATTCCACACATCGCCATAGGCGTCGGCAAGCGGCTGAGGCCAATCCTGCGGGGCGAGGTCTAATATATCAATGGCCACGGCGGGCGGGTTCGGCCATTGTCCTTCAAAATTCAAATAAGGCAGGGTGTTGCTTCCGCCGACGGTCACCGTCTTTTCGCGTGTGCCGCCCTTTTCTTTGGTGGCGCCAAGGGTAACCGTGTTCACCTTTGTGGTCCACTTTTCGACTACGCTTTCCATAAGCTCCTCCGTTTCTTCCAGGTCGTACGCACGACTTCACTGTTTTCGCATTGTCACGAGACCGACGGAAACAACTCCAGGTCGGTATGGGGCAGGAACAGGGCCGAGCTGTACTCATCCATGAACTGCCTGTTACTGCTCAGGTCAATATATGTCATCTTCTGTGCAATCTTCTCCACTTCCTCGTAAGCCTCTTGGGAGAGAATGCCCAGTTTGGCGCCACTCAAGGAGCTGTTGCCGATAAACTTGACCTTCTCGAGCGGAATGTCGGGCAGCAGGCCTATGGCCACTGACGCCGGCAAATCCAAATAGTTGCCGAAGCCGCCTCCTATGTAAAGATGCTGGAGGTCATCGAACTTCAAATCGAGACTCTTGATGAGCACGGACGCGCCCGCATAGACGGCCGCCTTGGAGCGGACAAGGTTATTGATATCGGGCTGAGTGATGGCAATGTCGCGGCCGATTGCGGTCTCGTCGGCATATGCGATGACAAACTCCGTATCGTCGTCCATACGCCTGAGACGGCTGCACGTGCCGGGCTCGGCGAATTTGGCCGTCCTGTCAATCACACTCTCGCGCCGGAGCTCGGATATGACATCAATGAGGCCCGACCCGCAAATTCCTCGCGGTTTCTCGTTCGCGATGACCACCGTTTCAACGACTTCTCCGCCCATGAGCACTTTGACCTTCTCGATCGCGCCATGGGTAGCGCGCATTCCGAACTTCACCTCGCCGCCCTCGAACGCAGGGCCGGCGGAGGCGGAGCAACATACGAGCCATTCGCTGTTGCCGATGACAATCTCGCCGTTCGTGCCGACGTCGATGAGCATCGAGAGGTCCGGCGAGCGATAGATTCCGGACGCGAGAACGCCTGATGTTATGTCGCCGCCGACATAGCTGCTGACGCCGGGGACGCTATAAAGCAGCCCGCGCGGATTTATCTGAATCCCCACCTCGATCGCCCGTGCCGGCGCAATGTGCGTGGCCGCCGGAATGTATGGCTCACGCCTGATATTCGAGGAATCGAGGTCCAGAAGGAAGTGCATCATCGTTGTGTTTCCCGCGCAGAGGACGCAGGTGACGTCCTGAATGCTTACATCCGCTGCCGCAACGGTGTTGTTGATGAGCATGTTGATGTTGCCGACTATTGCCTCGTGGAGACGCTCGCGGCCGCCCACTTCCTCCTTGGCATAAATGAGCCGCGTAATGACATCCTCACCGAACGCTATCTGAGAATTGTAGGTCGCATCCGTCGCCAGTATCTTAGATGCGTTCAAATCGATGAGATGGGTGACGACGGTGGTCGTGCCGACGTCGACGGCAACACCGTAATTCCTTTCGGAGGTGTCGCCCTCCTCGATCTCTATCACCTCGACGGTGCCCCCGCGCTGACCGAGCGTACACGTCACCTTCCAATTGCCGCGGCGGAGTATTTGCGGCAGGCGGCGTATGTTCTTAAGGCCCGTCTGCATAATCGGCGCATCAATGTGCGCGCGAACGGCCCGAAACAGCCTGCTAAGGTCGGAAAGACTATCTTCGAGCGAGGGAGGCGGTATCTCAAGGTAGATTTTCCGAGTGAGGGGCGAATGGTGAAACTCATATTTCGCCAGGTCCACGCCTGCGAGTCCGCTGAACCGCTGAGCGTCCTCGTCGACGAGAATCTGCTTTCCTTCCATCCGCGATTCGACAGGAACTTCGACGACCAGGTCGCTGCGCGGATGGCTTGCGCACGCGAGCACATAACCGAGGCGCACCTCTTCGCGCGACAGCAGCATATGCTGTTCCTCGAAGACCTGGCCCTCCTTGACGATGACCCGGCACTTCCCGCAAATCATGTCACCGCCGCACAGGGAAGACACGTATACACCCGTGCGTTGGGCGGCGTCCAGAATGGTTTCTTCCGAGGTTGCTGTCGCCACTTTGTCGTCGGGCAAGAATTTGATGGTGTACTGAGCCAAGGCTCTAGCCGCCCCAGTTGGCTTTCAGATATGACGGGATTCCTGAGGCCTCTTTGGGACCGACTATGATCTCCCAGCCCGTCTCGTCCTGGAGCTTGCCGCTCTCAACCGCGATCAGGCCGGGGATAATGATCTTCTTGTGCGGGGCTACGGCCTCCACCTCAAACTTCTTCATTGCAGCTGAGATCGTGTCGGTGGTGAATTTTTCCGCGGCCCATGCCGTTAGAACCGACGTGCCCTCGGTATCGACGACCAATATGTTCGAGGGCACTTTCGATCCCTCGACTTCGCCTTCGACCGTGTAGTAGGTGAGCGAGAAATTTGTTGTGAGAAGCAGCGGCGACTTGCCGGTCGGCTCTCCAATCTTGTGGACTCCCGGCTGCACCTGCATCGGCTTTCTCGGGTCAGTAAATATGTTCTGCCTGACCGTGAGCAGCGGCATCAATTGCCAGGGCTCGACGGCATCGGTGACTACGATGCCGGAATACTTCGCCACATAGGTGGCCGCTTGAAGAACCGCGAGCATCGGGTCGTCGCATCCGAGCACGCAGGTGAGTTGCGGATACCCGAGCGGACGGAACGTCTTCTTCAAGGCGTAGCGCCTGACCTTGGTCAGGTCTTCGAGTGTCTGCCGCACGCCGTCGCTGCCCGATTCAAGCACGATTTCCTTCACGCCCGCAGCCGCAATCTTCTGGGTCAGGTCAGCGAGAGCCTCCAATCCCTTGGCTCTGGCGACCACGGGACAGTTCTTCTCCTTGGCGAGCGCGGCCACAGCGGCATGGTTCTCCGCAGTGGCGCCGCAGAGCAGGGGCCGCCTATCCGCACACACCGCAAGGGCCGCCTTCAAAGCCTCGGGGTTATCGCTTCCGAGGATAAGCGCCATTGGGGCTTTCTCAGCAACGATTTTTGTTGCAGCCGCGAACTTTGCCGGATCTCCGGAATCGTTCATGATGGACACCATATCAACGGCTATCCTGGTGCCGACGCGCTCGAAGATGAGGTGAACGATCTTGTCCGCACGCTTCTTGATTTCGTCCTCCGAAAGCTTGTCGGAGACGGTCACCGCAATGCCAGTGGGATGGTGAAACGTTTCCTCATGCCTGAACAATACAGTCTCATTGCCCACTTCGACTTTGGTGTCGCCGCATCCGATTGTGACAAGCTGGATGGGAGGAGCGGAAGCCGCGCCAAGTTTTTCCTTGGCTTCAGCGGTCACATAGGGACACTGCTCGATGGAGGCCTGCTTCTGGGCCACGCGCATTGCGAATGCGAGGCAGGTAGGCGATTTGCATTCGCCACAATTGGTTTTCGGTAACAGTTTGTAGATGTCCAGACCTGTAAGTGCCATGTAACCTCTCCTTTGGTGTATGACAGACCACAGGCGGGACTATTGTGGCCTGTCACAGAATCAAACTGCAACCCTAATCAGTCTCTTAGAACATCGGCGGCATTGTAAGCGCCGGATGGCCCACTTTTTCCAGGAATGGCAGCAGGTCAGCAGCGTTGTCGCATACTGTCTCGTCGGCGATCTTGTTATAGAAGTCGTCGAGACCGAGTTCTTTGGCGCGCGTCTCAAGCCGCTCGCGGATGGTCTCCTTGAGCTGCTTCGGCATCCATACGATGCGCGCAAGGCCGCCGTCGGCCGAGATGAACTTCTTGCTCGTGATATAGAGCTTGCCCACGCCGAGGAATCCCGGTGTCTGCAGCCCGCCGCCCGTCGTGCTGGCAAGGGTTGAGAACGGCATTCCGCTCGGGGTCATGCCCGGATATTCGCGGTTGACGATCATGATGCCGTTTGCCTCGGGCACGATGGCAACGATGCACTCGAAGCACCCGCATGAGGTCATCGGGTCTTCCATCATCGAGTAGGCGTTGAACCGTTCGACCTTCTTGCCGGACTTCGCATAGACGAATTTGTTCACGTTCTCCCACTGGCCTTTGACGGTGTCGATGGTTTCGCCTTTTTCCACCGGCTGGTTCGGACCGGTCGGGTTGATCTCGAAAGCCGCCTTGCCGTCCAGCCAGTTGTACGCCCCACACAGGCCAAGCCGCTCCGGGCTAATGATGCATACGTGAGTCGGCGCAAATGACTGACAGAGCGTGCACGAATAGAACGTATCCACGCTTTCGTCCGTCATGCCCGCGACACGAGCGTCGCGCTCCGCATAACTCTTGCGGGCTTCTGCGAGAATCCTTTCGGCGTCCTCTTTCTTCGTGTAGATGGTCACCTGCACCTTATCCGCAATGGCCGGGAAGTTTTGCAGCAGTTTCGCATGGAGGATGTCGCCGAAGTGCCTCATACGAAAACCCTTCGCCTTGGCGTCTTTGCTCACGCGAATCCACACGATGTCGCGCTGACCGACATGCATTACGCCCATAGCGCCGTTGATGAGGT
The DNA here is from genome assembly GCA_003598055.1 of Candidatus Abyssobacteria bacterium SURF_17. Classification (GTDB taxonomy): domain Bacteria; phylum Abyssobacteria; class SURF-5; order SURF-5; family SURF-5; genus SURF-17. The sequence goes on along the minus strand of QZKI01000095.1, from coordinate 100,186 downwards.
GATGTATCTGGCGCTCGAGGATGGGCTCGAAGTCCGTCTGCATCTTCCGTCCGGCCACTTCGACCATTATGGCCAACGGAAGCGACTTTCCGTCGGGAACCGTGTCGAGGTCCGGGCCGATAACGGTGATTTTGCCGTCCTCGACCTCGCTGAGCGGCTTCATCTTGAGCAACTCGCATGCAAGCGAGCCCTTTCCACCGAACTCGACCGCGAGTTGTTCCTTGCGGACGCGCTCGCCCTCGAATGCCGCAGCATAACTGACGGGTATTGGAACTTTTTCAATCTTGACTTTCACGCCACGGGTCTGGATGCAGGTGGGCACAATCTTCTCATAGTCTCTTTCGCGCACAAGCGCTTCGAATAGCGTGACGCCGCTCGGCCGAATTTCCGGGATATTGGTATCGGCGATGACACAGAATCCCATATTGATGGCGCCTGCTCCGACGGCGTAGCGGCGGTCGGTAACCTCCCCGAACACAAGCCCGAACGCGAACACGCGGTCACGCTGATACTCGAGACACTTTACGAATTCGCCGCGCTTGTGCCCGCCAAACGTGAGGGCGCCGCGCATGGCCCAATTGAGCGCATATATGCCGGAGGCGAGGTCCGGCCCCAGCGGGACGATGTAGGTGTCCCAGCCGAGCTCGACTTTTTCCTGCTCGAGCTGCTGGCGCATTGTCGTTCCATTATTGTGGTCGCAGAGGAATATAAGAATGTTGCGCTGCTGGAGCTCGCGAACAACCTTTACAGCAATTTCATTCGTCGGGGCTGAACCGAGGATGGCCGCAAAGCCGGGCATTCTTCCGTCCACAAGCTGAATGCCGAGAGAACGGAGAATCGTGTCGGAGATGAAGCCCTGGTCGCCGGCGGCAGGCAGCTCGCCTCGAAGATATCTGAGCGCAGTTATCATCTCCGTGGCAAGAAGCGTAGAGATGCCCGCATCAAGCGTTGGCCCAAGATACGGAAGCCACACGTTCTCGCTCGGGACTGGCGGCAGCAGCTCGCGCGCGCGCGCCATGGCTTTCTTGGCGCCTCCGAGGTCTTTCACTTCCATGCCGAGAAGCGCATAGGCCATGGGGAGAAAGAAAGCTGTTTCGGGAAATTCCAGCTTCTGGCTCTCGCTCTTTTCCTCTATTGTCTGCTTGAGAGCGGCCTCCGCTTCTTCCACCCACGAATGCGCCCCGCGAATGGCCGCAGATGCTACGATTTTTGACATTTCCTTACCTCCGTTATTGCTTACGGTGTGAGAGAATAATTCCTCTTAACCTTACACATCAACGACATCTATTGCATCAAATGGGCATTCGGTGAAGCAGTTGCCGCATTTGATGCATTTTTCGGTGTTGATCACGTGCGGGGTCTTCTTCGCTCCGGTGATTGCTTCCACCGGGCATACCTTGATGCACAGGCCGCACGCCTTGCACAGCTTCGCATCAATGCTGTATTGGATACGACCAGTGTGCCACTCGAGCGCGCCGGTGGGACAACCGGAAACGCACGCAGGCAGCAGCCCCGCCTCCATGCGCTCGACGCACTGGTCGCACTTGAGGACAATCTTGCCCTCGCGGTCGATCTGAAGCGCTCCGACGGGACATGCTTCGATGCACACGCCGCAGCCCGTGCATTTGCTTGCATCAAGCAACGTCGGCGCGGCTTCACCGTCCTTGTACAGAGCCTTTTCAGGACACGCCGCCACGCACGGCGGTCTTTCGCAATGGCTGCAAACCACCGGAATAATCGTGCGTTTTCCCTTCTTAAGTCCGATGCGCGCCTCCGGAAGCGGGCTCTCACTGATAGCCTCATAAAGATTCTTCGTCCGTGAGTGCGCTATGGCGCATTGGAGCTCGCATGTCTTGCAGGCAGTGCAAAGCTTCGCCCGCACAACTGTACTTCCCGCCATGGGTCCACTCCTTATTCTCAATCGAGCATTCTGTATCGTATGAAGGCGGCCGCCTCCGAGGGGGCGGGACGGCCGCCTGTTAATCAATTTCAGTTGCCGGCCACAGCGGCAGCTTGTTTCTTCGCAGCAGCTTTTTCGGTCTCGCCATTCAGCGGCGGGTACATCATCGGCTTGAGCTTCAACGCTTCGCGCTTCTTGTCAAGATGCGCGATGATCTTCTGTGCGGCCTTCTTCGGGTCTCCCTCGAAGATGAAGTTTGCGCCGAAGTCCTTCTCCATCTCGTTGGAGAGATAGTCGAGCACCTTCTTGCTGCCGTGCACCTGGAACGGCGGATTGAAATGCGTCGTGATGCCCGACGCGACGACGTAGAGGCCGATAGAGGTCGCCTTGTGGCTCATTGCCTCGGGGGCCGAACCAGCCACCGGTAGCTGGCTAATATCAGTTCCGATGCCGCCTTCTTTCACCATTTCGATGCAGGCGGTAAGGATGCGCGAGTTATCCACACATGAGCCGACGTGAAGGACCGGTGGGATACCGACTGCCTCGCAGATTTCCCTCAGCCCATATCCGCAGTATTGGAGCGCGTCTTCGGAGTCCAATAGGCCGTGTTTACACAAACACCCCGCGGAACACCCCGTGGTCACAATCAGCACGTCGTGTTTCAGAAGTTCCTTGGTAAAGGTGAGATGATTGTAATCGTGGACGGTTTTCGTGTTGTTACAACCGACCACACCGACGACGCCCCGGAGACGGCCTTGAATTATCCCTTCGTTCAACGGCTTGTATGAAGGCCGGAACTTGCCGCCAAGGTGATAGAACACATTCTCCGTTGTGAAGCCGGCAACCAGTTCACTTGATTCTGCCGGAATCTGAACGCGTTTGCGGTCGCGCTTCGGATAGTTTTCGATGGCCTCGGTGACGATTTTCTTGGCAATGTCAACCGCTCTCTCTTCCTCGAACTGATAATGGATTGCTCCCGGTATCCTCACCTTCTTGCTGGTGGTAATCAGCTTCGTGTGATAGCAGGGAGCGACCTGATTCAGGCCGGGCATGATGCATTGCACATCGACAATCATTGCCTCGACCGCGCCGGTCACTATCGCAAGCTCCTGTTGCAAATAATTCCCTGCCAGCGGAGCGCCCTGGCGCATAAGAATCTCATTGGCAGTGCAGCAGATGCCGGCGACAGTAACATCCTCAGCGCCTTTCTGCTTCGCGAGCGCTTTCATCTCCGGGCTGCGGGCCACCTTGACGATCATCTCGGAAAGCGTCGGCTCGTGACCGTGCACCACGATGTTCACGGTATTTTCGCCGAGCACACCGAGATTAGCCTTCGAGCGAACCGGGTTGGGGCTGCCGAACTGGATGTCAGTCAGGTCTGTGGCGATCATGGAGCCGCCCCATCCGTCTCCCACTGCCGCCTTGATGGCATGAAGCAGGGTGTTCTTGTAGTCGGCGTCCATGCCCACATGCACCATGTGCAACATTTCGACGATTTCGCGGTCAATACCGCGGGGCATGACCTTCAGCTTACGCCACCGTTCTTTCTGCTTCTCTGGAGCGCGCTGCGTCGTCAGGACCTCGCCCTCCTGCTGGCCGAATTGTTCGAGACACTTGTGTGCCACCTCAGCAGCCAGTTTCTTCGTATCACCGCTGGAGGTATCTATCCCGAACTCTTCCGCGATTACGAATAATTTCCGCTCGTCAACAATCGAGTATCCTTGGGTTTTCCCGAGCGCGGTCATGTACAAATTGTGAGCGATGTCACGACCATGGTCGGAATGCGCTGATGCGCCCACCGCGCACGCGCGAGCGATGTTGCGGGCGACGATACCATCTACGCTTATTCCACAAGCGCCATACTGGGCGCCTTTCCCGAAGGGGTCGACCCTGCAGGGTCCCATGTAGCACTGCTGACAGCACACGCCCAACTCACCGAACCCGCACCGCGGGTCCTGCATGTCGGAGCGTTCGAACGCAGTGCACACGTTGTCGCACTTAGCCTTCTCCAACATCTGCAAAGTTGCCTTGTCTACGGATCTTTCTTTCATTTGGCTCTCCTTGTGAAGCAATCAGCCGGGGGGCTCTTCGGAATATCCAAAGGAAGGCTCACAAACCATGTCAGTATACCAAATTCGCCCGACTGATTCAACCCCAAACTCGTCGTTTTCCGCTCCAGACGATGCGATGCCTCCAGTGACATCATGGTCTGGGAAGAAGGCCCGCGCGCTCGACAATCGTGGGCACGATTTCTTCCCACTCGACTGCCATGATGTGCACGCCTCGTACGCCTTCTATTTGTCTTACTTCGTTTATCATCTCGACCACGAAGGTTACTCCCTCTTCCTTCGGGTCGCTTGCACCCTTCATTCTCTGGATGAGCGCATCGGGAATGGATAATCCCGCCACGTTCGCCTTCATGTACTCGATCACTCTTGGCGACTTAATCGGCATGACCCCCGCGAGGATGAAAACCTTCTCGTGCAGGCCCATGCCTACGACTTCTTTCATCCATTCCTTGAATCTCGGAACATCAAAGATGAGCTGGGTCTGGATGAAATCGGCTCCCGCATTCACCTTTTTCTTAAGCCTGATAGCGCGGAACTCATACGGGTGAGCGAACGGGTTCTCAGCCGCCCCCAGGAACAGCCTCGGCTCGACAATGGGAGCCTTCTTGCTGTTGCGAACCTCCTCGCCGCACTGGAACACCTTGTCGTCGCGCATCCTCTTAAACATCTGGAGGAGCTGGAGCGAATCCAGGTCAAACACGTTCTTGGCCGTGGGATGGTTGCCGAACTTCTGATGGTCGCCGGTAAGACAAAGCAGGTTCTTGAGCCCGAGCGCATACGCACCCAGGATATCGCTCTGCATCGCGATGCGATTGCGGTCACGGCACACCATCTGTACGACCGGTTCGAGACCTTTATCGAGAACCAGCTTCGCGGCGCCGATGCTCGACATGCGCACAATCGCCGTCTGGTTGTCGGTTATGTTAACCGCGTCGACTTTGCCTTTCAGGATGTCAGCTTTCTTGTGGACGGTCTCCACATCGGCGCTCTTGGGCGGACCCAGTTCGGCTGTGACCGCGAAGTTGCCCTCTGTCAATACGCGCTCGAGGTTGCTCCCAGCTTTCATACCTTCACATCCTCCCTGACGATCTTGCGTGGACCGCCGTCACGGCTCGTGGTCCAGTCCTTCGGAGGGATAACCTCTTCAAGTTTCTCCAGCAGTCCAAGTTTCGCCATGCGGTCATATATGAGCTGCCACCCACAGGGAACGCCAGGGTCAATCTCACATTTCCCGTCGTGTGAGCCGCCGCACGGGCCGTTCAGAAGCGACTTTGAGCAACGCGCAATGGGGCAGATGCCGCCGGTCAAATGGAGCACGCAGTTACCGCATTGGGCGCACCGTTCCGTCCAGACGCCGGTGCTCTCGGTCACCCCGATAAAGTTCGTGTTTATGGCCGGGAGCACGGGCGTGTCCACGTAGCGTTCGGCCATGAACTGAACGCCGCAGCCGCAGGCCATCGAAAGGACCGCGTCGCACTGCTCGACCTTTTCCTTTAATGGTTCAATATACTCCGGATCGCACTGGCGCTCCACGGAATCCTCAACAATCTCAAGCTCGTCGCCGTCCTTCTTCGAGGCGATGCGCAACTGCGAGCCGAGCAACTCAACTTCCTTATCGCCACCGGCCATGCAGACGGCAACGCACGTGCGGCATCCGAGCACGAGTACCTTTTTGTAACCTTTGAGCATCTCCCGTATCTCGCTCAATGGCTTTCTTTCACCTACTATCACTGGTTTTGCACCTCCGCCATTCTGCTTCAATCATCCAAAAACATATTCTACCAAAAAATCTCTTTTTTCTATGTAATTCTCATAACAATTCATGCGATGTTATGCTTCAGCTTCGCTGCACGGATGGTGTTGTGCAGCAACATGGTTATGGTCATCGGACCGACGCCGCCCGGTACCGGCGTGATTGCGCTGGCCTTCTCCTTGACCTCATCAAAGGCAACGTCGCCGACGAGTCTAAATCCTTTCGGATTCGATTTATCCTCGACGCGGTTGACGCCTACGTCGATAACGACGGATCCCTCCCTCACCATATTCGCTTTAACGAACTCAGGCACACCGATGGCGGCAACCAGAATGTCGCCAAGCTGCGTGACCTCCGGTAGATTCTTCGTGCGCGAGTGGCAGATGGTCACGGTCGCATCCGCGTTCTTTGCCTTCTGTATGAGAATGGCGGCGACCGGCTTGCCCACGATGTTGCTCCGGCCTATTATGACCACATGGCTGCCCGCTATCTTCACACCGCTGCGGACAAGCATCTGCTGGACGCCGTGAGGAGTGCAGGGAAGAAAGATGGGGTCGCCAACGAGCATGCGGCCAACGTTGAACGGATGGAACCCGTCCACGTCCTTCGTGGGAATGATGCGGTTGAGAACTTTGTTTTCGTCTATCTGTTTGGGAAGCGGAAGTTGCACGAGGATTCCGTGGACTGCATCGTCGCTGTTCAGCTTGTCAACGACGGCCAGCAATTTGTCTTCGGACGCATCAGCCGCCAACTTGTGTTCGAACGAGTTAATGCCGATTTCCTCGCATGACTTCTTCTTGTTGCGAACGTAGACGACGGAGGCCGGATTTTCGCCGACGAGCACGACCGCCAGTCCCGGAACGATACTGTGCTTTGCCTTGAGCTCCTCGATCTCCTTTTTCATCTCGGCCCGCATCTCTTCAGCTATCTTGTTGCCGCTAATGATTTTCGCTGTCATTTCTTCTCCCCCTCATCCTTCGCGCTCGTGGCTGCTTCGGTCTCTTGTGTGCGCTGGCCATTCCTCAACGGGCTCGGCCCGAGTTTGCGCGTCCGCTCGGTCATCTCATCGGCGGTCTCGGCGAACTGCGGCCCCATCGAGGCAGACATATTGAACATTTCGAGGCGTTCGGGCTCGAGGCCCGCTTCCTTGAGAAGCTTCTTCGTGTACTCAACTCTTTTTTTCGCGCGCAGATTTCCTTCCAGGAAATGGCATTGGCCTTCCAGTCACCCGGCGACGAAAACCGCGTCGGCCCCCTCCTCAAACGCTTTCAGGAGGTAAATGCTGTCAATCTTGCCCGTGCACAGAAGGCGAATCACCCTCACGTACGGTGAATATTGCAGCCTCATTGAGCCTGCCAGGTCCGCCGCATTGTAGGCACAGTATTGACAGCAAAAGGCGACAATTTTCGGAACGAAATTCAATGGCTCCACTGCTTCCCTCTCCTCACGATACCCAATTTATTAGTCTGAGAGCGCGGGGTTGCGCTGTCTCAGGTTTTCGCGGTCTCGTAGAGCGCCTCGCACTTCGCGATAATCTGCTTGTCCTTGTAATGCCGCACCTGAATCGCCTTGTTGGGGCACACAGCAGCGCAGATGCCGCACCCATGGCATGCCGCCGGCTCGATATAGGCCACGCCTTCCTCTTCCTTAAACTCGGGCACGCCGTATGGGCACACACGCACGCAGGTGAGACAAGCAACACACTTCTCAGCCTCAACAACCGACACGATGCCGCCGACCGTCAGCGATTGCTTCGAGAGCACGTCAGCCGCGCGCGAGGCAGCTCCCCGCGCCTGAGCAATGCTTTCTTCGATGTACTTCGGCGAGTGCGCGAGCCCGCAGAGGAAGATGCCGTCGCTTGAAAAGTCCAGGGGTCTCAACTTCAGATGCGCTTCGAGGTAGAAGCCATCCCGGTCGAGTGAGACTTTCAGCAGCGAGCTCAACTCGGGGTTGGTCGCGTGGGGCACTATTCCCGTGCTCAGCACGACCATGTCCGGTTTTATGTCGAGCATCGCGCCGATACTTACATCCTGCGCCCTGACGCTCAGCTTCCCGTTCGTTTGCACAACCTCAGGCTTGTGCTCGGTGTCATATCTGAGGAACAGAACGCCCTTCTCGCGCGCCTTCTTGTACGCAAGCTCTTTGGCTGCATATGTGCGGATGTCGCGGTGCAGCACGTAAATCTTCATCGCGGGATTGAGTTCTTTCAACTTGAGTGCGTTCTTGACCGCCTGACCGCAGCACACGCGGCTGCAATACACGTGTTCTTCGTCACGTGAGCCCACGCACTGTATCATCACAATTGTCTTGGCGTTCTTGAGCGTGGCTGGGTCCTTGGCAATTCTCTCTTCCAATTCAAGCTGGGTGAGCACATTCGGGCTCTTGCTGTAGAGATATTCAGTTGGCTGGTACTCTTGCGCGCCGGTGGCGACAATGACAGCTCCGATGTCAATCTTCTCCGTCTTGCCGTTGGACTTGATGGCCGCATGGAAATTTCCGATGTGGCCGCCGAACTCCGTGACCTCGGCGTTCGCGAACACTTTAATAAGCTGCTCTTTTTTCACCTCGTCAACGAGTTCACGAACCTGCTTCGGGACATCGTCTCCCTCGAGCGTATAATGCAAGCGATTGAGGTAGCCGCCGAGCTTATCACCCTTCTCGACCAGATACGACTCAAAACCCTGGCGCGCGAGTGAGAGCGCGGCCGTCATCCCCGACAGTCCGCCCCCTATCACGAGCGCCTTCTGGGTCACCGGCGATTCGAGCTGGCGGATCGGCTCAAGCTGAAGCGCACGATACACGGCCATGCGGACGAGGTCGATCGACTTCGCCGTTGCCAATGCTGCGTCCTCATGAACCCACGAACACTGGTTGCGAATGTTTGCCATCTCGAAGAGAAACTTGTTCAGGCCCGCTTCCCTGAGGGTCTCCTGGAACAATGGCTCATGGGTGGCCGGCGTGCACGCAGCTACGACGACGCGATTAAGGTTGTGCTCCTTGATGGCATCGGCGATGCCCCGCGTGGAATCCGTCGAACAGGTGAAGAGCGACTCAGTCGCAAACTTGACATGCGGCAGCATCTTCGCATATTCGACGACTTTCGGCACATCGACGATCCGGCCGATGTTCGTGCCGCAACGGCACACGAAAACGCCCACGCGCGGCTCTTCTTCGGCTATCTCGCGCTCCGCCGGATATTCCTTGTGTGCGGCGAGCGCGCCACGCTCGCTCGAAACAAGCTCGGCCGAGGCGGCTGCTGCGCTGCTTGCCGTCATGACGGTTTCCGGGATATCCATCGGAGCAAGGAACGCTCCGCAGACAAACACGCCGGGACGCGAGGATTCATTGGGCTGGAACGTGGAAGTGGCTGCATACCCGTGGCTGTCGAGCTCGATGGCCGCCACCTTCGCAAGCTCCTTCGTCCCCTTCGAGGGAGTAAGGCCAACGGAGAGGACAACCATGTCGAACTCTTCCTCTTTTATCTCGCCGTCATCGGACACATACTTGAGCAGGAGATTCTTGGTTTTCTGCATTTCCCGGACGGTGGAGACAATGCCGCGGATGTACCTGACACCGCTCTCCTTCTCGGCGCCGATGTAGTAGCGCTCGAATCCTTTCCCAAACGCACGGATATCGTTAAAGAATATCGTGCACTTGGCTTCTTTCTCGTGCTCTGCCGTCATGATTGCTTCTTTCGTCGCGTACATGCAGCAGACTGACGAGCAGTATTCGTTTCCGCAGAGCGCGTCTCGCGAGCCTACGCATTGTATCCACGCAATCCTGTGAGGGACAGCGCCGTCGGAAGGTCGTTTGATGTGCCCTTGCGTGGGGCCTGATGCGCTCAGCAAACGCTCGTACTGGAGGCTCGTGATCACGTTCTTGTAACGGCCAAACCCATACTCGGGCTTGAGACGGGCATCGACGGTGTCGTAGCCGGGAGCGAGAATAATCGCGCCGACATTGAATTCGACAACCTTGTCGGTATCATCATAATTGATAGCGCCCGTCGGACACTTTTTCGCGCAGACGCCACATTTGCCCTTTGTGAACTTCAGGCAATGTTCTCGGTCAATCACGGGTTTGTTCGGCACTGCTTGCGGATAGGGAACGTAGATGGCCTTGCGCTTGCCTATGGCCGCCTCGAACTCGCTGTCAACCTTGGTCGGACACTTTTCCTGGCAAAGGCCACAACCGGTACAGCGGCTGTAATCGACTGATTTCGCCTTGCACCTGACGCGCACCGTGAAGTTACCGACGTCGCCTTCGATGGCTTCGACTTCGGCGTACGTGACTAAATCGATGTTGAGGTGCTTGTCCACCTCGATAAGTTTCGGGGAAATGGTGCACATCGAGCAGTCGTTCGTGGGGAACGTCTTGTCGAGCTGCGCCATTCGTCCGCCGATAGAGGAGCTCTTGTCAACCAGATACACTTTGAATCCGGCGTTCGCTAAATCAAGTGACGCCTGCATTCCACCGATGCCGCCGCCTATCACCATGATGGCGCCGACTTTGCCGGCGGATTTCGCGTCACCGTTGCCGGAAGCTGCTTTGCTGCTCATTATCATTCCACTCCAAGTTCCCATGGGGTCAGGTCTTCACAATTCACATTTGCGCGCCTCTCGCTTGCGCATCCGATACGCACCCAGAACAAATGTGAATTGTGAAGACCTGACCCCATAGAAAAACCTAACCGAGTCCCTTCGAGACGAGAAGCGGACGCGGGTCAACCAGATGTTTCGGCCACAGCTTTGCCACATCCCGTATGTCCATGGCCAGAGCGAGCAATTCGGTCACATAGAAGATTGGTATCTTCTTCGGTATGCGCCTTTCGGCCAGGAGTGCGCTCTGGCGCGTTTCGAGGTTCGCGTGGCACATCGGACAACTCAGTACGACGCATTCTGCATCGGCTTCATCGGCCATGTTCAGAAGGATTCCTGAGAGCCGCTTTGTCACGTCCGAGCGCGCCATCGCAAGTCCGCCGCTGCAACATTCGGTCTTGTACGACCAGAAGCGATTATCGGCGCCGACGGCCTGCATGAGAACATCCATGTACATGGGGTCTTCGTAATCGCCGACTTTGGTCACCTTCGGAGGCCGGACGGTTAGGCATCCATAATAACAAACCGTGCGCAGGTCCTTGAGAGGTTTCTTGACTTTTTCGCGAACTCTTTCGACTATTTCCGGACGCGCAAGGATTTGGATGATCTGGAGAACTTCGAGATTCCCCGAATAGGGCATCTCGATGAGAGAGGTAATCTCACGGGCAAGCTCTGCATTTTCGCGAATTCTAAAATCAGCCGCCTTCAGCCGTTGGAAGCACGCTGAACAGGGAACCGTGAGCGTGCTGCAAGCAGTCTTTTCGGCCAGCGCCAGATTGCGCGCCGCGAGAGCGACGGAGAGCTTGTCGTTAGTGGAATGGGCCGAACTCGCGCCACAGCAATTCCAATCATCGATCTCTTCCAGTTCGATGTCGAGCGCTTTGCAGACCATCCGGGTGGACTCATCATACTCTTGAGCCGTGCCATGAAGCGAACAGCCGGGGTAATACGCTACCTTCATGAAGATTCTTCCTGCTGCCTGACCTGATCCTCGGGGAATTCATGCATCCTCCCGATGGCGATTCACTTCCCTCGCTTGCTTGGGGTATCGCGCGAGGCCGGAATCAGGTTTTTCGGAACAGCTTTTTTACTGCCTTTCTCCCTTTGATTGGTTCGGGAATGAGCTTTATCTTGCCGCGCTTGAACATTTCCATGCCGATATCGGCATCTTCCATGAACTTGCGCGTCTTCAGCTTATAGGTCCCTATCATCTGGAGTTCGTGAACCCTTCCCCATGTCTTGATGGCTGAGAGAAACGCCTCATGGAAGCGCCTCATATCCTGTTCAGCCTCCGCCTTGCCCGAGCGAAGCGCCATTTCGCGCAAGGTATCCATCACGTGCGCGATGTCAATATCATTCGGGCAGCGCGTCGTGCACGTTTCACACGACGCGCACACCCAAATGGTTCGACTCTTCAGCACTTCATCACGAAGCCCGAGGTTGACCATGCGAATGACCTGCGCCGGGAGATAATCCATCTCATAGGAGAGCGGACATCCGCTCGAACACTTCAAACACTGGAAGCAGGAGGAAACCTTCGTATGCGATTTCGCTTCTACTTCCTTGACGAGTTGGCTGTCTAGTTGACTTTCGGTTATCTCCTTCGTCGGCATCAGAAACTCCATCACGCCCTGTCATCGGGCATTAGAAAAGCCCTACCACACGGCCATTCTTGTCCACGTCCACTGCCTCGCCGACCGGAACCGACGGCAGACCGGGCATCGTGCTCATTGTGCCGCACAGCGGATAAAGGAATCCCGCTCCGACAGACGCACGCACCTCCCGAATCGGCAGCCTGTAGCCCGTCGGACGACCCTTCACCTTGGGGTCGTGCGACAGGGACAAGTGCGTCTTGGCCATGCAGATGGGCAGTTTGTCGAACCCCCGTTTAGTATAACGCTCAATTTGCTCATTCGCCAGAGGCGTATAGTCAGCGCCGCTCGCTCCGTACACCTTCGTGGCAATTGTTTCGATCTTGTCCTTGATGGACATCTCGAGCGGGTAGAGGAACTTGAATTTCTTCTTCTTCTCAGCTGCGGCAACGACAGCCTTGGCCAACTCAGTCCCGCCGGCGCCGCCCTTAGCATGGACCTCACTCGGTACGGCTGCAAGCGCGCCCGCCTTCTCGGCATGTTTCTTTATGAACTTGATCTCATTGTCCGTATCGGTTGCGAACCTGTTTATCGCAACCACGCATTCGAGGCCATGAAGTTTTATGTTTTCGATGTGCTTCTCAAGATTGCAAATGCCCTCTTCGATCGCCGGAATGTTCTCCCGGATGAGCTCGGGCGCAAGCGGCTTGCCCGCGACAACCTTGAATTTGCCGCTGTGCATCTTCAGCGCGCGCACGGTGCACACGAGCACGATCGCATCGGGAACGAGACCACTCATGCGGCACTTGATGTTAAGGAACTTTTCCATTCCGATGTCGGCGCCGAATCCGCTCTCGGTGACGAGATACTCGCATGACTTGATGGCAATCATATCGGCGAGAATGGAACTATTGCCGTGTGCGATGTTTGCGAACGGGCCCGCGTGCACAAGAACGGGAGTGTGCTCCGTGGTCTGCATGAGGTTTGGCTTAATCGCATCCTTCATGAGAACCGCCATGGCGCCAGCGACTTTGATGTCTTCCGTGGTGACCGGCTTGCCGTCTTTCGTGAACGCCAGCACGATGCGGGCGAGTCTCTTGCGAATATCCTGGAGACCGGTTGTCAGCGCGAGGATGGCCATCACTTCCGAGGAGACCGAGATGTCGAATCCGCTCTCGCGCGGGATGCCGCCGTCGGCTTTTCCGCCGAGTCCGATAACGATGTGTCTGAGCGCGCGGTCGCTCACGTCCAATATGCGCCTCCACGTAATCGTGAAGGGGTCTACATTCAGCGCGTTGCCCTTCTGCAAATGATTGTCGAGATAAGCAGCGGCCAGATTGTGGGCCATGGTCACGGCATGGATGTCGCCGGTCAGGTGCAGGTTGAAATCTTCCATGGGAAGCGCCTGAGCCCATCCGCCGCCAGCGGCTCCGCCTTTAATGCCGAACGTGGGCCCCATCGAGGGTTGGCGAATTGCTATAATGGCCTTCTTGCCAATCTTGTTCAGAGCGAGGCCGGTGCCCAGCGTAGTGACAGTCTTTCCTTCGCCGAGGGGGGTTGGAGTAATTGCGGTCACATCAATGTACTTCGCGTTGGGTAGCTTCTTCAATCTGTCAATGACGTCGAGCTTGATCTTCGCGATGTAGTCGCCGTGCAGCTCAAGGTCTTGCCGCTTCAAGCCCATCATGGCCCCAATCTCTTCGATGGGCTTGAGTTTGATTGACTGTGCAATTTCGATGTCGCTCTTCATTGCCTTCTGCTTTGCCATCTGTTCCTCCTCCGTGCCCGAATTTCCTGTCCTTATTTTAGAAAACAATGTTCTACCGCTTCTCGCAATTCACCTGCTTCAGGCGGTTAAGCGAGCAGATACAGCCGACACGCGGAAGCCCACCTCGGCCGGGGTAAGCCACATCCGGACTCCCGCAAAGACTTCTGAAAGGAAGCTCTTACAGCCCTTCCACGCCGACCTGCATATTAGCATATGAGAGTGTTCTTGTCAACAAAAAATTGGCCGCGTCAAATTACCGAAAGCCGCTTCAGATGCGGGGTTGTATACTCTTCTTAGCGCCCGTTCAGAACATTTCCGCCTCGATTTGACCTGTAATCTTGCCCTCCGACCCCGAGATGCTAACCAAGCGGGGGGTATGCAAGATTTGCATGATGCTGCAAGAATGCATACCTGAAAGTGCAAATTTTTCAGACACAATCCATCTCCTGCGCGCCAGCAAGACGAACTGGCAAAACTGACAGGCAACCCAGAGGCGACGCGCTCAGGAGAAGGGCTTTCGTATTTGCTCGATCCCTAAGTATTTACCTTCCAACGACCTTTGTCATATGCTTTATCCGCCGCACCTGCGAAGGGCTGATGCCACCTCCTAGCATCGGCGGATATGCACCGCGTTTCCAACGTCTGAATCGTCAGTTTCAAAAGGGCAATATATGTGCCAAGTAGAGTATTAACGCATCGCGTCAAGTGTGACATCAGCCTTCATTATGATTTGTTCATGGTGTTCATGGCCTTGAGCTTGACAAGGCGGGAGCGCCGTGCTAGAATTACTTCAAGAATCAAACTTCTTTGAAACCTGCCATGAGTTCGACAAGCAATTACCATATGATGAAAATGAACCGAGATGATGCGGCCGAGATAATCAATGATTATCTGATGCGGATGGCTGAGAATCTGCCGCTGATTGACCGCTTTACACTCAATAACGGGCGGATAACAAGCCTTACCGTGACGGAGCTGCACACGATTGCGCTTGTCGGCAGGCTCGGGTCTCCGAGGATGTCGGAGCTCGCGCAACGGGGACATGTCACCCGCGGAACAATCACGTTCATGATTGACAAGCTTGCGAAGAAGGGGTATGTCAAGAGAACTCGCGGCAAGACGGATCGGCGCGTCGTCCGTGTCAGTTTGACCGCTCGCGGTCGGAAAGTGAACAAGCTTCATGAGGAGTTTCACCGAAACATCATTGACAACATCATGGGCTTGCTCACGGCGTCGGAACGGCGTCACCTGGGCACGCTGGTGAAGAAGATCACAACTGCTTACGAAGCACAAATAACGGAACCCCTCTCGGTTCGTGGAGGGTGACACGGCCAGTGTGCGTTTCCCTGGTCTTGCTCTTGGGAGAAAGAGGCTATTCCATGGTGCAAAGAGTCCGGACATGGTGGTTGAACGGCATTGTTGCAGCGAGCGTCCTTGCGATTGGCGTCGTGACAGCCCTTTCCGGCTGTTCAAAAAACGATGAGAAGGCAGCAATCGCTTCCGAAGGAAAAGCGGAATTCGCCGTCAGTGTGAAAGTCGCGCCGGTTATCCGTTCCGGCATCAAATCGACCATCCATGCAGTCGGTGCCGTCAAAGCGATTAACCATGCTAAGATAAGCTCGAAGATTCCTGGGAAGGTCGAGAAAATCCTCGTCGAGGAAGGTGACAAGGTACGCGCAAACCAAACTCTCCTGGAACTCGAGAAGATTGATTTTACGCTCACCGTTCGGCAAGCCGAGGCCGCAGTCTCGATGGCGCAGGCCAATTACTCGAAGGCAAATACCGACTGGGAGCGCGCACAGGAGTTGTTCGAGAAGGGAATTGCCTCGCAGCAGCAGTATGACCTTGCCAAGAGTGCGTTTGAGAGCGCTGAGGCTGGAGTCAAACAGGCGAAGGCCGACCTCGCGCTTGCGCAGAACCAATTGGATAACGCAAGTGTAGGGACTCTGTTTGGCGGCACCGTGATTCGCAGGTATGTGGACCCCGGAGAACGCATCCCGGCCGGGCAACCGCTGTTCGAGGTTGCCCAAATCAATCCTGTCGAGATTGAAGTCGGCGTGAGTGACCGGCGATTCTCAGAAGTGAAACTCGACCAGAAGGCTATAGTAATAGTTGATGGATATCCGGATCTCACGTTTGCGGGAAATGTGAAGAAGATACAGCCCGCTATAGACCCGGCGACGCGAACGTTCAAGGTGACCATCGGGGTCGATAACCCTGAGGAACTCTTGAAACCGGGGATGTTCGCTCGCACAAGCATCGAGGTGGGTTTTCATCCGGACGCGCTCGTAATTCCAAAGGCTGCGCTGTTGGAGGAAGAAGGCAAATATCTGGCAGTCGTTGTGCGAAAAGGCCGTGTGCACCGCGGAGAAGTTATTCCCGGTTACCTTGACGGAGAGCGGGTTGAGGTGCTCAGCGGCCTTTCAGAGGGCGAGCAGGTGGTGCTCGAAGGCGCATACGGGCTTGCGCAAGATGCGCTCGTTCAGGTGTCGGGAGAATAACCCGAGATGTTCTTGGCAGATTTTTCCGTTCGAAGAGCAGTTGCAGCGACGATGATGGTGCTTATCATCATTGTGCTCGGCGCGACCGCCTTTTTCAGGATTCCCGTAGACCTTCTCCCCGACCTCACCTTCCCAGTTGCCACCGTCTACACCGAGTATGAGGGCGTGGGGCCGGAGGAAATCGAGAGTTCCATCACCAAGCTCATCGAGGGAGTGGTAAGCCGCGTTGACGGAGTCAAAGAAGTGCGCTCCATCTCGGAGCGGGGCGTCTCGATGGTCACGCTCGAGTTCGAGTGGGGCACCAATATGGACCTCTCGGTGCAGAGCATCCGTGAGGAACTCGACCAGATACCCGATTTCATCTTTCCCGACGACGCTGATAAACCCCGCATCGTGCGGTACGACCCGTCTGATATTCCGCTGATGGGAGTTGGTGTCTCCGGCGGCGGCAACAATCGCATGCAACTCGAGAAGATAACCGAGGACTATCTGGAGGACCAGGTTGCGGGTGTCGAGGGTGTCGCTTCGGTAATGGTGTTCGGTGGACCACCACGCGAGATATTGGTGGCCGTCGACCAGGAGAAAGTGACTGCCGCAGGAATGAGTCTCGACGCCGTCGTGGGTCGATTGAAGGGTGAGAACTTCAACCTGTCGGTGGGCAACCTCAAGGAAGGCTATAAGGATTATCTCGTCAGAGCGCTCGGCGAATTCGAAAACTTAAGCCAGATTGAGAACGTCGTGCTTGGCGCTCATAATGGCAACACCATCCGCCTCAGGGACATCGCCAAAGTCTACGACACCTACGGCGAAGACCCCGTCTATGCACGCGACAATACGCACCCCTCGGCCATGATGATGATTATCAAGCAGTCGGGAGGCAACACGGTCCAGATTTCAAAGCGTGTGTGGGAAAAACTTGATGAGTTGAAGCCGCACCTGCCGCCCGGTATCGGACTCAGCAAGACGTTCGATACCGCGGATTTCATTAACCGCGCAATCGGGGATGTGTGGCAAAACCTGCTCTGGGGCAGCGTGCTCTCCATAATAGTCTTGTACCTATTCTTGCACCATATCAGACCGGTACTCATAATCGCGGCCGCCATACCCATCTCTTTGCTTGCCGCGTTCCTGCCGATGTTTTTCGCCGGCATGACCATCAACATGATTTCGCTCGGCGGGCTTGCGCTTGCCGTCGGTATGGTGGTCGACAACTCGATTGTCGTCCTGGAGAACACGTTCCGCCACATGCAGGAAAAAGGCGAAGACCGAATGACCGCGGCCACCCGCGGCGCCAGCGAAGTCGGCATCGCCATCACGGCCTCAACGCTGACAACGGTTGCGGTCTTCGTTCCCATCGTGTTCACGACCGGACTCGCCGCACGAATATTCCGCGACCTCGCGCTCACGGTTACGTTCGCGCTCCTCTCTTCCCTCTTCGTCGCCGTAACGCTCGTGCCCATGACCGCCTCGAAGCTCCTCTCTGTAAGAGAAAGCGGTGAAGAAGAAGGCAAACTGTTCAAGCGAGTCAAGGAGAAATACAGACGAGCAATCGCATGGGTGCTCGACCATAAGCTGATAACCACCGGTGCAACGAACCTGCTGTGGATATCAAGCATACTCATTCTAATCGTCATGGGGAAGGAATTCATGCCCACCGCGAATGACGAGACATTCCTCGTAGAAATAGAGCTGCCGAGGGGAACCCGGCTTGAAGAGACCGACGCAATCGCAAAACGAGTCGAAGAGCTGATTCTGCAGACGCCGGAAGTGAAATCCGAGCACGTCGTCGTCGGCCATGCCTCCGGCGGCGACAGCCTCGACAGCAAGCAGGCATTCTTCATCGTCAATCTGGTTGACCAGTCCGAGCGAAAACGGACCGTCGAGCAAGTTGACATCGATATCCGGAAACGCGTGCTCAAAATCCCCGGCATAGTGAAATACAACTTCGTCAATCTCCAGAGCCGTTCGTTGGGGGGCAGCGGCGGAAAACCAATCGAGGTGAAAATATTCGGAAAAGACCTCGACGTCCTCAGCAAGCTCTCGCAGGAGGCGGCTCGACGGATGAGGCAAATAGAAGGAATGGTGGATGTTGAAGAAACCTTTACCTTCGGCAGTCCGGAACTGCAGGTGCGGTTCGACCGCGAGCGCATGGCCCAGCTCGGCCTCGACGTCGCTCGCGTGGCACGCCTGATGGAGACCGCCGTGAAGGGCACCGTCGCCAGCAGATACAAAGAACTGGGAGAGGAATTCGACATACGGGTACGATTGAGCGAAACGGACAGGGACAGCTTTCTCGACCTCAACGCGGTCACAGTGACAACCCCGATGGGCAATCAAGTTCGACTTTCCGACGTCGCAAGCGTTAAGGTAGGGTCAGGCCCGGTGAGAATTTTCCGCGACGACCAGAAACGCGCCGTGAGCATACTGGCCAACAGGCTCGAAGGCGAATACGCCTGGGGAAAATTCGCGGAAGGACTAAAGAGGGCCTTCCTTGGCATATTTGGGGAAGCCAGTTTCTTCGGAGAATTCAAGGGGGCTTTTTCCGACTTAAGGCGCGGTCGGCAAGACCTCGACACGCTGGTGGGAGAAGCGAAGAAGAGTCTTTCATCCTTGGCGTTGCCCATGGGATACTACATCGAGTATGGCGGTTCGTACGAGGACATGAGAGACTCCCAGAAACAACTCGGGCTCGCTTTACTTCTTGCCGTCGTGCTTGTCTACATGATCATTGCAGCCGAATTCGAATCGCTCATCCACCCGTTTACGATTATGTTCTCCGTCCCCTTTGCCTTCACCGGCTCCATCTGGGCGATCTTTCTTGCGGGCATGACGCTCTCGGTCAACTCGGCCATCGGTATCATCATGCTTGCCGGCATCGTCGTCAATAACGGCATCGTCATGATTGACTATGTCAACCAACTCCGGGCAGAAGGAATGGAGATCAAAGAAGCGCTCATCGAGGCGGGAGCGACGCGGCTCAGGCCCATCCTGATGACGACGCTCACGACCATTCTGGGCTTCATCCCCATGGCGGTCATGGGCGGGTCAGGCTCGGAAATGAGAAGGCCCCTCGCCGTCTCGCTCATCGGCGGACTCGCGTTCGGCTCTTTGCTCACTCTGTTCGTCATACCGACCGCTTACTACATCTATGACGGAATCGCTCATCGTATCTCCCTATTGTTCCTTCGAGTGCTCCATCCGGGAGAACTGCCATCAGGCGGCGCCACAAGAACTGACCTCACCAAGAAATAACGCTCGCGTGCCACTCTCATCCATACATTCCCTGCAGGACCTGTCCCGCAATTCGTAATCTGGCATGTCCACACACTGTAGGTGCGAATTCATTCGCATAGTTTTTCCGGCCTGTCTTCGCTATGCGCATGCGAATAAATTCGCACCTACAGAATTGCGGGATGGTTTGTGAAGTTGTCTTTTTCCATATCCTTTCGGTACAATATGGCTCAACGAAGGAAACCGCTTTGGGAGAGAGCGCTGTGCAGGAAAAGTTTGACACCAAGAAATTTCTTGAGCGGTGGAAAGGGCGCAAAGACAAACAAGAATGGCTTTTCGCAATTGCGGTTGTTAAGGTTGGACTGGAACGCGAGGGCCATCTCGACGAAGCCGCCGAGCAGGAAATAAGACAGGCTCTCGGTGAATTCAATATCTCAGCGGAGGAGTTGGAAGCCTATCTGCAGAATAACAGAGACAAACTCTTACGATTCCTTGACGCTTCTCCACGACGTCCTTGAATCCTCTCCAACTCTTCCTCAGGCTTTCTTCGCCCTGATGCCGTCCAGCAGAAGCGAAACTGCCACCTCGATAAGCCTTGGCAGTTTCTGACGGGTGATTTCCTCGGTGCGCTTCTCGTGAAGCAGCATCAGCCCATTCATGGTTCCCCACAAGATGCGGCTTGCTTCGTACGGACTCACCACCCTGAAATCGCCCTCTGCAATTCCTTTTTTTATAACCGATTCGACGAGTCCGAGGCATTCAAGCGACTTATGCTCGAGTTTTTCTTTCAGATCGCCCTCTAACTCGATGTTCTTGTCGGGCCTCCTGAGGAAAAACATGATGTCGAAATACTGGCCATAATCAGTGTAAAAGCGATAGTAGGCATCGGCATACCCTTCAAGCAACTCACGCGCCGGGGCGCTCGGGCGCTCCGACGACGTCATAAGCGCATACAGGATTTCGAGACCTTCCTCGAGAATGGAAACATAGATTTCCTCTTTATTCTTGAAGTACAGATACAAGGTGCCCGTGCTGAGCTCGACTGTTTCGGCTATCTGCGAAATTGTAGTAGCCTCAAATCCGTTTCTGAAAAAACACTCTCGGGCGGCATCGAGGATTGCCTGACGTCGAGCCTGTTTCTCTCGTTCTTTCCTTTCGGCTACTCCCATGACTTCTCCTTGCACATTTTCGACAAGGCTTTTTCAGTTCATGAATCTTATTCAGATAATTACTCCCGAATCGTTCACATTATATCATCGGGGATTAAGAATAGTCAAACCGGATGTGGCGTTTCATACCAAGTCACACGTAATGAATGTGTTACGGCTGGTTGTCATTGTAGGCGATATCCGACGGAATAGAAGGGAATATATATCCCTTGAGGCAAAGATGAGTCCGGCTTGAAATCAATCAGGCCAATGGGTATGATAGGTTGCATTGTACCGTGAAACGAAGGAAGGATTATTGAAACCACACATATCGGTCAGATAGGGATTCGAAAGCAGTGATGAAATCAGAAACCATTGCGAAGCTCTTTCAGGAAAGGGTGAGACTCTCAGGTGATCGACTGGCCCTCAAGACAAAAGTCGACGGCCGTTGGAGCGAAATCACGTGGAACGACTACACCGAGAAGGTCAGATGTTTCGCACTCGGCCTGACCTCGCTCGGCTTGCAGCCCGGGGATGTAGTATCCATTCTCGGGAACAACCTTCCGGAGTGGCTCTATGCTGACATCGCAACCATGTCACTTGGCGCGGTCACGGTTCCCATTTACCAGACAAACACCGCCGAACAAGTAAAGTATATTCTCGATGATTCGGGCGCAAAGTTTGCCGTCGTCCAGAACAAACTACAGCTTGATAAAGTCCTTGCGAATCTGGGTGACCTGCCCGCGCTCAAGGGCATTATTGTTATCGAAATGCAGAACGTCGAGAGAGGGGACGTAGTCATCTCGTTCGAGGACGTGCTCGCGCTCGGGCGAGAATACGCCCGCGGCAACTCCGCGGTGTTCGAAGAACGAATGGAAGCGGTCACGCCCGACACCCTTGCAACCATCATTTACACGTCCGGGACCACGGGCCCGCCGAAGGGAACAATGCTCACGCACGCCAACCTCATCGCGCATGCGCGGGGCCAAAGCCAGCTCTTCGCGCAACGCGAGGATGACATCACCGTATCCTTTCTCCCTCTTGCCCACGTGGGCGAACGCATGCTCGGTCACATCAACCGGATTTATACCGGGAACGCTGCCGCTCTTGCCGAGAGCATCGAAAAGCTGCTCGAGAATCTGCAAGAGATTAAACCGACCTATTGGGGAAGCGTGCCGCGACCCTATGAGAAGATTTACACGCGCATCCTGTCGCAAGTGGAATCGTCACCGCCCCTGAGAAAAGCGCTCTTCAAATGGGCCCTGAATGTCGGCATGCAGGCAAACCCATACCGCGAGAAAAAGAAACCATTGCCCTTGTGGTTGAAACTCAGGTATCAACTAGCCGACGCTCTCGTCTATAAGAAAATCCGGGCGTTGTTCGGAGGACGATGCAGATTCTTCGTCGTGGGAGCGGCTCCCATCTCCTTCGAAATCGAACGGTTTTTCCAGGCTCTCAGCATCAATATGCTTCCGCTCTACGGGATGACAGAGGCCACGGGCATCATCACAACCAATACCGAAACCCACCTCAAGATGGGAACAGTGGGAAAGGCATTGCCAGGGGTCGAGCTCAAGCTGGCAGAGGACGGTGAACTCCTCGCGAGAGGCTCCTCAACCTGCATCGGCTATTTCAAGAAGCCGCAGGATACGGAGGCCCTCCTCGCCGACGGATGGCTGCACACGGGTGACATCGCCACAATCGATGACGAGGGCTTCGTCAAGATCGTTGACCGGAAAAAGGACATCCTGGTCACCTCAGGCGGCAAGAACGTGGCTCCACAAAACATCGAAAATCTCTTCAAGGCCAGCCCGTACATCAGTCAGGTAATGGTGTATGGCGACCGGAAGAACTACCTGACCGCACTGTTCACGCTCAATGAAGCTGAGATAACCACGTATGCGCGGGAGAAAGGAATCGAGCAGAGGGATTTTGCGGAACTCACACGACATCCGGAAATCGTGAACCTCGTGCAGAGCATCGTAGATGAAAAGAATCAGCACCTGGCGCGCTTCGAAACGATCAAGAAGTTTGTCATCCTGCCGCACGACCTGTCACAAGCGGCAAACGAGATAACGCCAACCATGAAGGTCAAGCGCAAAGTGGTCACCGGCAAGTACGGTCACCTGCTTGATAGATTGTATCAGTAACTGCTGCATCGTCCACTCTGGTCTTGTGTGTCGGCTCTCTTTCTTAGGGGCGACTCGAGGGGTCTTCCGTGCCATTGTGCATTCGCGCCACAGCTACTTGCTGTCATGATACCCGCGCTCCCCGAAGAATCGAGCCGTACTTCTTGTAAAGTGCGACGTTCTGCCGCATTTCGTCCGGACGCTCTTTGGGATACGTGCCGACTGCGACGGCGTCAGAAGGCTTGATGTTCTCGAAAGCGAAGCGCAGCGCGTCCTCTGGATTGGTGCGTCCGGCGGCGAGCACTTTGATGGCAATGCACGGCTTCTGTATCTCGCGTATCAGTTTCACGGTCTCGTGACGGTCGGCGTCAAGGTACGCCTCGTCGTGGGTGATGACGTCGTAGAAAGAGACGACGTAGAAATCTACGTCCCAGCCCTCTTCTTCGATGATTCGTATGACACGCGGGTTGTGCGACCCGACCCCGGCCGCCATCCCGCCGCTGTGAATCAAGTCGATGAGCGGTCGGATTTCATCGAGCCTATTGTCCAGCGAGAACTCGTCCACGGTAGTTCCCTGAATAAAGGCGGCCTTTGCGCCCGTCTGTGCGATTGTGATGATGTTGTCGTGGAGCGAGCGCATTTCATGCGCGGTCTGAGCTATCCACTGAATCGTTCCGCCTTCATTCCAGTATTCGGCCAGCAGCCGCCTGATATGATTATCCGCGCGCGCCAGCAGCGTGTTTATCCCTAACTCCTCGCACTCTTTGAGCGTTTGTTTGATTCGGGCGACCGTGAAGAAGTCACGCATTTCCATGTCGCATTCATACGACTGGTGCGAGATTCCGCTGAACGGATTCGCGCCGCAGATGAGGCGACTGACGCTCACCTCACCGATTGAAATCGTGGGCAACAACGATTTCGCCTTCACGCCGATACTCCTGACCGCTGAAACCATCCCGTAATCCAAAGATATTCTTGCAGGGGCGGCCCCACATGACCGCCCCTACAATGCAGGATACATTCTCTTTAGAGTCCAACGGTGAAACTGAGCGATTTCAGTACGTTGCCATCGGCATCGACAATGTCCACCCTCCACTGACCGGTGTCGCCCGGCCGGATGGTCTTTGAGCTGTGCGTGCGCCAGAGGGGTGAGCCTATTGCCAGCGCAACGGCGGCTTCCTCATTGTTCTCATAGTAATAGACGTGTTTGATTGTCTGGCGCTGTCCATTTGCTATCTTAGACCAGCAGCACACCTTCTTCACGTCTGCCGGAAATGAACTGGCGGCGCCCACCGGCTCCCTGTTTTGAACATCCGCGCAGATGACGGCTTCAGCAACCTTGATTGCTCCTGCCGGGCACACAGCCGTTCCCTGCTTTGCTTCAGTAGCCGCGGGCGTGCATACTGCCGCTTTTTCTTGCGCTGCCGAAGGCTCCGTTCCGGCAGCCTCCGGGCCAGCGGCTCTGCCGCGTGCGCAACCGGCTGGAATCACGAGAAAAACGAGAGCAAATACAGCAATACTGAGTTTTGCTTTTCTTCCGGCCATGTCTTCTTCTCCCACGCTTGAAGGTTCTCGGCCAACCATCCACACTCGATAAGATTTGCTCCATTCACACGTAGCTACAAGGAGCGTGCATAGCGGGCATTGTATCACCTTTGCTCCACGGTCTCAAGCTCCGTCAACCAAGCGCCACAGCGCAAGCATTTCACAAACGCCTTGCCCTCTCCCGTCGTAGGCCTTACCCCCAGTAACGAGGTTAAAGAACTCGACCGTGTCAGCACGCGTGAGCAATCTGCCGTCATGCAGATGCCGGCGGGACTGCGGAATAAGAATCATTCCTAATCACTTGTCGCTGGGCTCTTGCCGTTTGCTCAGACGGTGTTATATTTTGTTATTGAAAGCACCCTGTAGCCAGGAAGAGGTCCAAAACATTCATGCCCGAACGCAGGGACCATGCTCTAAGTATAAGCATCGCTCACTTCAGGAGGGTTTGTCAGGAGGCGGGCATTCGCATGACCCCTCAACGCCTTGAGATATTCCGCGAAGTGGCGCGAGCCCAAGATCATCCTTCGGCAGAGCAGGTCTACAAACGGGTCAAGCCAAAGATGCCGAACATCTCGTTGGATACCGTGTATCGAACCTTGGCCACTTTTGAACAGTGCGGGCTGCTTTCCAAGCTTATCGTCTTCGAGGATCACACCCGATTTGACCCTAACACTTCGGCTCATCACCACATGGTTTGCACTGAGTGCAGGAAGGTCTACGACTTCTCCTGGCCGGTGTTCGAAAAACTGGAATTGCCGCGTCGCGCGAGGGGGTGGGGCATTATCAATGACCGACAGGTACAGTTGATGGGTCTGTGCAAGGAGTGTCTGAATCGAAGGGAGAGAAAGGACAAATAGTCACTATACGAGCACGAAGAGAAGAATGTTTTTGGCTAGCACTTAGTAATTATTCTTAAATAATTATGAATCCTATACGGGATACTATGAGGAGGTGGTGGTCTATGATATGAAGGGTATTCTGTTTTTGCCGCCAGAATTTCGGTTTTCACAAACAAAGAATGAAAGGAGAGCGATTCATGAGACGAGACATTCTGAAACGGGCGTGGGTGGCGATAGGAGTGCTCTGCGCTATCCTCGTCGTCATCGGCGTTGCCTACGCCCAGGACTATGAGAAAAGAGGCAAGACGAGCTACGTTCCCGTCGACGTCGAAGAGGACTTCACCTCAATCATGGCCCGCATGAAGGCCGCAAAGGCTGAGGTCATGAAGCGGCAGATGGCGCTGCTCGAGGAGCGCTATGATTTAAGCAATCGTCCGGCCAAGGGCGTAACGATGTCACGCGGGAAGCCGGTTCAGGAAGGCGTTCGCGCGAAGCTTCCAAAAGGCTTTAATTGGGACATGCTCGCCGCTATGAGTCCCGAGCAACTCAAGAATAAGGGACTGTTTCCGGCAGGATTCATGCCGCTTCCGCATCCCAATCACCCGGAAGGCGGCATGCTGTTTCCCAAATTCCATATCGATGAAATCAAGAAACAGGAGGGACGCGACCTCACCCGGTTTGACCTTGATTTCGATTTGCCGGACCACTTGTTGCCGGAGTTTCCAGCACCCATCTATTTGACAACACGGCCCGACCTCGGAGATGTGTCACAGGGCAAACTCGTGACGATTGACAATTACTACGAGTTGTTCAATGGGATTCTCAACCCGAAACAAATCGAAGGATTGCGCTTATTAGTGACACCCTTCCCGCAACAGCAGTTCAACCAGACGGAAGACCGCAGGTCCGAAAGACCAAGCCGCGGCGTGACGTGCTTCGACTGTCACGCAAACGGCCACACAAACGCGAGCACCCATCTTGTTGGAGACATTCGTCCCCAGCAATTCCGTCATCGGCTCGATACGCCCCCCCTGCGTGGCGTGAATATCCAGAGACTGTTCGGATCGCAGCGCGCGCTCAAGTCCATCGAAGACTTCACCGAATTTGAGCAGCGGGCGGCCTACTTCGACGGCGACCCGGTAATCGCAACGAAGAAGGGCGTCAATATCCTCGAGCGAGGCAGTCAGGTCCACTTCATGGCCGAGTTCCAGGCGCTCCTCGATTTTCCGCCGGCTCCAAAGCTCGACGTGTTTGGCAGACTGGACCCCAAGAAGGCGACCGAAGCGGAAGTGCGCGGAGAGGAAGTATTCTTCGGAAAAGGGAAATGCGCTCCCTGCCATCCGGCCCCGTACTACACCGACAATCTCATGCACAATCTGAAGGTTGAACGGTTCTACGAGCCGCAGATGATTAACGGAAGGTTCGCATCAGCGGACGGCCCCATCAAGACGTTCCCCCTGCGGGGAATCAAGGATTCACCGCCGTACCTGCATGACGGGCGACTGCTAACGCTGGACGATACGGTCGAATTCTTCAACCTAGTCCTTGACCTGAACCTCACGCAAGAGGAGAAGGAGGATCTCGTAGCATTCATGCGTGCGCTGTAATAAGTGGAAGCGTCTTCCCCTCGCAATGCTTTGCCGCAGGGGAAGACGCTTTCTTTAAATTCTCGGAAAAGGAATCAAGAATCTGACTCGTCCGGAAGCAAGCCGTCCGCGGAGAGGGATTGCCCGAGACACGGTATTATTCATGCCCATTATGTGATCGGGCAGGGGCGTCCCCGACGCTTAGAGCTTCCTCCGATGCGTATCGGACGACAGCCGGACCGAAAACTGTAACCCTTCTCCCAGAGGGAGCGTGACAGACCGAAACCCGTTCGCCCGATTCTCCATACACGCTACATATGGCGCCAGCGTCCCCTTGAAAGTGTTGATGTTATCCGACAAGACAACTGCGCCGGGACGGAGATGCAGAGCAATCATTAATAACCGGAAGATAGAGGTTCTTCCATCCATCCATCAAGACCATATCCACCGCGCCGCCGGGATGTGCAAGGGTCTGCTGGGCATCACCGATTCGGATATCGACATATTCACTTAATCCAACCTCCTCCAAATGACCGCGCGCTCTTGCCGCCTTCGATTCCTCAATCTCCGACCCGATGACGAGGCCACCGCTATGGAAAATGCACTTTTGTGGTTGGGATCTGGAAGTGCAGACCAGAAAAAGTATTCTGGGCTTGCTTTCTTGTTAATTGGTTTTCTCGAATTTACCGGTCCATTCAGGGTTTGATTCTGGAGGCCACCCTGATGGGCATTCTTTCTTTTCTCTGCAATACCTGAAATCGCATATTTCATGACCATTGGTAATAGTCTTAATCCTTTCAACGGGTATTCCAATTGACTTCCACTTTGCCCAATCGGTAAGACACAGATAGGGAACGAATTCTTCAAGTCCGTTAGAGCGCCAAAACTTATGAATACCGCATTCTTTGATATCATAGCCAAAAGGATAGTCTTCTCCTCCTTCAACAAATTCGAAGACCCAATCCGCGGGAAACTTGCGGAGACTAGACTCCTTTGCCGCCAGCCTCCACTTCTCAATGGTCCTTTTCCTGAAATATGAAGACCTCTTTATTAGTCGAAACGGCAGTGGAGCAGCGTTACATGTTCTGTCCGCGAAATCAAAAATGAACTCGCCTATCTCTTTGGTCGAAAAATGCTCTTCTTTCAAGATAACGACCATTGGCATAAAGAAGGCAGCCAATTCGAGGTTTATAGTAAGAAAATTCTTCCTGCCGCCAATATCCGGAATCAATGGATAGAGCGATTTGAATAGTTTCCGGGCTCTCTTCAGCCAGATGTCGGTTCGTTGCTTTCCATAACGTCTCCTTAACACTTGCCTTTGAAAGAAAATAGAAATCTCGAATAGGAGAAGTATTCTCGCAGGCATCTTTGCGACATCTTGTTGCATTTCGAGCCTCTAATAGTCGGTATTCGATATCGGCACCCTAAAGCATTTCAGCCTTCTGATTTATAAGGCCGTCCATCGGCGGCGAGCTTCTTTCCTTTTGCCGTGAGTGTGACGATATCGCAAAGCGCGCAGTTGATAAGTTGCTTTTCGGCAAGCGCACGGAGTGCTCCCTCATGCTGGACCCTCTTACTTCTAGCCCCCGTGCAATGTCTTTTGCCCTTGCGGCCTGCGTTTCGGCCATAATATGGAAGATAGCCTCGAGATACTTTCGAGGCTTTCACGCGGTGAAATCGGGTTCAAATCTTGCTTCTTACCAGAGCCGAACTTGCTTGACCGCGCCTGATAATCAAGAGCCCGGCTCGATCGTCCGCTTAACTGGGAAATCGTATTTTTTGATAATACGATTCGGCCAAATATACCGCAGCCAGAGGATTGTGGCCGGTAACGCGGTCCTTAACCGCCAGAACAGTGGTCGGGCTCTGGGCATATTTAAAAAATAGTGAATCGTGTCCGACACAGAGCCCAAGCAGGATATTGAAGTCGGTTTTTTCATGGTTGAGCAATTTGGCTTGGTAGATGGGATTGCACATAGGCTCATCCATGCCTCGGTATATCTTTTCCTCCTCCGTGAGACCGATCGTTTCCTTTGACACGCGACCCGCCTTGCACAGGATCGAGACAACTTCAAACCCATGCCCCTCGAGAATGCGATTGACCACGTTCGCTTCTTGAATCAGGCCGAGACAGAACGCCAGGCCCAGGCGTTGATATTTCATCTTCTTTGCGAACTCGATGATTTCGACAAGACGCGTTTTCGTAGGCTGGAGAATGTAAGGCTGTTGGTCGCGATTGGCGTAGCATTCAGCTTCTTGGATAGAGGCCTGGCGAGCGAATTCCCGCACGGCAGGGTCATCATACTCCTTACTCGCTTCGGCCAAGACAGCAGGCCTGGTCAGAGTGGGACAGCTTTTGCTCCCCTCGCCGCTTGGCAACACGCAAATCCTGCTGAGAATGTCAAGTTCGCAGGATGCGCATGAAGATCTATGGATCTTTTGTTCTGGCATAATATGCTCCTTGTAGATGTCCGAGAATACTACCTTCCCATAGTTTCAATAATTATTTCGGCGGCCAATCTTGCTCCTATGCCTGGAGCAAGAGGGCATTTTTCACGACCACCTGAGTTAAGGAATTCTTCGTGGTTCTCCCAACTGGCCAACGGGTCGAAATATCTGCCCAAAATGCGCTCTTGCACCCCAGGACACAGAATAGAGCCGAATGCTTCCTTAAAACGGGTCAAGAATTCTCGACCCAGCAGATACGGATTTACATCCTGCCAATTCGTCAAGTCATCATCGCAACAACATAGGGCAATTGCCATGAGACCAGCCGTTATCGGACCACAGGCCCCGCCTGTCATAACCAAACCCGGAAATGGCGCCAGTCCTTTTACCATTTCCATGGAGCCGATACCGAATGCTTCAAATAAAGCTGTGGCGGAACCTCTGGCGCAATTCCTGGTGAGGTAGCAATACTCTTCAGCGCGGAGTTGAATGAGGTCCAGAATCTCACCCCGTCGAGAACTGAAATCCTCCTTCTTATGAGGAATTTCTGGAATACCTCTTGTAACTAGCCTGTCAAACCTTTTTTTGATGGCAGGTATGTTCCATTGACGCTCTGCCAGAAGTTTCATTCTCTCTCTTAGCATCTCTTGTTCTTCCATGTGCGAATTCCTTTTTTATGTTACCACGCGGTTATTGATATCGATGGAAATTTGCATGGCAAGCAGCCGGGATTGCATACAGCACTCAGCGTTAGCCATTGGTATGCTTTGTCGTGATCTCCCAAGAGCGATTCCATGGGTGAAATGTCCTAGTCAGTTCAGCGCCTCGCGTTCCACGTGTCCGGATACTTGTGACAGCCGCCCATGACGAAGAATTCGATAAGGCCGAGGCCGGAATCGCCATCCAGGTCGAATTCCTGTACCTGGTCGAAAATGATGGTGGATTCATCTTTCTCGGCAAGAATTTGGCGGTCGGTGAGGTCATAGATTCCATCAATCAGAGAGACGTAAATCGTCTGGAGCGCGCGTGCCGAAAGCCTCATGGTGCGGCCCGTTTCGGTTTGGATACGATATGAGGAAGAGGCGGGCGTTCTCAAACCTTTCACGAACGCGATGTCATAGTCGAGCGATACAATTCTTTCCCGCGAACCGTCATCGCCGCAGACGGCGCCGTCAACCGCGATGAGGTCTCCCGCGCTCGTCTCTCCGAGCCATGCAGTCAGCCAATAGCGGTCGAAGTTGGCGCTAATCCAAATCCAAAAATCGAGTTGAAACATGTCTCTGATGCCCCAAGAGCGGTCACGGATTCCGACGAGCCTGGTAATGGTGCGGTCGCCTACCCTAAGGAGTCCCCCGTACGCGCCTGCCTGTGTGTAGTGGCACTGATTCCACACGATGGCTCCATTCTTTTCCCATTTGATCGCATCGAACTCATAGGCCTCGCCGCGTCCCGTAAAGCCGAGATTCAGAGACACGTTCAGGTCCGGCTCATCCAGTTTAATATCCCATTTCCTGAGCGGCTCAGCCACCTCTATGCGAAGAGAACCCGCGTGTATTTGGTGTCGGTCGTTTTCAAGGGGACGGAAATAGTTCCGGCATATAAGTTTCTCGTCGGCCACGATATTGAGAATACCCTGGAAAAAGTTCCCGTTAGGGAACACACCCATTCCGAGAATCCCGGCCAGTCGCTTTTCCGGGTCAATGAAGTTGAAGTAAAAGCGGTCTTGCCAGTTCGGGTTGTCCGAGACCACCTTGGCAACCGGCGCCACTATTTGATGAATGAGGTATTCGTCCATCGGGCCAATCATTGCGAGTCCTTTCCCGGTCCATACGGTTCAACCGGCAAGAATGAGTTGAGCTGCCTCGAGGTCGCGATTGTTGAGATCCTTCAAGAAATCCCGTATCTTGGCGCGCACAGCGCACAGCTCCGGTGTCTGGCGCTCTTTCAGGCTAGTGTGTATGAGAATAAACCTCTGCAATTTCTTCTTCCTTTCTACATTGTGCTCGTGCAGCTCCGAGATTGAGGGAATCGCCTGAATATCGAAGTGATACTCCTCGATATTTCCGACCAGGTTGACGCCATCAGGATAATTTATTTGCTGCAGAGCGTCAGCCGCCTCCTTCAAGAGACCTTCCATGGCCGTGTTTTCCCGAATGAGGCGTTCGTATTCCTTATCCCATCTGCTTTCGACGAATGCAAGCAGCCGCGCGGTTATCATAAGTTCGAGAAAGGCTTCCGTGTCTCCCGAGTTAAGGACAATAGGCAGCGCCGTAGTATTGAGGGTGCGGGTGATTCCGGCGATGAGCTCAGCAATCGTGGGACGCATTTCCACCTCCATTCAGAATTCCAGCAATTCGATTATGTCACGATGCAATTTGGCCATAAGCAGGGGCAGGACGGCCAGGACATTCTTCTGCGACGCCCCGGATACGTACCGATGCAGCCCTGTGAGGGTGATGGCGGCCATCTTTAGGTTTGAGAAGACTTGCCAGAATTTGACTGCAGACAGGTTTACCCTGCGGCCTGACGTTTCCTCGTACCGATGTAGGAACCATTCGCGGTCTAGCATTCCGTTGAGCAGGCCGTCCACGGCGTAATACTGCATGCACACCCAGCCGAGGTCGTCGTGAGGGTCGCCGAGAGAGGCCATCTCCCAATCAAAAACTGCAACGATTCCTTTGTCATTGTACATGATGTTGTCGCTCTTGTAGTCGCCATGAACGAGGCAGATTTCTTCGCATGGCGGCATATTTGCCTTCAGCCAAAGAAGTGCCTCGGTAAGAATCAAATCGGGTTCGAGTGAGACTTCCTGCAGAATTTTCTCCCATTTTACAATCGAGGCCCTCGCATAATCGAACGGCCCTCCTGCCGGCACTCCAAGAAAATCGAAACCACAGCTTTGCCAGTCGAGGTTGTGGATACGCACGAGGATAGACACGAAATCTCCTGCAATCAACTGCCGAAACTCCTCATTCGAGCCGCCAACCAACTGAAACGCCGGTGTCACGAATCCGTCCTTTCGCTCCATAATGATGAATGGGCGCTCGAGGACGTCAGGATTGTTTTCGCACCAAAGCGCTTTCGGAGCCGGGACACCGCAACCTTCAAGACTTCTCAGGATTCGGAACTCGGTCTCACGTGTGATGTGGTCGAGCAGTCCAGTAGGCGGGTCGCGGCGAAGCACCAATCCCATTTCCTTTTGCTCGCCGCGTTCGTTCCAGTGAACATCAAATGTGAATGTCTCGCGCGATGCTCCGTAAGCTTGGCGGCACAGGTTCTTAACCTCCAAGCACTGAGCATCTGGCAGCTTGCGTCTTAAGTATTCCTGCAGTCCTTCCGTGATATCCATAAAGCATGTGAGCCGGCAATGTGGTGGCTTTAGGCTGAGACATTATATCTTAAGACCCGACGTCTGTGCCGAAAAAGCGGAGTATGCGACGGATTGTTATTGCCGAGGACATTCCGGTTCACAGCGGGCATTCAAGCGAATCATAGGGGGAATTGATGGATGGGGATATGGCACTGGCGGGTCGCAGTTGCCCTATGCACGCGCAACTCAATTATACGGGGGCATCCCTTTCGGCCAAGCGGTCTCGACTTGCTGCGAATAGAGGTCGGCCATGATTTTCACAAGTTCTGCATTCTGCATGAAGATGCGCATGTCACCGCGTATCTTGATTGCACCTCGCAAGCCAGCCTCGATGAAGTCTCTCCGCCCTGCGGCCACTTCCTCGAACACGCTCGCCGGTCCGGTGAAGCGAAAGTCGAGGTCTTTGCCGTCCAACGTATGGCGCAACTCTTCGTAGCGTTGGCACTTCCCTTTGTCAAACAACACAAAGAAGTATTTGGCTTGTCCCTTCGGTATGTATGGCGATTTCTCATCACCCATCACTTCGACACATATTCTCCATTGCCCTTGAGGAGCGCGAGCGGAGATATCATCTCGGCTGTTGACGAGGTTCCTGAGTTTTTCGTACCATTCCATCGAGTAGATTTCTGCCATTTCAGACCCTCGCTTCGTTTACGGTAGAGCCTCAATCGACAAACGACAGACCTTTCAGTATCCTCGTTGAGTATCTTCCCACAATCTGGGAAGACCGTAATCTGCGGCGATGTTCTTGAATGCGTTGTATCCGCATGCTGCAAATACGCCGCCGGACGGATGCATGTAGGGCCCACAAAGGTAGAGCCCCTCGATCTCGGTACGATATTGCGAAGCCTCGGGGAATGGCCTCATCCAGCCCGCCTGATCCGGGGCTATGGAGCCGTTCGAGAAGCAGCCTTCACGCATCAGGACTTTCTGCTCCATGTCGAGTGGTGTGTACAGCGCATCCGCGAGCACATTGTCCCGAGTCATGTTGGGGGCGTACTGCTGCCAGAGCCGGCGAAACTTCTCGTTGTAGGTCGAGCGCACTTCGTCCCATTCCGGCGGCGTCAGCTCGCTGGCCTTCGGGAAGAAGAACCAACCCGTCATCGCGTGCTTGCCGGGCGGCGCCTGTGTTGGGTCCCACAGCGAGTTCACCCACGTTCCGGAGCCGGGTCTTTCCGGGACCTTGCCTTGTGTCGCCTGGCGTATATAGGTGATCATGTCTTCCGGTGTCTCGTAGCCGACTATCGTGTAGAAAGTCTTGTTGATGTTCGGGTCCCATTTGGCGGACTTGTAATCGGGCGCTTCCTTCAACGCAAACGTAGTTGTCCCGAGGCAGTGGTCGGGGCCTATTCGGAAATTGTTCACCCGCCGGACCCATTGCTCGCTGAGGTTTTCCTTGCCGGCGAGCTCGAACATGGTTTGTTTGAGGTCGGCGTTGCTCGCGACCAGCTTCCGGGCTTCGTACCTCGTTCCATCGGCCAGCTCGACCCCCACCGCGCGCCCGCCTTTAACGACGATACGTTTGACATGCGAGTTCTCACGCATGGCAACGCCCTCGCGCCTGCACGCGCTCTCCATAGCGTGACTGAGCGTGTGAGTGCCGCCGACACACATCTTCCAGATACCGATGAGCCAGCAAATCGACGCGATGAATCCAAATCCAGTCGCCGCCCATTCCGGCGGTATTCCCCACTCCATGGATTGTCTATAAAGCATCATCCGCAATTCGGGCGTCTCGAACGTCTCATCGACCACAACCTTTACGGATTTGCTCAGAATCTCTTTGCCGAGGCCGAGGTGCTTGAGCAGGGCAATGACGAGGTCGTCGCCGCTGCGCAGGCTGTCGCCCTCGGGTGGTATGGGTGGGTTCCAGTAGAGCAGACAGAAGAGGTGGTCAACTTCCATCGTCTTTCGTTTCAATTCGCAGAAGACTTCCGCGTCGTGCTTCGAGTACTGTGCGATGCTCTTGTACGTGAGCTCGAGATGTTCCGGATTATGGACAATGATAGGCGGCCTGCCATCGGCGAAGGTTATGCCACACTGATTCACGGGATAGATCATCTTCGCGCCAAGCCGCTCCAGGCCGAAATCATGGTAGAACGGCATGTAATCGATGAATTCCATGTATTGGGCGTGCAGGTTATGGAGAAAGCCCGGAAGCGTGGCCTCCTCTGTGCTGAGGCCGCTGCCCCATTCGTGGCGCCTCTCGAGCAGGAGAGTCTGCATGCCGGCTCGCTGCAAATACGCGGCCAGTGTCAGGCCATTGTGTCCGCCGCCTATGACAATCGCGTCGTATGATTCCATTAGGGGCGCTCCTCCCTACCCTATTATGAAAGTCCTCTCAGTATCGTGCCGGTCTCTCAGGAGTGACGCAAAGAATTTTTTCATCTTTCTTGCCTACCTCGAGAGAAAGTATACTGACAGCCCCAGACTGACGGCCGCTGCCACCGCCCTGACAATAACTTTCCATCGCCGCGTGCGCGCCTTGCCCTCACCCGGCGCTCTCATCTCAGCCGGCAGGCTCATAAACCTCCCAACACGGAACATAAGAAGCGGGTGCTTCCATGCGGAGTGAGTCTTCAACTCGCCAGTCGCAAATTTTCTGAGAGCGCTCGCCCCACCCGTCGCAAGCTCCGTAAGCGAAAAGATTCCCCCGCAGATGAGCACCTTCGCATCATCTGCCCGACCATCGAGAATCTCGATCTCGCCGTTCTTGAACCGGAGCGTCACGTTCACATCACCCTCGAGAGCGCGGATGGCTAGGGCGCCTCGTATCCTCGATGCCTGTTCATTCTTCCGCGGGAAATCTCGGATGTTCTGCTCGAAATACTGAGCCAGCATCATTGCGAGGCCGCTCGGCTCACCGGCGCCCATAATATTTACTCTGACTTCCTCAGCATGCATCAGCCGTTACACTCGCTTCCACCACTTATCAATGCCATAGTCATCGGCAATTACCTGAAGTGCATTATAGGCCGGCGCGAACGTTATGTATCCGTGTGGATGCTGTGTCGAACCGCACATGTACAGTGCTTTCACAGGCGTCCTGTACTGCGACAGCGCGCGGAACGGCCGCTCCGAGAGCAGATTATCCGGCGAAATGTCGCCGAGCATCCAGTCGCCGCGAACCATGTTCACGAGCCTGTCGGAAATCTCCTTCGGCGTGTACGGGGCGTATGCGATAATGGCATCCTCATCCAGATTGGGGGCATATTCCCGCCACTTCCTGATACAGCGCTCGGAGTATTCAACCTTCACCCTATCCCATTCATCTTCGCTGCCGTTCAACTGAAACGGAGCGAACTGCCTCAAAAGGCCGGTGTATTTCCCCGGAGGCGCATCAGTCGGGTCGAAAAGCGAGTTGACGGCGCAGTTGAGCTTCGGGTCAACAAGCTCTCCCCTGCGAATCCGCGTGAAATCGTCATTCAAATCCGCGAGCGTCTCGTAGCCGGCATTCATCACCCACGCCTGATTGATATCAGGGTCGAAATCGGCGGCAAGATACTGCGGCGGCTCATTCATGGCGAGGTGAACGCTGAACAGCGTCCAATCCTTATGCTTGCAGTCTTTCACATTGTCAACAAAAAGCTTGTTGCGTATGTCGCCGTCGAGGAATCTGAGGAAGGTCTGCTCGACATCCACATTGCTTGCAACAAGCTTGCGAGCCTCGACCTCCGTGCCATCCTGCAGCTTGACTCCAACGGCACGTTCATTCTTCGTGAGTATCTTGACGACGGGCGAGGCCGGATACACAACGCCGCCATCGGCAAGAAGCGTCCACCACAACGCGTGAGCGAGTTTGTGCGAGCCTCCAATGCAGCATTGCCAGTTGTCGATCTTTCCCGCAAGGAGCGGAAACGAGATCGCGAGGCCGCGCACGTCGTTGCTGTAAGCGCACACGGCGGCATGGAACGCCAGCATCGTCTTGATTTTCTCGTTCTCGAAATGCTGATTCAGGAAGTCATTAATAGTCATGCTGCGCAGGCGCGCCCGCAAGAATTCGGATTTGTCTTCGACCCCCCATACGGTGAGCGCGTTCGTGATTTCGTTCAGGTTGATCGGCGGCGCAAACATGAGAGTTCCAACCAGCAAGTCAAGGAATCCCTTCACCTCTTCATAGAGACGCATCCATGTGTCGGCGTCCTTCTGTGAGAAACGCGCCATCGCTGCGTACGTCTTGCTCATGTCCTTATGAATAGTCAGCGCTGTGCCGTCGCTGAATACGCTCCCCATCTGGACCGGCGGATGCACGTACTTCAAGCCGTGCGCGAACAGGTTCAGGTCGTCATACACCGGAGACACTCCCACAAGCGTGTGGTAGTTGGAATGTACGTTGTGCAAGAAGCCCGGGCGCGTCAGTTCCTCAGTGCAAAGGCCGCCGCCCTCTTCGTGGCGCTTCTCGAATATCCCGACGCTCCAGCCGGATTTGGCAAGATAACATCCAAGCGCCAAGCCATTGTGGCCGGCGCCTATGATGACGGCATCGAAGGTTGCGTCAGCCATGTATGCCTTCCTCCCTGTTATTCAAAATCACGTATGGAAGAGTATGCGTTCGGTGTGGAGCGATGCCTTCTGCGGGTTGAAGCGTGCATCATAAGGAATATCGCTGTTAGAGTTATTACAGATAGGAGCCGGAGCTTATATGAATGACTGCTCACTCATTTATTTTGGGTACATGATACCAATACCTTTCGTGCTTGTCAAAAAAGCATCTCTCTGGGTGCCGTGGCTGAAGAGAAATATCCTCCATTAACTGTGGATTCGCTGAAGAATGCGCTCAGAGAAAATCGCAAAACCGTGTAGATAATCAATCCAAGGCATGTTTGAGTTAGAGCAATGGGTTTGTAAGGTAACCATGCGGAGATAAGAATAATGCAGGGTTCCTTGGACGACGCCAGGCAGAGAGAGGAAATCGTCTTATTGAACCTGCTGCTCGAGCGGAAGTTGCGGAGACCGCTATCGCCCCTTGAAGTCCGGCGGGCGTTTCTGCATGAATGCCATCACGCCCTCCATCGCGTCTTCGGTTGCCGAGACGGCTGCCATGTTCTCGGCCTCTATCTCGAGGCCCTGTTCGACAGGCACTTCGAGGCCGCGATTGACTGAGTCGATAATGAGCTTGACTGCGACAGGAGCCTGTTTTGCAAGCCGCAGGGCGAGCTGTCTCGCCTCATCCATGAGTGAAGCGGCAGGGCACACCTTGTTGATGAGACCAATATCGAGGGCACGTTCGGCGGAAATCCGGTCGCCGAGGAAAAGCATCTCATACGCGCGTGTTCGGCCTACAAGCCGAGGAAGCCGCTGAGTGCCGCCGTAACCCGGGATGATGCCAAGGTTGATTTCCGGCTGGCCAATGGTGGCGGTGTCGGCCATGAGGCGGAGATGACATGACATCGCAAGCTCGCATCCCCCGCCGAGCGCATAGCCGTTGATGGCCGCGATCACCGGCTTGGGAAAACGTTCGAGGCGTGTGAACAGGCGGTGGCGCGTCATGACAAGGTCCTTGACGCTTCCTTCGCCGAATGCCTGCCCGAATTCCGTCACGTCGGCGCCGGCGCAAAAGGCTTTTTCTCCTGCGCCGGTAAGTATGAGCGCACGGACTTCGGGGTCCTGTTCAATTGCATCGAGGGCTCTACTAAACTCCTCAATCATTTTATTGCTGATGGGGTTCATCGGCGGCCGATTGAACGTGACAGTTGCAACACGGTCGGCCTGATTCACAACAATCGTCTCATACGGCATAGCGGCCTCCTTATCGAAGAGTGCTTGGGCAACCGGCGAAACGGGGATGAGAAAAACAGTGTTTCGGCGTTCACGGTTCACAGTCCGAGGTTGTCACTACAAGCCGCAAACAGGTTCTTTTTCAATCCAAAATCGAAAATCGAAAATACCTTGGCCGTTCCTATTTCCTTTTCCCCAGCGACAGCCATTTGTTGAGCGCGTTCAAGTACGCCTTTGCGCTCGCCTCGATGACGTCGGTGCTTAAGCCATGTCCCGCAACGGTGTCGTCCTGGAATCTAACCTTTACGAACGCCTCGCCCATCGCGTCCTTGCCGATTGTGACGGCATTGATGGAGTACTCGAGAAGGCGGCCGGTAATCCCCGTAATCCGCTCGATGGTCTTGTATGTGGCGTCCACGGGCCCGTCGCCGACGTTGGAATCGAGCACCGAATTACTGTTGGATTTGAGTTGGACGGTTGCCGTCGCCTTTGTGTTGCTTCCGCTCGTTGTCTGGAGGTATTCGAGTTGGTACACCTGTTCGACCAGGTCGAGCACATCCTCGACGATCGCGACGAGGTCCTCGTCGGTGACCTCTTTTTTCTTGTCGGCAAGGTCGATGAACTTGTTATAGACCTCCTTAAGCTCGTCTTCCCCGAGTTTAAAACCGATGGCTTCGCAGCGAGCCCGCAGACCATGCTTGCCCGAGTGTTTGCCGAGCACGATGGAACTCTGGGGCACGCCGACCGAATCCGGTGTCATTATTTCATAGGTGAGCGCCGACTTGATGACGCCGTCCTGATGCACACCTGATTCGTGTGCGAAGGCATTTTTCCCTACAATGGGCTTGTTGCGCGGAATGGCAAGGCCGGTGAGTGTGCCGAGCAGCTTCGAGGTCTTGTATATTTCGCGGCTGCTTATGTTTGTGTGGAAGGGAAGCTGGTCTTCGCGTGTGCGGATCGCCATTACTATTTCTTCAAGAGAAGCATTGCCCGCGCGCTCGCCGATGCCGTTGACCGTGCACTCGACCTGTCGCGCGCCGAACCGGACGGCGGCGAGGCTGTTTGCGACCGCCATTCCGAGGTCATTATGGCAATGCGTGCTCAGAATCACGCGGTCAATGTTCGGGACGTTTTCGCGAATTTTTCGGAACAGCGCACCGATCTCGGCGGGAATCGAATAGCCGACCGTGTCGGGCAAATTGACTACTGACGCCCCAGCCTCGATCACGGCCTTCACAATCTGACAGAGGTAATCGATATCGCTGCGTGTGGCGTCTTCGGCCGAAAATTCGACATCGCCGGTGAATTGCAGCGCATGCTTGACCGCGCCGACGGCGTCCTCGAGCACTTGCTCGCGCGTTCTCTTCAGCTTGTACTTGAGATGGATGTCGGAAGTTGCGATGAAAATATGGAGGCGCGGATGCGCGGCGACCTTGATAGCGTTCCATGCAGCGTCAATGTCGGCCTTGTTCGCGCGCGCGAGACCCGCAACGGTCACATTCTTCAAGCTGCTCGCGATTTTCTGGACCGACTCGAATTCGCCGGGGGAGGCAATCGGAAAACCGGCCTCTATCACGTCCACCCCAAGCCGTTCAAGCTGGAGCGCCATACGTATCTTTTCATCCGTTGTCATGCTTGCGCCGGGAGATTGCTCACCGTCCCGGAGTGTAGTATCGAAGATATACACTTGTTCAGCCATGGTTCTGCCCTCGTTTCTTCCATAAATTACGCTTGTTCTTTAGAAAAAAGTGAGGCTTAGATTTTGTTTGAATGGTCGGGTACAAGATATGTCGGGTCAAGAGTTCGCGGGCGCTGCCCGCGAAGCAGCAGGAGAAGCAGGCCGAGAAGAGGCGGATTCTCTCTTCCGGCAGATATGACGGGCCAATGAAAGAGTCTTATCTGTTTCGGACAAACCATCTTGAAATGTTGCATTCTTTCTACAGGTATCGGGTTATGTTTTCTCTTCCTTAACCGGATGCGCTTTCAGAAAATTCAATATGGCTGTGTTGCACTCATCAGGGCTCTTAAGATAGGCGCCGTGGCTGCCATGATACTCATAAAGAGTTGAGTTCGCAATCCTGCGGTGCATCTTTTCCGCGTATTCGAACGGAATTACTTTATCATCTTTTGACGCCAAAATCAACGTCGGCGCTTTTATGCGGGAAAGTTTGGCCGTGATATGGATGCGTGACACCTCGCGGAGCGTCTCAATCGCGGCGTGGGGCTGACCACGTGCGACAAGCTGTTTGTTCCAGTCGGTTATCTCCGGTTCCGCCTCATCGGCAAACTGTCCGGAGAACATTTCGGCAAATGCGGGCATCCCTTCCCGCTTTATAAGTTCGGCTAGAGCGTCTATATCAAGTTTCCCGACCGGTTCACTCCGTGTCGCCCACAGGATGAGCGATTGTGTGCGCTCGGGTCTTGTGATTGCGAAAAGCTGCGCGATGATGCCGCCGAACGACTGCCCGAGCACGTGCGCTTTCCTGATGCCGACGACATCGAAGAGCGCCAAGATATCCCGGACATACTCTTCCATAGCGTAGCCCCGCGCCGGCTTTGACGAGTGGCCGAATCCCCGCAGGTCGGGCGCGAGGACGGCGAAATCGCGAGAAAAGAAATGGATTTGCCGCACCCAGCTTTCTTTGCATCCCATCCAGCCATGGAGGAGGACAAGGTATTCCTTCTCGGCCTTCCACGGGTCGGTGAAATCGGCCAGAAGGTAGCACATCTCAATACCATTTACTGATGCAATCAGCATGGAATCTCTCTGAATCTATCCAGCAACTCTGTAGGCGCGAAGCGCCGCGGGGGCATACATGGACAACTACAGGACAGATTCTATCTTTCTCGTTGCTGCAAAGAAAGAGCACCGCGCACCCGGCGCGGTGTGACGATATTGTACCCCATTCACCACAGGTTTTCAAATTGCAGCAAGGGACAGAGAATGTGTCCCACGGTCGAGGATGCAACGCAGGGGCGCCGCGCTGTGCCCCTACAGCCGGAAAAATCGGCGTTTTTTGCGGAGGGGACTGCCCCAAGAATTCGGGCATGAAAGTGCCGTAAATTCGGGACTGTCCCCGGAGCAAGAATCCCGGTTTCCGAATCGTGAGACAGTCTCTCTGTCCCTATTTAGCTCGACTTGCGAAAGCATCAGCTGGTATGCAATAGTAATGGCAACAGGACAGAAAGTGCTGCATTATGAACCAGAAAGGGCGTGAGATGAAGATATTGGGATTCAGCGCAGGTAGCGTAGGACGTGAAGGAAACGTGGACCGCATGGTCAAGGCAATTCTCCAGAAAAGCGGCGGTAAAAGCGAATTTGTAAAACTCGCGGACCTGAGCTATTCCGGTTGTAAGGGATGCGTGCATTTGTGCGCGCGTCCGCAGGTATGCCGGCTTGACGATGACCTTCTTCCCTACTATCAGGAAATAAAGGAGGCTGATGCAGTTGTCGTGGGAGCGCCTGTGTATTTCAATTCGGTCAACACACTGGCAATGAGTTTTCTCGAACGGTTCTTCGGCTATCGGCACGTGAGCGTCCCGATTGCGGGTAAGCCGTTCGTACTTGTGGTCACCGGCGCGATGATGCTTGATGCCGCTGAAGAACAACTCCGCACGATGCTCGGCTATTTCGAGGTCAACGTCGTCGACGTGGTCAGGTTCCAATCGCGCGTGCCACCATGCTTCAAATGCGGGAGACACAAGGAGTGCACAATCGGCGGACTGTATCAAATGCTTGGTGACGCTGCGCACGAGCTGACGATTACGCCGGAAATGTTCAATCAGTGGGAGCAGGATAGTGATGCAGTTACCGCTCTCGACAAAGCGGCGGGAATACTAAGAAATCTTTCATCTGCATAGACGCTGCCTCAGGAGGTTTCCACATGGAAAAGGTGAACGAGAACGTTCTCAAGTATCGCCACGAAGACCATGGGCCAAAGTACTTTTTCCGGGGCGAGCGGCACGAGTGGGGCGTCATCTGCTTCAGACCGGGTGACCGGCTCGGCGGCCATTATCACAATCAGGTGGAAGAAACGTTTTACTTCCCGGACTCAGCGCCCGTCATGATTGTGAACGGCGTCGAGCACCGGGTCACACCCGGAGACGTGTTCAAGCTGGCTCCGGGCGAAAAGCATGACATTCTCAACGACACTAAGACGCCCATAAAGATCATCTTCATCAAGTGTCCGTACCTGCCGGATGATAAGATTGACGCGAAGTAGCGCCGAAATCGGCAGTTCTCAAAGATTTACCTTCAGGCCTTTGTCTCGAAGATACTCTTTCACCTGCCGAATACTGAAGATGCGATAGTGGAACACTGATGC
Source organism: Candidatus Abyssobacteria bacterium SURF_17 (assembly GCA_003598055.1). Taxonomy (GTDB): domain Bacteria; phylum Abyssobacteria; class SURF-5; order SURF-5; family SURF-5; genus SURF-17. The sequence continues at coordinate 57,666 of QZKI01000095.1, read as the reverse complement.
TGCGAGCACGACGTCGGCCCCTCCCTTAACAACGGCCTCATAGAAATGTTCAAGCGTGCCGGCCCCGCCGGAAGCGACTACGGGCAGATCGACCGCATCGGAGATTGCCCGCGTGAATTCCAAATCGTATCCGGCCTTCGTTCCGTCGGCGTCCATACTCGTAGGGAGGATGGTGCCCGCCCCCAGACGCTGACACTCCTTCGCCCATTCGACCGCATCTTTGCCCACCGGCTTCGTGCCGCCCGAGACAACAAGCTCGAAGCCGGACTGCATCTGCTTGTTCCGCCGGGCGTCTATTGCAATAGTGATACTCTCGGAGCCGAACTTTTCCGCCGCCTGCTTGATGAGTTGCGGATTCTTGACCGCGGCGCTATTCACAGAGATCTTATTCGCGCCAGCGTCGAGCACTGATTCGATATCATCGAGGCTTCCGATTCCCCCGCCAACCGTAAGCGGGATATCTATCACGGAGGAAACGCTCCGTATCCACGCGAGGCGAGTCTTGCGATTCTCGAGTGTGGCTGCGATATCGAGCATTGCCAGTTCATCTGCCCCCTCCTTCTGGTAGAGCTTGGCGTTCTCGACCGGGTCGCCTGCGTCTTTCAAGTCAACGAAATGAATGCCTTTGACCACGCGCCCATCTTTCATATCCAGGCACGGCATAATCTTAACTGTTTTCATGATTTCTCCTTCCATCACGAGGAGAGGCCTATAAATGACGTCTAGAACTCTTCAACCTACATCCAAGCGGCCATATCCCAACATTATTGCCGATTGCGACTGTTCTTTGCAAATGCGATGAACGGATGCAGCAGATAATTGAACCCGCTTGCTACGTTCAGCCCGCGGATACTCCCGAGGATTCGTATGAGTTCTCCGACTTCCCCCTCCTCAGGCTCGCGAACGTTCCTTAGAATATTGCGGCTTATCAACCGACCCGCAGCTGAAACCAAGAAAATGATGTAAATGGGAAGCACCTTCCATGAGAAAATCATCATGTTCGCATCAGCGAGTGACTTGAGTATCCATCCCGCTAAAATAGGACCCGATGCCGCGCCCAATCCCGCCAGAATATTGTACGTTGACAAGAACATGCTCTTGTTCTCCCTCGGCGATATCCGCAGGAGCATGTTGTTCATGCAGAGGTTGATGCCCGCCCAGAACAGACCGGCAACCGTGTTGATCAGAATGGGAAGAACACGGCTCTGGGGCGTGACCAGTATCCAGGCGAGTGGAATGAATGCGGTGATCAGGGTGCCAACTCGAATGATGGGCCTGTTTCTCACCTTGTCCGAGATTCCGCCCCACAAACGCATTCCGAGCAGGTCTGCCGTAGCTGCCGTGATGTTTAACACAGCCACGAAACCATAGCTGAAGCCCATATCCCTCAGAAAATAGAGCGTGAAGAAAGGGGCCGCGAAATGAACCGAGAAGCTCCACGCCAATGCGAAGAGAATGAATCTCCTGAAGTTGGCGTCTTTGAAGGCGATGAAGGCATTTTCTTGAAACGAACCGCCGTGCACCGCTTTTTTCACTTGCGGTTCCCGAATTCGGTTCAAAAACCGCAAGCTCCAGACGCCAGCCAGCACGGCCGAGCCAAAAATGATACTGAACCCAAGCGGCAATCCTTCACTAAGATGCTCCCTCAGATAGTCGAGAGAGTTGCCGAAAACAAGTATGGCTATCATGCCGGCCGTGCCACAGAGCATATTTCTCGTTCCAAAGAAGCGGCCTCGAATGCCTTCAGGAACAATATCAGACATGAGCGAGAGCCACGACACAGAGCTCACCGAATTGCAGCTATATGAGAGGAAAATGAGGCAAAGCACGATGAGCATTTTGAAAGATGTCGGCAAAATCGGCATCAGCGCAAAAATCAGAACGGAAAGCCAGGTTACCCGACCAATGGCAGAACTCCAGAACCAGACTCTCCTTCTCCCCCCGTGTTTCTCCATGAGATGCGAGGCGGGCAATTGAAATACTGCAACCATGAACGGCATTGCGCCCAAGAGCCCAATCTTGAGCTCGTCCATGCCAAGGTACAGCGCAAAACCGGTGAGAAACATTCCGCCCGTGAGGGTGGCGAACACATGCGCCAACATGCCCTCATAGATGGAGTTCTTAAGGTCTTCGCGTTCTCGTGATTCCATATATAGTTATCGATTCTTCTGTTTCACCATATTGATGGAGTGCATCGAAATGGCCGGTCAGAGAAGAAAAGCCTGCTCTCAACCCGGGGTGATATCCGGCGCAGGCAGTTCCATCATGAACCGTTTGGCGTGGCCGCGACCCCCTTTTGGCTGGCGGCGGCGAGATGGAGGAACGTTACGACGAATTTCTCGAAGTCTCTCAATCCGCTGACTGTCATATATTCATTGGCTGCATGCGCCCGGCCGCCGTGCCCGAGCCCGCCTCCAACGACCGGAAGGCCGAGGATTCGGGAAAAGACAAAGTAGGGGGCTGTCCATGTGGCGATGGGCCACACTTCGGGTTCCACGTCGAGCGAGCGATAGGCGGCGAGCATGTCCTGAACAACCGATTCGGAAACGTCCGTCTTTGACCACGTGTAACTGTCCCTCACGCGTACTTCTATATCATCGAAACCCGTGCTGAACAGGTGAGCCTTGAATTTCTCTACGACCTCCTCCGGTTCCATCTTCGGACCGAAACGGATGTCAACCTTGGCGGTCGCCTTTCTGGGGAGAAGGGTCTTGGTCCCGGGCCCATCATAACCGGTACGAAACCCGTTTATATTGATGATGGGCGAATAGAGACCTTTAACGAGCAGGTCTATACCCTGCCGATTGCATTTGAAGCAGATGCCTCTCATTTCTTTGAGGAAAACCTTCTCATCAAACGATGTCTTCAATTTTTCGAGCGACTCCATGTCTTGCGCGCTCGGAGGAGCCACGTTGTCGCAAAAGCCCCGGATGATAATGTTTTCCTCGCTGTCGGTGAGGGAGCTCAGTGCGTGCACCAGTCGCCACGCTGGAGAGGAGAGCCATGCGCTGTCTGCCCCGTGGAGCGACGTTTCCGCAGGACCGCCCTTCTTTCCGCCTCGACATATGAGGTCCATATACACGATGCCCTTGAGCCCCAAATGCATGCGTACGCGGCCCCTGCTGTCCTGCGAGAAATCGAAGTCGGCTGCGGCATCCGCCTTGAGTTCATCCCTGTGCGTTCGGATGAACTCTTCGATTTGAAGGCTGCCGACTTCCTCCTCTCCTTCAATAACAAAGATGAGATTAACCGGAATCTTATCAGTCTCGACGAGGGTCTTCAGGGAGTTAAACAGGCCGCATAATACACCCTTCGAATTATAGGCGCCCCTCGCAATCACGCATTCGCCGATATGCGGCAAGGTGTGAATTGCCGCCTCAAACGGCGGGCTCATCCAATTGGGCTCGTCCGCCGGCTGGACGTCGTACATTCCATAGATTATAAGGGTCCTGTCGCTCTCGCCCTTGACGCGTCCCCATACAATCGGGAAGGCGGGATTTCCCCAAAACGCAGCATTTCCGCCGATTTCCTCGATGAACGACTTCACCTGCTGTGCCGTCTCCCGAATTCCATCTCCCGTGGCGGACACGCTTTTCTGCCGCAAAAATGCGCGGCAGCGTTCGAGGTGCTTCGGGAAATCGCTGTCTATACGGTCATAGACGCGGGCTAATATGCCCTGTCGCAACTCGGTTCTATCCACGGTCCTTTGCCTCTTCTCTTGGAGCTCGCTCAGCAATTCAACTACTGGGATGGTCACTCCAGATACTAAAAAAGCCTTCTCCTCACGTTCTGGCATGGCGCCTTCAGGAGAATCTTGCCGACGGGACGACTGGCACAAAAAGAAAAGACATCGGTCATAACGTCCCCCCTGAAATCCGTCTTGAGGACACAACCCGATGTCAACCAACCCGTATTATATCACAACGGCTCTCTGAATCACAGCACTCTGGCGATTCCTTCGGCAATAATCTATTCTTTCGCTCCTCTCGCCACGAGCAACTGAATAATGTCGGTATGGTCCAGCTCTTTCGCACGGTCCAAGGCTGTTCTGCCATTCTGGTCCTTCGCATTCGGGTCAGCGCCCCTATTCAGCAGCGTTTTCACGATATCGACGTTGGCGCTCCACGCCGCCAACATAAGCGCGGTTGTCCCGTCTGCAAGAGCGGTGTTCGTATTGGCTCCTGCATCTATCAAGGCATCCACAGTGCTCGCGCGCCCGGACATAATTGAACGCATCAACGGCGTCCAGCCATAGGTGTTCTCCCTCGCATTCACGTCGGCTCCCCGTTGCAAGAGGAATTTTACGGCATCCGTACGCCCGCCTGCAGCAGCAGCCATCAGGGCCGTGTCACCATCGTCGGAAGCCTCATTGATATTGGCGCCCTCTTCGAGCAGCATGCGAAGGATATCGGTACTTCCCTTACTTGCCGCAAGAGAAAAAGCTGTCGCGCCGCCACTGCTCGTCGTGTGAACGTCTGCTCCTTTGTCGAGCAACATCCGCACAATCTCGGAATGCCCGCCTTCCGCGGCGCTCATGAGCGGCGTTAGACCGTACCTGTTTCTTGCATTCACGTCCGCTCCTCTGTCGAGGAGCAGCTCGACAGTCTCTGTATGCCCATAGGAGGCCGCGCCTATTAATCCAGTCATTCCCTCGTTGGTTTTCATGTTCACGTCAACCCCCCTGTCGAGGAGCATCCTTGCAACCTCGGTGTGCCCGCCATTTGCCGCAAGCAGGAAGGCGGTCCAGCCGAATTTCGTTTCCCGCGGGCTCACATCGGCGCCTTTTTCGAGAAGCACTTTCACGATGTCGGTCTGGCCTCGGCGCGATGCAAGCATGAGCGCTGTTTGCTCGTCTTCATCTCTCGCGTTGGGATTGATTCCAGCGATGATGAAAAGATGCGCTGCTGTGGTGTCCCGCCTGTCCAAGGTTTTCAAGAATTCCTCTGAAGTGAACGGAATCCCTAGCTTCTCTAGTTCTTCGAGGGCCTCTTGCCTCGTCATCGGCTCAAAGGAAACGCCCGCCGCTTGCTGCTCGACGGTCCGGGCGGAAGGTCTCCTCCGGGTGATCACTATCTGAGTGATTTGGCCTCTGTCAAACCAAAATAGCAACCCTTTGTCGATATAGCTGATTTTGCTAAAGTTCCCCATCGTGTAGAGTATTCTATTCCCGAAATGTGGAAGTAGACGTTTGACCTCTTCCTGTGCAAAGGGTTTGCCGTAGGCCTTGAATACATCGTCCATCGAGGAGGACATTGAAACGCCCGAGGTGAGTTTACCCGCGAATCCTTCATTAAGACGGATTTCCACGAGCATGTCCATATCAGAGGCCATGGCAAAGTCGAGCCCGGACGTTCCCCGATAATTAAGCCAATTCTCTTGCTCTTCTTGTGGCGGCCCAAGCTTTTTCTTGATGAACTCCTTTGTGCATCGCCGATTGCCGACAGCAATTCCGTCAAACCCGACCCCTTCTGTCACCACGATGGCGGATGTGTCCACCACCTCGGCACCTTCGCAGACAGCGGGTGCGGCTAAACAAACGGTTAAGAGCACCATAAATGTGTGAGCCCGGAGGATACTTGCCCGTGACTGCATGGTCTCTCCTTTCTTCCTGCTAAAATTCAGGCGGCTACGACTGCCCGACGACTTCAAGTAATACATTAACTCGAATATTATAACATCTATTATTTAAATTAGTTATGAAGTTACTATAAAGTGTAAAAAGAACGTCTTTTTTCATGGTTTCCCAAACCTTTTCCCGCCGACTGAGAATTTTGAGAAGTGGCGGATTTCGACGGTGATTTCGTTGTGGTCGGGTTCGACGGTGCCGCCGAGCGGGACCCAAACGGGATGCTCGGGGTCGCTCTCGTCGTAGTGGTAGATTTCGAGCATGCCCTCGTCGAGTCCGGTCACCTCGTCGTCAGTATACCGAATGGTCAGGGTCATTGGCTCGATGAATTTGGGATTCCCGATACCGGCGGCATCGATGAGCCGCATGGCAAAGAAATGGCTCTCACCCGAGGGGATTTCGGCTTCCTCCCCTATGGAGAACGGTGTGCTGATTCTGACCTTGAGGTTTTCCTCGAGCGCGCCGGGCGGCACGATGAGATTGGTGCCGCTATTGTCGATGAGCACGCCGCCAAGGTCCGCATCGATGTCGGCCTCGATGTCGAAGCTCACAATTCGCATCTCGTACTGATTGAGCGTGTAATTGCAGTAAGCCAAGCGATTTCCCTCGGGTGAGAGCGTGTGGAACATCTGGTTGCCCGGAAGATGAATCTGAGTGGACCTTCCCGCGTCGTCCCGCAGCGCGCTGCCGTAGAACAGGTCGAAATCGGAGTTCCAAATCGCAGTGGGCATCTCGGTTCGGAACGTGCCGTTGACATCCTCGTGAAAGAAGACAATTGACTCATCGTAGGAGAATCCTGCGGAGAATTGGCCGTTTTCTGTTGGGTCGACCTGTTTGATTCTTGGGTCATCCACCGACCGTGGGGGTTCGGCGAACCCGTCGAGTATGTCTTCGACGTCGTATAGGATATAGGCGTTCAGCGGGGTAAAATTCAGATTCTTCACTGCTGTGAAGCAAACCTTGCTGCCGGAAGGCGACCAGCTTCCTCCCATCACGAAGAATTCGCGCGGGTTGAAGTTCGTCAAGAACATACCCGGAGCATTTGAGACCGACTGACCGTCCGGCTCGACCGGGATGTAGGCGAGATTGCCCCAATTAGCGCAGAGCATCGCGTCGCCCCACGGCAGCTTGAGGATTTCGGGCGAGATCGTCTTGCCAACCGGAATCGGAAGCGGCAGGGGGATATCGTAAAAGGGGCTGTCGAAATCACGCAATGGCTCTTCGGCCGGGTCGAGCGGGGCTATCTTGATCTTGTAGGGCCCATTCCATCTATAATTGGTTGGACCATGGTACTCGAGATTATCGGTCACGAGGAATAGGACGTGGCGGTCGTCAGGCGACCAGGTGAGGCCGAACATCGGCAACACGGTATCGTATTCCTGAGAGATATCCCATGGATTGTTCAGGTCATCGAGCCGAACCACACGCGCGCGGGTGAATGGGCCGTTTCGTTCCGTTTCGTTGAAGGCAATCATCGAGCCGTCATGGGACCACGTGGGCCACGTACCCCCTTTGGTGGGTTCGAGCGGCACGACTTTCTCTTTCCCTATCAGGATAACCCGATTGGACGGAGAAAAGAGACTTTCGTAATAGTCGCCGAGCCCCTGAGCCCCCGTCTGTCCAAACCTCAGTGAAGCGCTCGTCGGGCGATAAAATGCAAATTCGAACATCCCTTCGGGCCGGCTCCACAGGGCGAGGGCAGGGGGCTCTGCATATCTCGCCCCGAGCCGTCCGGCCATCATGTGTTGTGGAAGGTATTGCGCAATCACCTTGGCGAAGCGTTCCTTTATGCGTTCGAGGACTGAGGGCTTCAGACGCGTGAATGGATTGACAACCTCTCCATATACGAGCTCGACTCCTGAACCGACATCCCCTAGCGTGATATTTTGGCGCGATGTCAGCGACCGCGTTCGCCCGTCCGGCGCCGTGATGTCTACGCTGCCCGACACGACTCCTGCCGAAATGCCCCCGTCCGAACGCGCGACCCGGAAGACTCCGTTGCCTGACCGAAGCGAGGCATCGCCCGCAACAAGGGTCAAGGATTGCTTCCTCTCGTGTATGGCAACAAATAGTTCGCCCTTATGAAGCGAGAAGGTACGAGGGCCTTGCGCCTCAAAACGAACTTCGCCTTGCGTCCACAACCTGATTCCGTTCATGGACAGGAAAGAGGAAGCTTTTTCGGGAGTCCGTATAAGCACGCCCTTCCTCAGAGTATCGCCGGAGCGAACTGGCTGCCAGTCGGCGTCGCCGCTGCTTCGTTCTATCCCGGCCGAGCAGCGTATGACCGTTTGCTTGAGCTCGTAGGGAAAGGTCCTTTGAAAATAGAAATGCACGAACAGATAGCCCGCGACGAGGACGGCGGCCGTGCATGCGGCGGCTGCAATGAGCGCCTTTTTCATGAAGCGCCTCATCCTCCCCTTCATTCTCCAATGCGTTCCTGGACTGCGAACAGCCTGAATGACGGCATCCGTCACATCGGGTGCGGATATGCGCGCGGCAAGGGCATCTTCGATCAGCGCCTTCTCCTTCGCGAATTGTTTCATTAATTCGGAACAGCGCGGGCACTGTCGCATGTGGTTCTGGAACTCAGCCGCCCCTTTCCGACCGAGTTCTCCCTCTACGAATTTGTGGATATCCGACGTTTTCCATCTGCAAGTCATTTCAATCAGCCTCTTCTCCTATCGCACTGAGTGTTTTTCGCAATCGTTTCTTAGCAGTCCGCAGGCGGCCGTCAATCGTGGTCTTTGAGAGGCCGGTCATCTTCGAGATATCGTCGTACGAGAGACGCGCGAAGTGTTTCAGCATCACAACGACCCGGAATTTCTCGGGCAGTCCGTCGACAGCCTTCACAAGTGCGTCCCGGCGCTGTTCCTCGAGAGTAGGGTCATCCAGCGGGTTGAGCGAGCGCATCCATGCAAAGTCGGCCTCGCGTTTCTCGCGTCTTATCACCTTTCGCACATGGTCTTTGCAGCGGCATGAGGTCACCCGGAACAACCAGGGCAGGACATGCCGCGCATCCTTCAATTTACGGATTTGACGAAATGCTTCTACGAACACGTCTTGTGTCACGTCCTCGGCGTCGTGAGCATTTCGAAGTCTCGCATAAGCAAGGGAAAAGACGGCTTTTTGATGTTCACGCATCATACTACTAACCGCGCTGACGGCATCTTGACTTTGGCGCGTCACAAGTGCTTCTTTCGTATCGTTCTTGTCCGTGCCTTCGCTGGATGCATCCGCCATCTTGTTCACCCTAGTATCGCCGATGAACCGGGAAATCGAAAGAAAATCTTCAAATTGAACGTTTAGCTAAAATAAGTGTGTATAGTTATAAGTAATATACACGTAGAACGATGAATGTCAAGTCTTGGGCCGGGAATGGGCATGCGAGTTCAAAGGTGCTCAAGCAGACCCATGTTGTAGGGCGACCTGGTGGGTCGCCCGCATAACCGGCTTTTCGCTGGAGGCATCCGACTCTTACCTAGTGCGCATTACTAGATATATAAGGGTCGCTCGCGAGCGACCCCTACGTATTACCTTATCGGGCGGACTTACAGAGTCGCTTAGTGAGGCAAACACGCGCACGTCGCACACCCTCGCTGCAGAGACCGCTTGCATTTTCTCATGGGGGCGTGCTAAAATTAGGTAGCGCTTACACTTGGAATTACGCCCTCCAGCACGCAGAAAGTCTGGTTAAATAATGGAAGAATTACACAAGACGCTTAGCCATATCAAGGAATCCATGGACCGGTACGTCATCGGCCACGATGATATCAAGGAAGCGATTCTGCTCGGTCTCATCGGGCGGGAGCATGTGTATATAGAAGGCCCGCCGGGCACGGCAAAGACGATGCTCGCCGAGATTGCCGCCAAGGCGGCGAACCTCGAGTTCTTCTTCTATCAGCTCAATCGCGACACCCGCCTGTCAGAGCTTGTCGGCGACTACATCATCCACCGCGAGCGAGACGATAAGAGCGAGCTTATCCGACAGGAGATTGTGAAGGGCCGCATTCTCACCGCCGACATCTGCGTGCTCGACGACATCTCGCGTGCGCCCGGCGAGGCGCTGAATGTGCTTCTGCGCGTACTCAATGAGCGCAAATTCGGCAAGGAGAGGATACCGCTCCTGACCACGATTGCCACCGGCAATCCCGCGCGCGATGATTATTACAACGAGCCGCTCGACCTTGCGAACCTCGACAGGTTCACGCTTCAGCTCCGTGTCGTCGGCCTGATTCAGAAGAATCAATGGGATATGGCGCGACAGGTGATTGACTTCTACGCGACCCACGATTTCGACAACACGGTGATCGATCCCGCCTCGTCGGACAGCCTCAAGAAGGACCGGGATATCCTGCTCAAGGTGAAGCTGCCGGAACGCGTCAAGGAGATGCTGCTCGGATTCGTCTCCGACCTGATGACACGCTTCGACTTGAACGATAACAACTCACTCATCACCGACCGCACTTTCCTCGTGAAGGCCGTAAAAATGCTCAAATCGAAGGCCGTTCTCGAGCACCGATGGGTAGTCGAGCCGCAGGACCTCATCATATTGAAGTACATGACCACCTTCCGGGTGCCTCCGGAGGTGCACGAGAAGGTCGAGGACCTCATCGAAGAGGCCCAGCAAAAAAAAAATGATGATGTAAACGAGGAAGGCCAGCCGGACCAAGCACCGGAGAATTCCGAGCGGAGCGAAGAAGGCGAGGAATCTACCGAGACCGAGGTCCAACCCACCGACGAGCAGAGCGACCAGGTTTCGCCCTACCGCAAGGAAGTCCACTACGACAAAATAAAGATGGAAGGACAGCGCAAGGACGAGTCCTCTCCTCTCAACAAAGAGAAAATAGACGACCTCGACGTCATCCTGAAGGTCATCGAGGGTGAAGTGCAGCGCAGCATCGCCTCGAAGCGCGAGGCTCCCGGCGGCGTGCCGAAGCAATATCGCTCGATGCGTTCGCTCGAGGATTGTTTCGACTCGGATCCGGGAGAAACCTCGGTGTGGGTGGAAAACGCGCATCCGAACACGCCACGCGTGTTCCGGCGCACCCGCAAAGAACGGGGTGGCCGGGTGGCGGTGATACGCGACATCAGCCAGTCGATGACCGGCAAGTCATCGCTTTGGGTCTCCATGGTTGTTATCGGACTCGTCGAGATGGCGCGACGGAGCAAGATGGCGGTCGGCTACGTCGAATTCAACCACCAGTCTTACAAATACCTCGATGACGGCCGCTTCTTCACACGCAATTATGAGGCGCTCATGCACAAGAGCATGGAGACTCAGTGCTCCGGCTTCACCGACTACCAGAACGCGCTCGACGACGCGCTGAAAGAGTTTGTGCTCGTGCGAGGAGGCCGGCAGCACGTGATTTTCCTGACCGACGGCATGCCCACCAGCGGCGACAAGGAAGTCAAAGCGGAGCTTAAGCTCGCGAAGAAGACCGGAGTGGCGATTCACTCCATTTTCATCGGCCGCGAGCAGTGTCCGCCAATCCTCAAGAAGATTTCCAAAGACACCGGCGGCATCCATTTCCAGGTGATGCCGAACAAAGAAGGCATGGTCAAGATATTCGAGCTGCTCAATTAGCAGCACGTCACGGAATTATACACAGCGACATAAATCTTTGGGCATATGGCGGAGGCATAATCATTTGTCATTCCCGCGAAAGCGGGAATCCGTGAATAATAGCGGGCACGAAACATGCACAATCATTTATGGCGTTATGTATAGCCTCAACAATTCATGATGCGTGTGCAGGGACGATTCGCGAACCGCCCCTTCAGACACACATGGTCTCGACTTACAGTAGGTGCGAATTCATTCGCATATCTCATTAATGAATTGGCCGAATGAATTCGATCCTACCTCGAATCTGTTCAATACATCGTACAAGAGTTTCAGCAGTTGCAGTCTGAGTGCGTGTGGCCGGATACTGCAGATATGAGATCCAACTTCACCGGACTCCTGACTGACGTCGGCGGGCTGCGTGTGGGGCATGTTACAGACAATGTCGGCCTGACGGGCTGCACCGTGGTCATCTGCGACGCTGCTATGACCGGCGGCGTGGATGTGCGCGGCTCCGCCACCGGCACGCGCGAGATCGAACTCCTCCGGCCTACCCACCTTATTCAGCATATCCACGCAATCGTAATTGCGGGCGGCAGCGCGTACGGGTTGGCTGCTGGGTCGGGCGTCATGCGCTATTTAGAAGAACACGGCCGCGGTTACAACGTAAGAGTGGCGCGTGTGCCTATTGTGCCGGCGGCAATCCTGTTTGACCTGGCACTGGGGGACCCGACCGCCCGGCCCGACGCCGAGATGGGGTATCGAGCATGCAGCAATGCGACGAACGGCGAATTCCCACGCGGTAATGTTGGCGCAGGCACAGGGGCTACGGTTGGGAAGGTGTACGGGATGGCGTACGCGATGAAGGCAGGCATTGGGACCGCGTGTGTCACGCTTCACAATGGGGCTAAGGTCGGCGCTCTTGTTGCGGTGAATGCGTTCGGCGACGTTCGCGACCCCGAGACGGGAAAGCTTATCGCCGGAGCGCGGAATCCGCAGGGCAGCGGATTTGCCGATACGGAGAAGGTGCTGCGGGGCGACCTCTCCGATACCGTGTGCGCCTTCACGAATACGGTCATCGCGCTTGTTGCGACAAACGCGCGCTTGACCAAAGAGGAAACCAACAAGCTTGCCCAGATGGCCAACAATGGGATTGCGCGCACAGTCGCTCCCGCACACACCACCGTTGACGGCGATGTTGTTTTCGCTCTCAGCACTGCTGAAACAGACCTTATCGCCCCGGTATCCGCCATAGGTTCGGCCGCAGCGCAGGCGGTCGCACATGCAATTATGGACGCAGTCATGAGCGCCGAGAGCGCGGGAGGAATCCCCGCTGCACGGGACTTCCATGCCTAGCGCATTGGCAGAATTCCTTATATATTACCATAATATCAGCATCCTGAGACCTCATTCGATTCGAGAACTTTCGTTTCCTGGGTACGAGCGGCCCGGTTCCATAGCAGCACGAGGTTAACCCCAAATCTAGACAAGCAACAACGGCTCGATTATAATAAATGTGGGTCGGCAAGGATGCATAAGGGGCAGATACATGCAAAAATTATCATTCCTCATGGTTGTCATAGCGATTGTCCTCCTCATTTTCCTTCCCGCCATTGCTGATAATGGTTTTGTACGAGTAATAACCCTGGACGATGACATCATCAACCCGGTAACCTCCGAGTATATTTCCCAGGCAATCGCCGACTCGGGCAAAGAAGGGGCTGAATGTCTCATCATACAGCTCGATACGCCCGGCGGACTCCTCGCATCAACGCGGACAATCGTAAAGGAATTGCTCAATGCGAATATCCCGGTCGTCGTATACGTAGCGCCCAGTGGAGCGCGTGCAGGCTCGGCGGGCGTGTTCATCACACTTGCAGCGAACGTGGCAGCGATGGCCCCCTCCACAAATATCGGGGCGGCTCACCCCGTTGAACTTGGCGGCGAGAGCGAGGGCTGGCGAGAGGCGATAAAGGAACTCGAAGAGAAGATGCGGCAGATGGAGCGCCGGCAAAAAGAAGAGAAGCCGAAGGAAGAAAGACCTGAAGACCAGCCAAAGGAAGAGCCCCCGGAAGAAGAAAAGGAGCCGTCCACCGGCACGACAATGGGCGATAAGGTGCTGAAGGACACCGTCGCGTGGACACGCGGAATAGCGCGCGTGCGCGGACGCAACGAGGAGTGGGCGGTGAAGGCAGTAACCGAGAGCCTCTCTATCACCGAGACCGAAGCGCTCGAGAAAAATGTGATTGACCTCGTGTGTAAGGACATCCCCGAGCTATTGGATAAGATTGACGGTCGAGAAGTAGAGCTTCCGACGGGCATGGTAACTCTAGAGACCAAGGGCGCGCGCATCGAGTATCGCGAAATGACTGCCCGACAGAAGATACTGAAAACGATATCCAACCCGAACATCGCCTATATTCTCATGATGTTGGGCTTTTTCGGGCTTCTCTTCGAGGTAACTCACACCGGCGCCATCTTTCCCGGCGTTGCAGGCGCCATCTGCCTGATTATCGCGTTCTATTCCTTTCAGACGTTGCCTGTCAACTATGCAGGGTTATTGCTCATTATTCTGGCAATCATCTTGTTCATTGCGGAGGCAAAAGTGACGAGCTACGGATTGCTCACCATCGGTGGATTGATATCAATGACGCTCGGCTCGATCATGCTTATTGACTCACCATACGAATTTCTGAGAGTATCGAACGCCGTTATCTTTCCGGTGGTGTTCTCTACCGCGGCAATCGTCGTATTCCTCGTCACATTGATTATCCGCGCGCACTCGAGGAAGAGCGTGGTGGGAGAAGAAGGCCTGGTCGGCCTCATCGGCACGGCGGAAACGGACATCGCGCCGGAGGGAAAAGTATTCGTGCACGGCGAGATCTGGAATGCACGCAGCACAAATCCGATAAACCGTGGCTCCCGGGTCAAGGTTGTCACCGTGGACGGGATGACCGTTGTGGTCGAGACCGCGTCAGAGAGCTGAAATGTGTGAAGCGGCTCGCGCACTGCTCAAGTTACTTAGCATTCGATAGGGCAACTGCTTTGAGGAAGGATTTTTCAGGCGAGTACTGCTACGCTTAGTCACGCGGCGCAGCGCTAACATACGGGCAGGCTCAGACCAAAGGGGGAAACCAAAATGCCAGTCGCAGTCATCGTATTGATCGTCGTTCTCTACGTTCTCAGTTGTGTTCGCATTCTGAATGAGTATGAGCGCGGCGTGGTGTTCCGCCTCGGACGCGTGCTGCCGCAGCCAAAGGGTCCGGGGATCATCATGGTCTTCTGGCCGATAGACCGGATGGTGCGCGTGAGCCTCCGCCTCATCGCGCTCGACGTGCCGCCGCAGGACGTCATCACGCGGGACAACGTATCCGTCAAGGTGAACGCCGTGACATATTTTCGCGTGCTGGAGCCGACAAAATCGGTTATCGAGGTAGAAAACTTTCTCTTCGCCACGTCTCAGATGGCACAAACGACGCTCCGAAGCGTGCTCGGCCAGGCCGAACTCGACGAACTCCTCTCCCACCGCGATAAGATCAACAATGAACTGCAGGCCATACTCGACCGCCAGACCGACCCATGGGGCATCAAGGTATCGAATGTCGAGGTCAAACACGTGGACCTGCCGCAGGAGATGCAGCGGGCGATGGCCAAGCAGGCCGAGGCCGAACGCGAGCGGCGCGCAAAAGTCATCAACGCGGAAGGCGAATTCCAGGCCGCACAGCGACTGGTCGATGCCGCCACCATGATGGAAGTGCATCCGATGGCGCTTCAGATGCGGTTCCTGCAAACCTTGGTAGAGGTCGCCTCGGAGAACAACTCCACCACCATTTTCCCGGTTCCGCTTGACCTGTTCAGGCCGTTCATCGGCGGCGACATGAAGAAGGAGAAGGAGGAACGAGAAGGGAAATAAAGAAAAGGGAATAGAAGGGAGAAACGGGAAAAAGGAAGAGTGTAAAGTAGGCCTGTTTCCATTATCACATCATCTCCTTCCTTGCGATTGTTGTTTCCTTTCCTTGTTCTCGCTTTCTTCATTATGTCCGTTTCCTCTTCTCATTCTCGCTTCCTTGTGTCATTCCCACTTCTTTTTTGTCGTTCCCGCGCAGGCGGGAATCCAGTGGGGGATCGCTTGCTGACATTTGCTCTTGCGTGAGCGTACTGTCATAATCGCGGAGTAGTAAGTCGCCTCATCGTTGTTGAATTGTTCCGAGCAGGTTTGAAGGAAATGAATCGAGTGAAAGCAAGGCTCCCAAGTCTGCTGGCTGCGTTTGTGGCAGCCATGCTTGTGTTCAATTCTTGCAGCGATGCCGAAAATAGTGATTCCACCATGGTGGTGGAAGGCAAGCTGCAGCGACCGTGGGACTTTGACGACGAACCGGACTCCCAGATCCTCAGCCGACTTGGCCGCGAGCTGAGAACGAGGAATGATGTTGAGTCTTCACCCGCAATTGCCGATAGCACACTATATTTCGGAAGCCACGATGGAAGTCTGCACGCGCTCGATGCTGATACCGGGCGTGAGAAATGGGGCTTCAGGACGAGAGGCTGGATAGAATCCTCTCCTGCGGTGTCGGAGGGTGTTGTTTTCGTCGGTAGCCATGACGGACATCTCTATGCAGTAGATGCCGCCACGGGGCTTGAGCGCTGGAGCTTCAGCACAAGGGAAGCTGTCCACTCCTCGCCCGCCGTGTCTGATAGAGTGGTATATTTCGGCTCCCGCGACAACGCTTTGCACGCCGTTGACGCCTCGACGGGAAATGAGCGATGGAGTTTCCAAACCCGTGGCTGGGTGGAGTCGTCTCCTGCTGCGGCAAGCGGCATCGTGTACTTCGGCAGTCGAGACAACACCCTTTACGCCATCGATGTCTCCACGCAAGAAGAGCAATGGAGATTTATAACACGAGGCTGGATTGACAGTTCACCCGTAACGGCGGATGGAATGGTCTGTTTCGGAAGCAATGACAACTATGTCTATGCAGTGGATGCAAGGAGCGGACTTGTACGCTGGAGTTTCAAGACGGCGGGATGGGCGGAAGGCTCACCCGCTGTATCCGGCAGCGTGGCGTGTTTCGGCAGTCGTGACGGAAATCTCTACTCAGTGAATGCCGAAACCGGAGAAGAGCTGTGGCGTTTTAAGACCGACAACTGGATACGCTCGTCACCAACGATAGCGGGCGGAAATGTCTATTTCGGGAGCAACGACGGAAACCTTTATGCAGTTGACGTAGATACGGGACAAGAAAGGTGGAGATTCAGAACGGGCGCTTGGGTGCAGACTTCACCCGCAATCGCCGGAGGCGTGCTCTGCTTTGGCAGTAACGACGGCCGTGTGTACGCCCTGGACGCGGAAACAGGGAGAGAGAAGTGGGTTTTTCATGTCGGCGGCTCGCTACGCTCGCTGCAACCTGTCTCTGACATTACGGCTAATGCAATCCTCGGCCGACATTCCCGATGCATTGCGATGCTTGCCGTTCCACGAATGTAGGTCTGAATGAACCCAAGAAATCGATCGGGGATACAAAGTTGTCCGTTCGGGACCCGGACAAGGGGCGAACACGAGGTTCGCCCCCACGGAAATGTGAACAACGGTTGACCGCCTATGGCCGCATTCGGCATGGACAGAATGCCAGTGACCACTCAGGCTGAGACCGTCCTGTGGCAAACGGTTTCAAGCAACGAGCCGGGTTCAACGGAAATCCACCCTGTAATCACGCAATGGGTTAGGCAACTCGACCTACTGAGACATGCCCCCCGATCCGTACCTCCAATCATGTTATCCCGGAAACGTCTCTCTCCCTCGAGGAGGACGGCGCTCTACGAGTTCGACGGCGGCAGCATGACGTGTGTCGTAAAGGAATACTGGCGCGACCCCGAATGCGATGAGGCCACCGCATGCATGCGGGCGCGGCATGAAAGTGAAAGGCTGACGCTGTTCGAGAGACTCGGGCTCTGCACGTCGGCGGACAGGACTGCGCGAATACTCTCTGCGAGAATCCAGCCGCCTCCGGCCATAGCTCTGGAATATATCGAGGGGATAGACCTCGCGACCCTTATCAAGAAGATGCTGGCCAAGACGTCTGCGGCGGAGTGTTTGACCGCTCCTTTGATGGCGGCGGCACGGTGTCTCGCGCGCATCCATCGCGTCAGGCATGCTGCCATCGACGTCTCGCGTTCAAGCTCTGATTCGTATCCACAAAGCATTCTCGATGCCTTGCGAGCGGGAAGTGTGATTGAGGAGAAGAAGCTCAATCGGCTGGCTCGCCTGGTCAGCCGTGCTCAGAGCGCATTGTCGATTAGTCACTGCCGCCTCATTCACGGAGACGCAAACCCGAGCAATTTCATCATCCAACCTTCGGGTTTTGCAGTCGCCATAGACCTCGAGCGCGCCGGAAACGGCGACCCACACGTGGACGCTGGCTTCCTCGTCGCCGATGTGATTCACTTGAGCAAACAGTATGGAGACCCCGCAACGGCGGGTGAACTCGCCAGCGTTTTCCGTCACACATACAACGGATACGCTTGCCAACCGCTCGACCCCACACGCGAAGCATTCTTCACCGCAATTGGCCTGCTGAGAATCGCCCGCAACGGCTGGCTCGAGATGCCTCATCGGCGACGGCTGATCAGACAGGCCGAAGGGTTTTTGGCTGCGTTCTGTCTCGTCGATGATTGACTTTTCCTTTGCGCGTTTGCTAGTATTGAATCGGGTGAAGCATCTGTTTCCATCCTTCCGTATTGCCCTCTTAAAACCGACTGACAAAGCGGGGGTGTAACCTATGGCAGTCGAACTGAATACCATGATACTCGGACACATAATGCAGACGAAAGCCGAATCGGTGCCGGACAAGAAGTGCCTCATATTCGAGCGCAACCAGAATCCCGACATTCACTTGACATATGCAGACGTGTGGCGGAACTCGAACAAATTCGCCGCAATGCTCCGCAGGGAAGGCATTGGAAAGAGCGACAAATTTGCGATTCTGATGCGGAATCATCCGGAATTCCTTTACGGCATGACTGCAGGCACCATGCTCGGCGCGATTTCGGTTCCGATCGACCCGCGGACCAAGGGCGATAAACTGAAATATTACCTGAACAACTCGGAAACCAAGCTCGTCCTTATTACAACCGATTTGCTTCCAACCCTGGAGGAAATCATCTCCGACGTTCCTTCCGTGAAGGCGGTATACGTGACCTATATGCCGTGGGAAGAGAGCGTCGCGAAATCGAAATATTCGACGACGAATGAGGTGCTTGAAGGGCCGGATGCATCCATCGGAAACCACATCGAGGACCCGCTGCACCCGCTCGAAATTATCTATACATCGGGAACGACGGGTGACCCAAAGGGCGTTGTGTGCACGAACAACAGGGTGGCTATGTACGCGCTGCTCGGGCAGATGGTGTGGGGTTATCAGGAGGATGAAATACTGTATACAGGCCTGTCGCTCACACACGGGAACGCACAGGCGGTGACTGTCATGCCCGGACTCGTGCTCGAGCGGTTAGTCGTTTTGAGCGAACGATTCACGAAGAGCCGCCTGTGGGACGTATGCCGCAAATTCGGTTGCACGACGTTTTCCGTGCTCGGGGGAATGGCGACCGCCATTTACAGTGAGCCACCGAAACCCAACGATGCGGATAACCCGGTAAGAATGGTCGTAAGCGCCGGGATGCCGCGCGCTATTTGGGAAGCGTTCGAGAAGCGGTTCAATGTAAAAATACTCGAGTGGTATGGGGCGGTCGAGGGAGGCCTTGCTTTCAAGCCGCTCGGAGTCGGACCAGTCGGTTCATTCGGCAAACCGATCCCGGGCCTGCTTGAGATGAAAATCGTGGATGATAACGACAATGAGTGTCCTCCGCACGTGATTGGAGAGCTTGTCTCGCGACCCGCGACGGGCGAGGCTGCTCAGGTGGAATACTACAAGAACCCTGATGCCTCAAAGAAAAAAGTGCGGGGTGGCTGGCTGCGCAGCGGAGATATGGGGCACACGGATGAGAAAGGCTGGCTTTTCTTTGATTACCGAAAAGGCGGCGGTCTCAGGCACAACGGCGATTTCGTGCATCCCGACTTTGTGGAGAAGGTAGTGGCCGAACACCCCGACGTGAGCGAAGTCGCCATTTACGGGGTGCCCGCCGCGAGCGGGGCGCCGGGCGAAAGCGATGTTGTTGCAGCCATCGTGCCGTTCAACCGCGCAACCTTGAACGTGACCTCAATATTCGAAAAATGTCGAAAAGAACTCGAGGCCAACTTCGTGCCGAGCTACGTTCAAGTGCTCGACGAGATTCCGAAGACCATTTCCGAGAAACCGCAAGAACGGTTCCTCATCGAACGGTTTAATACCGATAAGGGAAACATCTTCACCGAGGAACGCGCGCGGGTATCAACGAAATAGCGGGAAGCTTTGGTTAGGCAGTACATGGTCCGCCGTTCACGTTATGCAATTGTAACCGTAGACCGTAAACTGTAAACCGGTTGTTATGAAAGCAGCAAGCTCCAAAAAAAGGCTACAAATCTCGAAGGAACTCTGGCGGCTTGTTCCCCAGTATTTCGCTGAGGCCCACGCCGCAAGAACGAACGGAAAACTCGTTGGCTGGATGCCGCCCATGAACGGCGCAATCGAGGTATTCCGCGCGATGGATATCGTGCCGGTGATGCCCGAGAACTGGTCTCCCGTATGTGCAGCGACAGGTCTTGCGCCCGAGTGCATGGAGGCGGCCGAGCGGATGGGCTACTCGCGCGACCTCTGCGGATACCTCCGCAACGCCATCGGCTACATCCATGAAGGCATGAAGAAGCCCGACCAGCCGCTTGGCGGCCTGCCGGCGCCGGACTTGATTGTCGCATTCGGCGGAGGCTGCATTCCCGCCATGAAGATATTTCAGGCCTTTGGCGAGCACTTTAAAGTGCCTACCTACATAGCGGATGGGCCACAGATACCACCTGAGGACATTACGGATGAGGTCATCTCCTTCGCGACCGAGCGGTTCTGGCATTTCATTCATTGGCTCGAGGAACTTTCGGGAAAAAAACTCGACTTGGACCGGCTGACGGAAGTGGTCAGGCTCTCCGACCGCGCCTGTGAACTGTGGGACGAGATAATGGACTACCGCCGGTTTGTGCCCACGCCGTTCAGCGCCGCGGAAATCGGCGTGATGTTCGTGATGGTCGTGTTGCCGGGCACGCAAGAGGCGGTCGACTTCCTTGAAAAATTCAAGCATGAGGTCAAGGAGCGCACCGAGAATGGCATTGGCTGCATTCCCGAAGAACGCTTCCGGCTGTTCTGGGACAACATCCCGCTGTGGTACAACATGGGATTGTTCAATTATTTCGAGAAATTCGGAGCCGTCGTGGTGGCAGAAACCTATTCTGCCGCGTGGTCCATCCGCCTCGACCCGGACAAGCCCATCGAAAGCCTTGTGCGTAAGAGCATGCTCTCGTTCCCGCTCGTCTCAAACGTTTCGCTGAAGAAACGGATTGACCTGGTGCTCGATGCCTGCCGCAAATACAAGATAGACGGCGCAATCCTGCATTCGAACAAGAGCTGTAAGCCCATATCACTCGGCCAGATGGACCTGAAACGCGCGCTCATGGAAACCCTCGAGGTGCCGAGCGTGGTATTCGAGGCCGACCACATGGACGTCCGCAACTGGAACGATGCTCAGGTGAAGAACCGGCTGGACGCCTTCATGGACATGCTCGAGCAACGAAAGTTTGGCGGCAAGCCCTCAGTGTAGCTTTCCATAAAATCCCGGCCTTTCCAACCAAGCTCATTGCCTGTTTCAATCCTGCTGGCACCGTTCGCCGATGCCTTGCCTTCACTGAGTTACGGGGTTAAAGTTAAAATATAACTAAAGGCAGTATCCGAAAGGAGGATAATTTCACCATGAAGCCCACAGAAATGTTGACGAAGGAACACGGATTGATTCGGCAGGCGCTGGACAACATGCATCTCGCCGTCGAAAAGCTCGAGACCGGCGAGAAACCACCCAGGCAATTTTTCGACAAGGCGGTCGAGTTCTCCCGGGCATTCTCGGATAAGTTTCATCATTTCAAAGAGGAATACCTGATGTTTGCGCGCCTGGCGCAAAAGAAAAAGGGTGCGCTCGACGCCCAGATCGACGCCTTGAGGTATCAGCATGAGAGGGGCCGCGGCATCGTCAACGAGATCGCGAACTCAATCGATGCATATGCAAAAGGAGAGGATGCTAAGACTCTCATCCTGATGGAAAACCTCGCGGCATATGTCGCCCTGCTCCGTCACCATATCCACCGGGAAGACCACATCTTCTATCCCATGGTTGATAAAGAACTCTCCAAGGACGACCAAAAATACCTCCTGGATGAATTCAAGAAGAAGGAGTCGGAGGACGGCGGCAAGGCGTTCGCGAACAGTCAGAAACTCGTCCAGGAAATGGGTTCTCTGCTGTGAGTGGGAAAAGCTTCAAGCGCCGAAAGCCGAGTTCCCATTCGCGTCGCAAATACGCAAGGAGAAAATAAGGGGATTTTAACCACAAAGGCACAAAGACACAGAGACATTCGTTTCATATGTTCTTCCTTTGTGTCTTTGTGCCTTTGTGGTTAAGTCCTCCCTTAACTTGTCAAAGTCTTTTGCCTCGACAAGTTGTGGTCGCATCTATGCCGCGCTCAACAGTGGTTGACAAATAAGCGCATACATAATAAAATTGTTGATGCGGGCCCATAGCTCAGTTGGTTAGAGCAGCTGACTCATAATCAGCGGGTCGTAGGTTCAAGTCCTACTGGGCCCACCTTTCGCTTGGAAGTGCAGGCTTGTGGCAGTGGGTTTATTATTATTGCTACAAGCTATTCTTTTTGGAAGTTGGAAACTTTTCATCGCGAACACCGGTTGACCGGTGTGATGAGTCTCTGCGAGCACCGAGAAGGAGATATCGTGACCATTAAGAAGGGTCAACTTCCCATTTTGATCATCAACATCGTCATGCTCGTCATTTTCGCAATCATATTCCTATCAAGGAAGAACTATGAGTTCTTGATGTACATCGGCGTCATCATTTTCTTCCTTTTCGTGATTCTCGCTACAAATGAGAGGGTGAACTATCCGAACAGTGTTTTGTGGGGATTAACTACGTGGGCGCTTCTGCACATGTCGGGCGGCGGGTTGTACATAGGGGGAACCAAGCTGTATGAGATAATACTTATTCCTATCTCGAATGAGTATGAGATTTTCCGGTATGACCAATTTGTCCATATCGTCGGGTTCGGCGTGGCAACGCTTGTGATGTATTTTGTTCTGAAACCTCTCCTCAGGCCGGACATCAAAAAGTGGACAGCGCTCTCTATCGTCGTTGTAATGGCCGGACTCGGTGTCGGCGCGTTCAATGAGATTGTCGAGTTCATGGCGACCGTGCTTGTTCCCGAAACGGGAGTAGGCGGCTACACGAACACATCACTTGACCTTGTGTCGGACCTCATCGGCGGATTGCTTGCCATGGTTATTATAAGAGCAAGAAGGTTGTGAACGTGCTTCCACGACCCAACGTCGGCTCCACATTTCTTGCCACACGATAAAGCCTCACGCTACCCTT
The DNA here is from genome assembly GCA_003598055.1 of Candidatus Abyssobacteria bacterium SURF_17. Classification (GTDB taxonomy): domain Bacteria; phylum Abyssobacteria; class SURF-5; order SURF-5; family SURF-5; genus SURF-17. Next base: position 34,909 of record QZKI01000095.1, on the reverse strand, counting down.
TGATGAGTCCTGATCTGGCTCAGGCCGAAATAGGAACTGCGCCCCATTTCCAGTGCTCCGTTGCGGAAATTCGCGTTACAATTCATGGTAAGGGAAATCCCCCTTCCCCCCTTTGCTAAAGGGGGGGAAACAGCCGCCTCCCCCTTTTTAAAAATGGGGAGTGAGGGGGATTTGAGCTCGGGAAGATATAACGCGAATTTTTGCAAGGTAGTAGCTGCAATTGCTTACTTGCCTCATGCGGTTTCAGAAACAGGGATCTGACCCATTGCTCTCGCTATGGTGAGTTGGCCGGATTATTGATATAATGGGACGAATCAAATCAATGGAGCTATCTGTATGAGTCCGGAGGAATCAAATGAGAGTTACAACGTTAGGGAAAACGGGGCTGCGGGTTTCGGCGCTGGGATTTGGAGGAATTCCGATAATTCGGCTCGTGTTCGACGACGCGGTACATGTCGTGCGCCACTGCTTCGAGGGCGGAATAACATTCTTCGACACGGCGAACGTGTACGGTGACAGTGAGAAGAAGATAGGTACCGCGCTCGAATCGGTGCGCGATAAGGTCGTATTCGCCACAAAGACGCTCGCGCGGGACGCCGAGACTGCCGCCGAACATGTCAATTACAGCCTTGAGAATCTTAAGACGAGCCGCATCGAGCTCTATCAGCTGCATAATCTCATCAACGAAGCGGCGCTTGATACGGTTCTCGCCCCCGGGGGCGCCTATGAAGCGGTAAAGAAGGCTCGCGACGACGGAAGAATCGCGTTCATCGGATTCAGCTCGCACCACATCCCGACTGCAATCAAAGCCTGCCGGACCGGTCTCTTCGCGACCGTGCAGTTTCCGTTCAATTTCATCGAGCGCGACCCCGCCGATGAACTCTTCAAAGTCGCTGAAGAGATGAACATGGGAATCATTGCGATGAAACCGCTTGGCGGCGGCCTGCTCGAACGTGCGGACTTGTGCTTCGGGTTCCTGCAGCAGTATCCGAATGTAATCCCGATTCCCGGCATTCAGGCAAAGAAGGAGCTTGATGAAATCGTCGCGCTGTACCGTTCGCCAAAGCCGCTTGCTGAAGCCGACCGGAAAGAGATTGAGAGAATACGAGCAGAGCTGGGAACAAAGTTCTGCCATCGATGCGAATACTGCATGCCCTGCGAGAAAGGCGTGATGATACCTAACGTGCTCGGATTCCGGTCGTTCTCACGGAGGCTTGCGCCGATGGCTGCAATCGCGATGGCCGAGGGCCCGATGCAAACCGTCGAGAACTGTGAAGAATGCCAGGAATGTGTGGAAAAATGTCCATACGACCTCCCGATTCCTGATCTGCTCAAGGAAGGTCTTTCGCTCTATAAGGACTTTGTGAAGCAACACGGATAGCACTGCAGATAGAATAGGGATGTCGGTGGCTCCGCGACGACTTGCCTAAAGTTAGGAGGGGAAATTCGATGGGCATGCATCGAATGCCTAAGAAACTTCTCCGTTTATCTGCCTGCCTGTACGTCTCTCTTGGTCTGTTGCCTCTCTTGCCTCCGTCTATCGCATACTGCGAAGGAGTGAGCAGCACAACTGCCGAAGAGGTTGACAGATTGCTGGAGCATATAGGTAACGGGCAAGAGATCACGGCAATGGCACAAAAGCTCTATGCTATGGGACCTCAAATCAATCCATTTCTCCTCGAACAATTGAACGAGATGGATATCACAAAGTATGAATACTCATCCAAGGTATACAGCACCATTATGACTATCTTGTCTTCGCGGGGATACGACAAAGATATTCTTGAAATCCTGAAATCAAAACTCAGCGACGACGATCCTCAGAAGCGAATCTCCGCTGCGGTCATACTCGCAATATATTACCACTATTCCCCCGTGCGAGAACTTGCGAGTATTGTTTCAGGCGAGAAAAAGCCCAGCTATCTGACTGAACAAAGCATGTATGAATGGAGTTCGCGAAGCGCTGAAATCGTGAGCCAGATACTCGAAGTGTTGCGAGGCGGACCAGAGATTTCAAAGCAGTTTGTAGTTTCAACGTTGAAAGAATGCGGCATCGATTGCCCGGAGTGTGGGTACGAAGCGGAAAAGTGGGAATCTTTTTTTAAGACTGCGGACGAGAATGGCACGCCGTATGTCTACTATCTCGGTTCTGATTGGTTCGAGGACCGACCTTTAAGCGGATCTGAAGTCACCGGGATTAGGGGTTTAACCCCCAGTCCGGACGGGAAAAAGCTAGCTCTTTGCTGGGGGTCTGTATCCGAAGGCAAGTTTGATACGGACTTATGGATCCTCGATACTACAAGCAACAAGCTTACGAAGGTACAGATTCCAGGAAGTTGCTATAGACCGGCATGGTCACCCCGTGGTGACCTGATCGCATTCCAGAATATCACTGCCAGAGGATTCAACATATGCACGATAAAGGACGACGGCAGTGACCTGAGCGTTTGGACAAAGAGCTTCAACGCGTTCAACCAGTCTCCTCAATGGTCACCTGACACAGGCAAGATAGGCTTCATTAGGCATTATGCCTTGCCGAGTGCTCTTGAAATACAAGTAATTGACCTCGCGCAGAACAAAATAATTGCGGTGGCCAAGGACAATTTCTGTGAGTCCTTAACTAGCCGCAATCACCCGATTTGGCACTTCTCAAAGGGTAGCCGGGTCTACTATTGGGACTGTTTCGGTGATGACAAGCAAACCGAGGGACTATATCGAACAACCATAGAGGCCTCTGGCAGAAGCGAACTCGTTCTCAGATTTGAATTGGACCCAACATTCAACAGTCTGATTCTTTCACCCAACGAGGACAAGTTGGCCTATACCAAGGACGAATGTCTTCTTGGTGTATATGATTTGTCGAGCGGAGAGCGTCGAGAGTTTGAAGTGGGTTCCATGGGTTCGTACCCTGTCTGGACGCTAGACGGGGAAGATATTGTCTATGGGACATCCGAATGCGAAATCTACACATTCTCGCTCGAGACAAAGAAGATAACAAAACTAGCGGAAGGCGGTTTCACCAGAGAGGGACTTAATGGCGCCGGCGAGTTCATTTATTACACAAAGAGGAACAAGCTGACGAAAGAGTGGACGATATGGCGGATAAACCTTGACGGAACCGGGAAAACAAAGATATTCCCCATGAAAGGAATTGAATCGGTCTCGGTGCAAGCCGTTCCAACTCTGAAGTGGGCGGAGAGCAAATAGGCAAGTTTAGCGAATGCAACTGGAAGAGGCCGGGGAAGTCCGAATTCGGAGGAAACAAATTGGGTGAAACGATTGCGGAAAAGGTCTTCTCGCGAAAAGTGGGGAAACCGGTCAGGCCGGGGGAGTATGTGGTAGCGCCGATTGATTGCGCGATGCTGCATGAGGCGTTCGCCTTGAGCTGGATGCAGTTGATGTCCGCCGGCGTGAGCGAGATTTGGGACCCGCAGAAAGTCGTGGTCCTGTTCGATCATTACATCCCTGCGCCGACCGAGCGTCTTGCGGCAGCGCAGATGATGATTCGAAACATCATCCAGTCCGCAGGGGTTGCGCATTACTACGGCGAGCGCGAGGGCATATGCCATCAGGTGATGATGGAGAAAGGCCATGCCCGGCCGGGCGCCCTCATTGTCGGCACAGACTCGCATACGTGCACCTATGGAGCGCTCGGAGCCGCGGGCACGGGAATCGGCACGACAGAGATGGCGTACGTCTTGGCACGCGGCGAGCTCTGGTTCATGGTTCCGCCCACGATTCGCTTCATATTAGAGGGACATCTGCCGGAGCGCGTCGCTTCAAAGGATGTCATTCTCCATATAGCGGGCAAATATGGCACGGAAGTGGCACAGTACAAATCCATCGAATTTGTGGGCGATGGCGCTGAGGCGCTGAGCGTCGAGAGCCGGATGACGATCAGCAATATGGCGGTCGAAATCGGGGCAAAGTTCGGGTTCTTCAATGCAGACAAGAAGACGCTCGCGTATCTGAAAGGACGGGGAGATGCCTCCTCTACCCCGTTGGCTGCCGATGCGGACGCTCAGTATGAGGCAACGTACGAGGTTGATCAGTCAGGATTGGAGCCACAGGTGGCATGCCCGCATTCGGTCGGGAATGTAAAATCGATCGGTGAGGTCAAGGGTACGTCAATACATCAGGCTCTGCTCGGCTCGTGCACGAACGGACGATTCGAAGACTTGCAGGCGGCGGCTGAAATACTGAAACGCGGCACGGTTCCGCCATTCGTTAGGTTATACGTATATCCCGCCTCGCGAGAGGTCTATGTGAAGGCTATGGAAGCGGGTTTGCTGAAAATCTTCTCAGAAGCAGGCGCCGTAATCTGCAATCCGACGTGTGGCCCATGCTTCGGCGCGCATACGGGCTTGCTCGCGCCCGGTGAGGTCTGCATCTCTTCAACCAACAGAAACTTCAAGGGACGGATGGGGAGTGCAAATGCGGAGGTGTACCTTGGTTCACCCGCGACCGTCGCGGCTTCAGCGCTCAAAGGCGCTATAACCGACCCCAGGGAGGTGTGAACATATGGACTACTTGAAGATTACGGGACCCGCATGGACGTTCGGCAATAATGTGGACACCGACCAGATTACTCCCGGCCACTATATGGACCTCCCCATCGAAGAGATGAGCAAGCATGTGTTTGAGCCGATCGCTCCTGAATTCGTGAGTGACTTCAAGGCTGGCGGAATCATCGTCGGCGGCTCCAACTTCGGCTGCGGCTCGAGTCGTGAGACCGCGCCGGATGCGCTGAAATTTCTCGGAGTCGCCGCGATTGTGGCAGAATCGTTCGCGCGAATATTCTTTCGGAATGCCATCGCCATCGGGCTGCCGGTGCTGGTGTGTCCGGGCATTGCATCCGCCGTCAGTATGGGTGATGAGCTTGAAGTGGACTTCGAGGCCGCACGAGTGACAAATCTTTCAACCAAGAAACAGTTTCAGGCCACTCCGCTGCATCACATCATGGTCGAGTCATTAAAAAAAGGCGGCATCATGAAGATGCTCGCCGATACCTGAAAGTGATTCATCACCGCTTCCGTGAGAGGCGATTCAGGGCGCAGCATGCTGCGCCCCAACGAGAAACAAACAACCGCCCAGCGCGGCGCCATCGCAACCGGAAAAGAGTCATTGCGAGCAGCCGACTCCACCTGCGGCGGGGTTATATGTGAAAGAAAACCAAATCATGCATAACTCATTATTCTACAGTAACATAGACGACAAGGCGCGAGTCACTAATAATAGAAAGCATTTCCATTTTCTTAGGAGAAGCGTAGCGACAAAGCAATCTCTTTAAAACAATGAGATTGCTTCGCTGCGCTCGCACTGACTACTGTTGGGATTCCCAAATGTCGAATGAATCTAAGACAAATGCTGGTCGAAAGCTCAAAGATTCGCTTCGCCGGAAAAAACTCATCGTGGCGCCGGGCGCATATGACGCCTTGACTGCAAAACTCGTGGAGGGAGCCGGATTTGAAGCGGCGTATATGACCGGTTACGGAACGGCTGCCTCAATGCGCGGACTGCCCGACATCGGCCTCCTGACCATGACCGAGATGCTCGAAAACGTGCGCGCGATTGCGGGCGCGGTCGGGATTCCCCTCATTGCCGATGCGGATACCGGCTACGGCAACGCTATCAATGTCATCCGAACGGTCAGGGAATTTGAGAAAGCGGGAGCGGCAGCAATTCACATCGAGGACCAGGTGTGGCCGAAACGTTGCGGACACATGAGCGGCAAGCAGGTGATACCGAAGGATGAGATGGCAGCGAAAATCAGGGCCGCAGTCGAACACCGCTCAACCGACGATTTCCTCATCATCGCGCGCACGGACGCGCTCGCGGTCGAGGGATGGGAGAACGCCATCGAGCGCGGGCACGCCTATGTTGAGGCCGGAGCCGACATTATGTTCGTCGAAGCGCCGGAGACCGTCGAGCAAATGGAACAGATTCCCAAGCTCTTCGATGTTCCCTGCCTCATCAACATGGCCCCGCGTACGCCAAGCCTGCCTGTTGAGACACTTGAGAAAATGGGCTTCGCCATCGCGATTTATCCGGCTGCATGCCTTGCCGCGACCATCCGTGCAAATCTGGATTCTCTGAGACATCTGAAGGAGACCGGTCAAACGCAGGATTTCGGTGATTTCCTCTCTGCGTTCATGGAATTCAATCAGTTCATCGGCGTGCCCGGGTACAATGAACTGGAAGAGAAATTTAAGTCACAGCAAGGCAATGAATAGAACATACGTCCACGGATACAACCAAAAAGAAAACATCCGCCTTCAAGACCAGGCCACCACTCTCGTTGAATTACTGCACTACGATACTTTGTATCCGGCGGGCAGCCAGGTCCTCGAAGCTGGGTGCGGAGTCGGCGCTCAGACCGTTACGCTCGCTCGAAATAGCCCAAACGCTGTGATCACGTCAGTTGACATATCTGAAACCTCTCTTGCCGAAGCCAAAAGAAAGGTGGAAATGGCAGGCCTAACAAATGTCCACTTCCGGCAGGGCGATATCTTCCACCTTCCCTTCAGGCCCTCATCGTTCGAGCACGTGTTTGTCTGTTTCGTTCTGGAGCATCTGTCGAAGCCCGTCCAGGCACTCAATGCCCTCAAGAGTCTTCTCAAGGTGGGCGGCACAATCACCGTCATCGAAGGGGACCACGGCTCAGCCTACTTTCATCCGGATAGTGAAGCGGCGCATAAGGCGATTCAATGTCAGGTGGAATTGCAAAGGCGCGCCGGCGGCAACGCGATGATAGGGCGAGAACTTTACCCGCTCCTGTGCAAAGCGGGATTCGGCTCGATTCGCGTGTCCCCCCGAATGGTCTACGCTGATTCGAGCAGGCCGCAGCTTGTCGAAGGCTTTACCAGAAAGACGTTCACGGCAATGATTGAGGGCGTCCGTGAATCCGCTCTTGCGGCAGGACTAATCGACCAACTCACTTTCGACAAAGGCATTCATGACCTTTACCGAACAGCCGAGCCCGACGGCGTATTCTGCTACACATTTTTCAAGGCATTTGCCGAGAAGACATAAATTTCCAAATCCGACTGCTGTGCAAAACGGGATTGTTACCGCAAAGACGTAAAGAGCTCAAAGGAATCGCTTCATCCCAGCGCCGTCCTAAAACGTCGGGCCTTGTTTGGAGTAATTGAAGGGGACCGAGCGGTTGATTTCGGCGCAGGTTTTCTTGCCGTTGGCCACCTCAACCGTAAGGTCGAAGATTTCCTGGCCGACCTCGTCAATCGTCTTGCCCTCGTCGATGATGGAGCCTGCGTTCACGTCCATGTCGCCCGGCATATTCCGGTATATGCGCGAGTTGCTCGCCACTTTAAGCACCGGGATGGCCGGGAAGCCTGCCGTTGAGCCGCATCCTGTGGTAAAGAGGATGAGCTGCGCTCCTCCCGCCGCCATGCCGGCCATCGAGTCGATGTCATAGCCGGGCGTATCCATGATGACAAGCCCGCGATTTGAGGGTCGGCTGCCATATTCGATGACCTCGTTGATGGGCGTTGTGCCGCCTTTCATGATGCAGCCGAGCGATTTTTCGGTTATCGAGGATAGGCCGCCGTCCATATTGCCGGGGCCGATTGCCAATCCGGCAAGCTCGCCGAGCGATGCGCGCACATGGCGCTCGTGATTGTTTACGAGGTTTTCGATTTGCTCGCCTAGTTCCGGCGTTGCGCCACGACGTTTGAGTATGTGGGCGGTGCCAATCATCTCGGTTGTCTCGGCGAGAATGACCGTCCCGCCCTCGCGCACAAACCGGTCGGCGGCCGCGCCAACGGCCGGATTCGCGGTGATTCCGGAGAAGGCATCCGAGCCGCCGCACTCGAGCGCGATTATCAGTTCGCTCACGGGCGCTTTCACCCGCTGCTGTCGTTCGAGTTCATGCAGGAATCTTGATGCGATTTCAATACCCTTGGCGGTAGTGGCCGCGCTTCCGCCCGATTGCTGAATCACGAGCCTTTCGACCGGCTTATTCTCAACCGCCTGCGTGAGATACTCGCTCTTCAGCCCTTCGCAACCTAACCCGATGACAAGGGCCGCGCCCACATTCGGATTGTTCAGCAGACCCGCAAGCGCCCGCTGACTCAAGCCGATATCCTCCGGTCCACATGCGCAGCCATACGCATGCGTAATGGGAACGACATCCGGCAGCGCACGCCCGATCGCATCAACGACGCCGTTGGCGCATGCGACCGAGGACATGACTACAACATAATTTCGAACTCCGAACGTGCCATTATTCCGCCGATATCCGAGGAATTCCATATGGTATTGCCTCCTGCGCACTCCCTCGAAGCAATGAACTACACAGGTCTGGGTGTGCTGGAATGAAACCGTGTCAATTATAGCAGAGAAAAAAGGAGCATCACAAGGGTGGGTGCGCCGCAGGTGATTTATCTGGCGCGAGTTGTTGTCACTACTCCATCCTCAATATGAACCAGATAGAGCGGGCCTGGAGACATGAGCACTTTTTCGGGAATCTTGTCGCCATCACGAAGAGTTGCGTTCAGTGTCGGATTGTCGTAGAGCGTCCGGATGGCCGGTGAAAGATTGCGCCACCAACCGAAGCTGAAATTGCCTGAGAAGACAAAACCGCTGCCGTCCGGCGGATTCGAAATTTGCTGCAGCAACTGCCGGTCTATGCTCTCCATACTCAATGATATGAGTCGCAACGCGGACTGTTCCTTCCGCACCATTTTCGTCGAATACGCAAGCATTGAGAATATGAGGACTATGCATAGAATGAATGCACCGGCTCGGGTATGTGCTGCAATCGCGCGTGCACCCACTGCGAGAATCGTAGCCACGAAGAAGACGAGGCCGAGATTCGCCGGAAGCAGATAGTAACGGTAAAAGTGGTTGGGCAGAAAGAGAACGGGCATCAGGGCGAGCACAAACCACGCAAAGGAAAAGACAACATCTCTCTTGACCTGCGCTCGTTGTTTGCTGACCATCCATGCAACCGGCGCTGCGACAATCAAGAGTTTGACGCCGGCCAGCGCCCAGTTGACTTCATAATGGACATGTTGACTCACAAGGGTGTCCATGGATGGAACACCAAGAAAGCCTATGAGGTAGCTGTCGAGCCCGATGAGGAGATAGCGACCGAGATTCGTCAGGGTGAACAATCCGACTGAGACCTCGTAGGGCCCGACCTCTGGCACGTTCATATACACCAACCTCATTCCCACGTAAGCGAACACTATGAGGACAAACGGTGTGAGTCTTGCAGCGAGCCGCTTCACCTCATTCTTGTTCCCCGGTAATGCATAGAGGACCTCAGCAACGAATATCAATCCCGGGAGAACAATGGCATATTCCATCGATAACAGCCCGAGCACGAACAAAATCACGGAAGCTGCAAAGCACCATTTTCTGCCATTTCGAGCTGATTGAAGATAGGCGAAGAAAGCGGCGGTCATGAACACGACAACAATCAGGTCCTCGGTCAGAGCCATCCACATCTGTGTTATGGCGTGAGAGGTCCCGAGGGCAAACAGTATTGCGCTCAGAAATCCCGCCAGCTTGTCGTTGCTGAGGCAGCCGGTGATGAGGGAGATGTTGAATGCGATAAGCCCGAGCAGGCAAAGGTCGGCAAAGCGATAATAGAATGGGTTCAACCCAAAGGTCAGTCTCATGACCCAGTAGTATATTTTTTGGGTGAGTGGCCGATAATATGGCAATATTTCGCCTGGACCGAGGCCGGAGCGCACCGGATGGAAGCTCTTGAAGAAATCGCTCACAGATTCGATTCTACCGCTTTCCAAGAGTCCGAAGTCGTCCAGCCAGAAGTGAAACGTGAGCGAAGGAATATACAGCCAAAGCAGCATGAGACACACAACGGCTATGGTGCCCGTCTTGCCAAAGAGGAAAGCGGAGGCTCGCTCCCTCACTTTTGCGTCTGAAAGTTCCATCTTTGTCGCGGCCTTCCAATCCCCACTGAAAAGTTCCCCCAGTCGCCTTCTCTGGTTTGCATGACGCTCGTGCCTCACGAGACCGATTAGCATCCTCAGAGGTTTCGGAAAAGTGAGATGCCGGCATAGAGCATCTCGCCGAACTCCTGCGGGGACGTGAGCGCTCGAAGCCGTTTCAGAATATATCGCGGCCGCAAGTAGTACTTCCTGACCGCGAGCCGCCTCAATCTTCTCAGTTGCTCTGTACTGAGAGTATGCGTGGGCATGACGAAGAACGTGCCCGACTGGTCCATCACCGTGACCGTCGAATCGATGAGGCCTGCGCCGATCGCCTCGGTTCTCAGCTTGGTCCCCCCTCTCGGCACTGCGAAGTTGAAGGAAGCGTAATCGCACTCAAGCGAGCACGCAAGCTCGATGGTCTTGCGGCAGCTCTCTTCGGTGTCGTCAGGCAGACCGAGTATGAAGGTTGCCACCGTTCGAATTCCGAGCATCTTGCACAGGGCAAACGTTTCATGGATTCTTTCGAGGGTGTAACCCTTTCTGTATCGCTCGAGTATCTCAGGGTCACCGCTCTCAACGCCAAACATGATCGTGGTGCAGCCGGCCTCCTTCATCCTAGCGAGAATATCCTCATCCACCACGTCCACGCGAGAGTAACATATCCATTTGAAGCCATACTTCCTGGCTATCATTGCTTCGCAGAGCTCCATGTTGTCGGAACGCCGAGGCCGAAACGTCTGGTCGATGAAGAAAATATCCCTGATGTTTAGCGATTGGATGAGGTCGAGTTCCTCGAGCACGTTCGCGGTTTCCCGATACCGGTATCCCAGCGTGCTCATGATGCAGAACGAGCATCTGAACGGACAGCCGAAGTCCGTGAGAACCGTTGCGAACGGACGTTTCACAAACGGGAGACGGTACTGCCGCCGCATGAATATTTCCTGACGCGGAATCGGCATCGAGAACGCTTCGTATGCGCCGCGCCTCATGGGTAATGCGCGAGCCTTCTTGCCGTTGTCCCTGATAATCATGTTAAAAGGCGCATCACCCGCGAGAAACCGCATGATATCATCGGTCGAGAAATTCAATATCGCGGCGTCAATGGCAGGATTGCTCTCCAGCACTTTGTTGCCATCCTCGAGGAATATGTCACCCGTCCCGATGAGGAGAGTGTCGGGGAAATGGCCCTTCAATTTCCGGAGAAAGATAGCGTCTTCCTCCCATGATACGGAGCCGGCAAGGAATACGATTGCCTGCGGGGCAAGAGCAGAGAGCTTCGTGAGACAAGCCGGTTCGCTCAACCGCTCGGCAATGCAATCGACGAAACGCACATCATACCGCTCCTTGAGCCGGCCACTAAGCATCAGAAAGTCGCATGGGGCGAAAAGGTAGTTCGTCTTGGAGACCTTACTGCAGTAGTAATCCCTGATGTAAAGACGCTTTCCGGGCAGATTAAGGAGGACTATCCTGGAACCGCTTTGCAGAAGAATCATGTCGCTTCGTGCATGCCTCAGATACTGCAAATCAAAACGAATCAATTACTTAAATGATAGCATTCTCTCTTGTAACCAGTCAACCGGAGTTCCAGATGCACCTCTTCCAGTCCTTTGCCGATCAATCATCGCAAAAGCCGTTGCAATCAATTCTCGCCGCACTATCCAAACAAACGCGTATTGACAGAGAGCATCAGCGAGCGTTAATATCAAGCCTGTCATGATGAATGGCGAGATAGATCCACGTGAAAGCGGCAAGAGCCTTCAAACGAGAAACCGAGAAGAAAGCACGTGGCGTTGGATATTGGCTGCGTGCTTCGTGACAATTGCCGCCGCGCCGCTGTACAGGCTGACCGCAAAGTCATTCTGGCTGGATGAGGCGATTTCCGCCTATTATTCCGAGCACGGCATTCTCACCATAGCGAAGATGTCACTGCTGGACTACGTCCCGCCCCTGTACTACTGGTTGATCAGCGTTTACTCGACAGTCTTCGGGCAGTCTGATTTCGCGCTCCGTTTCTTCTCAGTGTTTTTCCATGTTGCCTCTGCAGTTTATTTGTACCGGCTTGTGAAGGAGCATTTTGACAAACGCGTGTCGCTCTACGTGCTCATTTTCTTCGCTGCCTCTAATTACTTGCTTATGCGGGCGCAAACCGCTCGCGCGTATCCCCTCTTCCTGTTCTTGACAATGGCTGCCATCTACTACTTCTTTCGCGCTTCCGAAGATGGCAAGAACAGATGGTGGCCACTCTATGCTCTCTGTTTACTCTGCAGTATCTACACCTTGTACCTCGCCGTTGCAACCGTGTCTGCGCTCTTCGTGTTCGTCGCATGGAGCGCTGCAAGAAAGCTTAAGAAATGGCATGTCAGGTTTCTCCTCTGGACGTTCGTGGGCCTTATTGCGTTCTTGCCTTGGGCGATTCTGCTCACTCGAGCCAATCCGTCAGAGCATCCCGACTGGTTTGGCGAAGCTGCGGCATCGGGAAACGTCTTGAAGGATATGCACGTGTTGTTCATCGACTTTTTCGGAATTGAGACTCTCAAGGATATCGTTGGAAGAATGGGTGGAACAGTCGGCGCGACCTTGTTTCTTTGCGTCATCGGCGCGATATGCTTGTACTCCCTTGTGGCGTGGTGGAACACGGGAAGGGCGAGAAAAATCCTTCTGTTTGCGTTTCTTTATGTTTTCCTTTCTCTCCTCGTTAACTTCACGCTCAATGTATTCTCTTCTGTCAATCTTTCGCCCGTGGAGAGGTATATTTTTCTTTGTCCCTTCGTCTATGTAGTCGTTGCCGCCGGGATTTCCAAGTTGCCATCTCGGGTGCTACAGGCAGCGCTTATGATAGTCCTGATATCTCCAAATCTTGTGGCCATGGCGCGGACATACGCTTCGGACAGCGTAGAAGACTGGCGGGACGTCGCGCGATACATCGGGGATAATTGGCAGGCTGATGACCTCATCATATTTGTGCCGGGCTACATAAATATTGCATTCGACCGCTATGCGGGAAAAGAGCATCGAGAAATCGGCTATCCAAAGGGCTTGATGAGCCCGGACCGGATGTATTGGGGGTACCACGCTGCGCGTGACTCGGGCGAAGCCGACCGATTCCTGCACGAAAACGCTCAGATAATAGATGAGAGCGACAGAATATGGCTCATCCATAGCCACAATATCGTATTTGATTTCGATAAACGGGTCCCCGACGCCTCGATGTTCACCGCACTCGAGAACAAGCCGTGGCTGAAGCAAGAACTCTTTGAAAGATTCCGTGGAGTATACGTGTACCGGTTTCAAAAAGTGAACAGACAGTGATGAAGACAGTGGCGTTTACCTGAGTTGGCTCTGATGACACGAGTCGCATTCGTTCAAAACCTCGCGTATGACTATCTCGGGGTAATGTATCTCTCCGCGGTCCTTAAGAGGGCTGGTCACGAAGTAGATGCGTTTATATTAGAGAGGGGCGAGCGGGCGCTTGCGCATGCAGTGTCAGATTTCAGGCCCGACCTCGTGGCCTTCTCCTGCACGACCGGCATCCATCATTGGGCATTGGATTTCGCAGGCTATCTCAAGCGTCAACAGTCGGTCACAACGATATTCGGCGGTCCGCACCCGACCTTTTTCCCGGAGATTATAGAACACCCATCGGTTGACATCATATGCAGAGGCGAGGGCGAGGAGGCAATTGTCGAAATCGCTGATAAACTGGGAGCTCGAAGGCCACTCACAGACACACTCAATTGCTTCTTCAAGCTGAACGGCCACATTGTGCGCAACGATATCCGACCGCTCATTCAAGATCTCGACTCACTGCCGAATCCCGATAGAACGGTCTATCGCGAAAAATTCCCCTTCCTCCAAAAGAGTCAGGGCAACTTTATGGCTAGAAGAGGGTGCCCATTCCGGTGCAGTTTTTGCTTTAACCATGCATTACAGAAGTTATACAGAGGCATGGGACCCTTCGTCAGGTTCAGAACGCCAGAACGAGTGGTCGCGGAAATCGCAGAGGTAAGCGCGCGATGGAACCTCCGAACAGTCTATATGCAGGTCGACACGTTCATACTGAACAAGTCATGGCTGAAGGAATTCACGAAGTTGTACCGCGAGCGAATCGGGCTGCCGCTGCTTTGCCTCGTGCGGGCCGACCAGACAGATGAAGAAACCATTGCAGCGCTGAAATATGCTGGTGCAAAAAACATCTTTTTCGGGATTGAATCGGGCGATGAAAGCCTGCGCAATGATGTCCTGAAGAAAGGGGTCACCGACGAGGATATTCGGCGAACGGTCGGATTGCTCCGGAAGCACGGAATCCCCTTTCGAACATACAATATGGTCGGCCTGCCGGGAGAAACCCTTCCGCAAGCGCTGAAGACTCTGAAGTTGAACGCGGAACTTCGGACTGATTTCCCATGGTGCGCTATCTTTCACCCATTTCCCGGAACGGAGCTGGGGAAATTCGTCGAGCAGAGCAACCTCCTGACACGCAGTCCCGAGGACGCGCATCCCTCCTTTTTCAAGGAGAGTGTTCTTCGCTCTGAGCATTCAAATGAAATTGCGAATCTTCAGAAACTCTTCTATTACGGTGTCCAATTTCCGAGACTCATTCCCTTGATAACGCGCGCCATCCATCTTCCCCCCAATCCTGTGTTCGACCTTCTTTTCCTTGTGGGATATGCGATCAGTCTGTATCGCAGTGAAAACCTGACGCTTAGAGAAATCGTTTCTATCGGAATGCGGAATGTACGACAATTCTTTTACGGAAAGAGGCCTCCGGCCCAAAATACTGCGTCATGATTTTCATGCGGGAGGCTTACGGGTATTCAATGCTGATTCATCTCGGCAGAAGACCTCTCATTCGAGGCTCATAAAATGAATCATGATTGTCCTCTGTGCAAAAACTCTCGCTGCGATTTGCTCTTTCGCAAAGGCGAGATGACGGTGTTTCGATGCAGCTCGTGCACGCTCGTCTTTGCCTGGCCCCAGCTTTCCGAAGAAAGCATTCACGAGCTTTATGACCAATCGTACTATGACAGTTGGGGTATCCAACAAGACGAGTCTGTTCGCGATATGAAGAAACTGACGTTCAAGCTGCGTCTGAAAGATATCGAAAGAGTGATTGCGCCGGGTAGAGTCCTCGATGTCGGTTGCGCCACAGGCTATTTCCTGGAGGCGGCCATCGAGCGTGGATGGGATGCGTATGGAATCGAAATCAATCCTTATGCGGTTGAGCGCGCGCACGAACACCTCGGGGAGCGCGTTGTCCGCGGCACGATTGAGGATGCGCTTTTTGAGCCCTCGTTCTTCGATGCAATCACCATGTCGGATGTTCTTGAACATGTGCGTGGTCCGTTGGCCACGCTGGCCAGAGTGCGTGAACTCTTGAGGCCCGGCGGAGTTGTTGCCATAACGACCCCGAACATTGCCAGTATCACCGCACGGTTGCTGAGGTCACGCTGGCCGCATGTGAAGGCCGAGCATCAATTCTATTTCTCTCCCCGTTCGCTCACGCATCTGCTCGACATGGCGGGTTTCCGATTGCTGCATCTTCGACCGGCCGCCAAGGCTCTGACCTTGAATTACATCTATGCCCAAAGAAATGTGAGCAAGGTGCCGATTCTCACTCCTCTAGTCGTGTCCCTACTGAAGTTCCTGCCCGATTCGCTCCGTCGTCGTCCATTGTACTTTCTTGCCGGCGAGCTGTTCGCCATCGCCCGGAAAGATGCGACCTCTGACCGCGCGCGGACGGCCTGAAGAGTACGACGGGCAGGTTTCTGCTACTTGTCAAACCCGAGAGAAATGGTATAAACTGGGACGTGTTTATCGCCTGACGTATGCAGGAGTAACACAGCGCGGCACAGCCGCAGCCAAAATGTCCTTGCAAGGAGCGCAGCGGCAGAGCCGAGCGACGAAGCAATCCCTCCGTCATATGGAGATTGTTTCACTTCGCTCGCAATGACTGCGCATCGGAGATTGCGACAGACATTCAAGAATTCAAAAATGAGTAGTACAGAAGAGAAGGCGAATTTGGACGAATGTTTTCCTTGAGCACGATGAAATTCATCGATAGTTGGGTGGGGAACACATTGTGTTTCCTGCTCAGCCCGATCGCCCGGATGAAAAGGCGCAGCCCTGTTTCTTACCCTTCGGGAGCGCAGAAGGTCCTGGTGGTCAAGTTTTGGGGACTCGGAAGCATTGTCCTGGTTTCTCCGGCGCTCGAGAGATTGAAGGAAAAGTATCCGGGATGCCAAATCTATTTTCTTACCTTCGAGGACAACCGCGACGTCTGTGGGATGATTGCAAACATCGATGAGACGCTCACAATTCGCATCAATGCGGGCATTTTCAGATTTATGCAGGACACGGTTTCTGTTCTGTTCCGACTGAGGCGAGAGCGATTTGACTTCGTGGTTGACCTGGAGTTTTTCACCCGATTCTCGGCGCTCATCACCTTCTTGGGCGGAGGGAAAGTGAAGGCAGGCTTCCACGCGTGGGAGGCATACAGGGGAAGTCTCCACGACATTCAGGTTCCCTTCAATTACTACTGGCACGTGAGCAACAACTTCATAAGTCTGGCGACGGGGAACAGCGCTGCCCGTGAAAGGCCGGTGTTACCGCGTTTGCGTGTGCCCGCTCATGCGCTGGAGTGGGCGGGCCGGTTCTTGGCCGAGCGAGGCGTCGGCGATCAGGATCTCGTTCTCGTGGTCAATCCTAATGCCGGAGAGTTAGCGCTTGAGCGCAGATGGCCTCGGGAACACTTTGTTGCCCTCGTCCGGGCTCTCTGTGACAGGTATCAATCCAGAGTATTCCTCATTGGCGGCGCCGGGGAGGAGAGCTACACCGAGGGAATTGTGCGGGACGCGGACAGGCCAAAGGCTGAGAGCCTCGCGGGAAAGCTTCCCATACACCGACTTGCCGCACTGTTGTCTGCTGCACATCTCATGATTACGAACGACAGTGGTCCGCTCCACCTCGCGTGCGGCGTGGGAACTCCCTCGATAGCATTCTTCGGCCCAGAAACTCCTGTTCTCTATGGGCCTCCGGGGGACAACCACCGGATATTCTTCAAGAACATCAGTTGCAGTCCGTGCATCAACGTACATAATGCCAAGACCGCGCGCTGCCGTCACGGACACTCTGACTGCCTCGCACGCATATCCGTAGCCGAGGTGCTCGATGCGGTTGAGCAATTACTCGGGCGACGCGGCTGCCGTCCCGCTTCGGAGCCAGCGGTCCCGGGCGAGAGGGGACAGAGTCCTATTTCTGAGACGGCGTGCGACAAATAGGCAATTGCACACAGAGATAGGTCTCTGTGCCAATGTCGCCAATCCGGGGTTTCTCTCTTATGAAGATCTCTAAAGCAATCGATTTCTTGCGGACCGAAGCCGATTGGACATGGAGCGCAGTCGTCATATTGTCCTGGCTCGGCTTCGGTGCGGCAGTATACTTCATATCGGATCAGGCAGGGCTTTGGACATTTCCTTACACGCCCAATGACCTCGGCATTATTAGCCCCACGACAATGGCGCGCGTTCCGAAAGCGGCGCGTGTGTTTCACTTCGTCGTTGGCACCGGATTCACGGCATTCATGGGAATGCTCGGTTGGTGGTTGTGGATCGCATGGTGCTCGTTTGTTGCTCCTGATGGCGCAAAGCCTAGGAGACAAGCGTTCTCTTCGGATGCATGGACAAACGTGGCGCTGTTGACTGCCTTCGTGAATGTGCTTTACAAAGTCCTTGATTACGGCGCAGCTGTAATTTTGAGCGTGCTGGTTCTCACATGCTGCAGGATAGCGCTCTTGTTCTATTTCAGAACCGAACGGGCTGACCGAAGCCAACATGCGTAAGGACACTGTCAATCGGTACGGCAACCCGATTCTGCTCGTCTTGTGCTCCTCTGCCGCTGCCTCGGCTGGGTTGCTGTGGGCATTCGCCCAATTGCACCTGAGACCGAGTCCCGGCCCGCCATCAGTTATCTTCGCGCTCGGTATACTCTTGGGGCTTTGCTTCTGGTACTGCTGGTCAAGAATTATCTCACGATATGCTGGATGGCCCCATGAGATTTCAGTCCTTTGGTCGGCGGTGACGCTTTCTCCATGCCTGGTTATTCTCTCTTACAAACCTCTTTGTTTTAGCAATGCCGCTTTCTTCTTGCTTCTGTTCCTGAACGCGTTAGGAACGTTTGTGCTGATGGCATGGCCCTTCTTGCGAAAAAGGGGAGTCCCTACACAAGAAAGATTGCGGATATGTATCGGAATCGTGTTGGATTTCGGCGCACTCCCGCTTCTCCTGATGACCTTGCTGATGGACCCGGTTCCCTTTGCATATCTTCCGTGGCCCGAGGCTGAACCGCTCTTTTATTACCCTGGATACCGCTTCCTCGGAGAGATAGGACAGTTTCTGGCGTGGACGAATGAAGTTTGGCATGGCGGATGGCAAGGACGCGATTTCTTCTGCCTTTATGGTCCCGTTTACATTTTTTCGATACTGGGCATGTGGAAGGCCGTGGGAAAATCAGTGCAAAGCCTGTATGCCTACTGGCAGATTATGGCTGTATTTTCGGGCATCGTGGCCTACGCTTTTTTCAGACAGTTCTCGAAGTGGCGCGTGCTCTGTTTTCTGGCTGCCCTGATTCTCATATTCTCGTCCGTGCTTGAGTATCAAGCAAGTTCCTGTCGCTTCACGGCTGCAATCGGCGCGATTACGTTATTGGCCGCACATGGCCGCGGCATCCGTGGGCTTGTGATGCCCGCAGGCATCCTGACGGCGCTCGCTCTCGCGACCAGTCAAGAGGTTGGACTGTCAATCCTGTTCGGCGCACTCGTTTTCATGGTGTGCCGGAGTTTCGCCCTCGGTTTTTTGAGGCTTACTGCCAACCTTCTCACGTTTTCTTGTGGCATGTTGGTTGTGCTTGTTCCGATTGCAGCTCTGTTCGCATGGAACGGTGCTCTTCGGCCGATGGTGAGCGACATCATCGGATATCCTCGGTTCGTGTCACTCGGTTACGGCAACTATTTTTTCCCGCGCGCAGACGCGATTATACCACTGAACGTCACTGGCGCTCCTCTGTCCAGTCTATTCATACAAACAGGGTTCGCCTCGACAATGCTTTTTTATTATGGCCCCGCGATGTATGCGGCATGCGGCGCCTATATATCCGTTCGCATGGTTCTGAGCAGATGGAAGCTGGATGTGTTCGACAGCATGATTGCCGGCCTCACGGCGGCGGGCGTGATACTCTTTGGAGCAGCCCTCGGCAGGAGTGACTATGCGCATCTCATTTTCGCGTTGCCCCCTGCCATTGTGCTCCACATTCTTTTCCTGGGACGCAGCGCGAGGATAGTCAAGGAGAGGGTGTTTCAAGACCGACGCGGACGCGGTCGCGGCGAAATTCTCCTCTGTGCGCTCTTCATCCTTGTATCGGCGCTGTTTTTCAACCCGTCTCTCATAGGACGCAAGCTCGCAATGCTCACGCAGAATAATAGTATTGACAGGATGCTCCTCGCTCTGAGACCTCCGAAGCCTCTCTTGAATATGCCAACACTCTCATTTGTGGACGTGGCCACCTATGTGAAGAAGAGATTCGACCCATCTGACTACATTCTCGCTCTTCCGAGTAATTCCGCCTATTACTACTTGGCCGACAGACGCAATGCCACGCGGTTCTGCCAGTTCTCGATGCTGGCCACTGACGAGCATCGCGCAGAAGTCCTTCGTGACATCACCCGTCGGAAGCCGAAGTATGTGATTTATGACATCACGGGAGAGCGGGTGGACGACCTGAGTGACGAGGTGCAATTTCCGGGGCCGCTCTGGTTTATTCTGAAGAACTATTCGACCGAGAAGAGGATGGGCAATACGCTCATCTTGCTCAAAGGTGAATGCATTCGCGGCTGGTTGGCCCGCGAGGACGTCGTTTTCGATTGGGATATGTCTGGACCAGAACATGCATCACTCATGGGGCTCCGCGGAGTGACGATTTTGAATCACAGCGATTCGGGACTCCGCATACGGCTGGAGACAGGACAATCCGAACTCTCGATCGATGGCCTGAAGCTTGACTCGGATGAGTTCTATGAACTTGTCGTTTCTGCAAACATACAAGCCGGGAATAGGGCGTCAATCTCGTGGACGGTAAACACAGGTGGCGCGCGCGAGACGTATTCCAAACTGTTCGCCGTTGACCTTAGAGGGAGATGGGAGCAATACCGGATATTCATCGCCTCTCCACAGCCATATGGTTCAATCGAATTCATGAAGCTCGCCCTCTCAGACGAGCCAACCGACGCGGTCATACGAGAGATAAAACTCATTCACCTCAAGCATCTCTCGCTCCGTGAACAGACGGATAGGGCATCCGTACTGAGCGATTGACTTCTGACACACTCTGAGTTAATCTTTCTGCGGTGGGGCGTGCAAATACCGCCGGGTCACGATAATCGGTGGAGATGAGCGAATATCGCGTTGATTGTTAAGCTGACATGATGCAGAAAGGAGAACGGGAATGAAAGTTGACGATGTTAAGAAAATCTGCGTAGTCGGAGCAGGAAACATGGGGCACCAGATTTCGCTTCTGTGTGCGATTCACGGGTATAAGACAACGTGCACCGACATCGTGCCGGAAGTGCTGAAGAAGGCTGAGAACTTCGCCGATACGTACCTCCCGGGCCGTGTGAAGAAGGGGAAAATGACCGAGGAACAAGCAAAGCAGGCGCGAGCGAATGTCTCGTTCACGGGAAATTTGGCGGACGCGGCAAAGGACGCCGACTATGTCATCGAGGCGGTCATAGAAGTAGTCCCCGTGAAGCGGAAGATATTCGCCGAGCTCGACAAGCTGGCGCCGGCGCATGCCATTCTGGCCACGAACAGTTCGGCCATTGTGAGTTCGTCGATAGCCGACGCGACAAAACGACCGTCGCAAGTCGTAAATCTGCATTTCTTCAACCCTGCGCTGGTCATGAAGCTTGTTGAGGTGGTCAAGGGCCCGCATGTGTCCGATGAAACCGCGCAGGTCTCGATGGACCTGTGTACAAAACTGGACAAAGTGCCTATTCTCCTGAAAAAGGAAGTGGACGGCTTCGTCGTGAATCGAATTCTGGGCGCCCTCACACGCGAGGCCCTGTGGTTGCAGGAAATGGGCGTTGCGTCCGCCGAAGATATTGACAAAGCGATGGTTTACGGGGCGGGACATCCGATGGGACCGTTCCGCCTGATGGACCTCATCGGCATTGACCTGCAATTCACACTGGATATCGAGCGATTCAAGAAAACCGGCGACCCCGCCACACTCCCCTACCCGAGTGTCGTTGAACGATACACGAAGGGCCAGTATGGCCAGAAAACGGGAAAGGGATGGTTCGACTATTCTGAGAAGTGAGAGTGAAGAGACTGTCCCTTACGTGTAGGGGCGCACGGCCGTGCGCCCCTACATTTGCAATCGCGGGACAGATTCACCGTCTCCTTATTCCCTGCACCTACCGCATCACCTCGCTCCTTTGCAGACGCGCAACGAGCAAATCCGTCGCGAAGGCATGCTGACAGTCGTGTGCCACCCTCAGGAAGCCTGTAACGGCTCGCCCCCTACGACGAGCCTCCTTCCTTGAATCATACCATCCTCTCAACTCGATTCTTATTGTGTGAATGTGAGCCCAAGCCTTTGATATCTTCGGTTTGCCGGCAAATCACGGTCAAAAGTGTGGCCGGCAACTGTGGAGCACACCCCATCCGGGTGCCCGAGACGGCTTCGCTGCGGGCGGCCACGAGGGGCCCTCCCTACGAGAAGAATGGTCCAACAACTCGAGGCGTCGGACAGTTTCAAGAATCCTTTTGGGAAGAAAACCACCGGTTAAGGAGACTAATAAAAGAAACGTATCGAGAAAATGCATCTTGCTAGGTGGGATTAGAGAGAAAGGGGTCGGCGATGAAACCGATGATTGAAACTGCTCGACGTGCCCACGACAGGTCGCTTTGGGACCACTATTGCTGGTTCCTGAACAAATCGTTGGAATACTTTATGGAGCTGCAGAACACACTTCTCATGAAACAAATCGACTACCTGCGCCACTGCGAACTCTGGAGAACCATCGCCGGAGACGCTTACCCGAATTCACCCCGACAATTTCGCCAGATGGTGCCACTTACCACATACGAAGACTATCGCGAAATCTTCATGAACAGACGCGAGGAAGCGCTCCCCGCCAGGGTGAAGATTTGGGCTCAAACGACCGGAAGCTCCGGCAACGTGAAATGGATACCATATACCGAGGAGTTCTACCGGAAGTTCGGGGATATTTTCATCACGGCAGCATTCCTTTCATCCGGCAAAAGGGGTCAGGTTCCAATCGAGAGAGGAGATGTGCTTTTCTATACCATTGCGCCGCCGCCGTACGGAAGCGGATTGGGAGTCCAGTCGGCACTCGAGAAACTAGACCTTGTCGTTCTCCCGCCGTTTGAAGAAGCAACGCGCATGACATTTGCGGAAAGGATAATCACCGGCTTCCGCATGGCGTTGGAAAAGGGGCGTATAGACATTATTGGGGGGATAGCGAGCGTGCTTGTGAATATCGGCAGGATATTCGAGACCCATATCGGAGAGTATCTGACTTCCGATGATTCGGCGTTCGCAGCGAAAAAAAGCATTCTTAAGAAATACCTGCAGGCGAGAAGCGAAGGGAGACCGCTGCTGCCGAAGGATCTCTTTTCTCCGAAGGTAATTCTTTCCGCCGGCGCCGATGTATCGCTGTTTGCCAATGCGATTGAAAGATACTGGGGCAAGCGTCCCTCCGAGTGCTATGGGCTCACCGAGGCTCCGCTGTTCGCCGTTCAAACACCGGGTTGTGATGACATGGTTCTTGTGCCGAACGTCGCGTATCTTGAATTCATACCGGAGGAAAGGTACAATGAGTGCCAACCGCCAACGCATCTCGCAAACGAACTCGAGGTGGGCTGCAAGTATGAAGCAGTCGTCACAAACTTCTTCGGCGGATGTATCTTTCGGTATCGAACGGGCGACCTAGTCGAGGTGACCTCGCTGAAGGATGCCGTCAATGGAATTGACATCCCGACCATCCGTTTTTATGCACGCGCGGACAACGTCATTCACTTCTCGGGCGTCATTCGATTGAATGAGAGGGCCTGCTGGCGGGTTATAGAGGAGTCAGGGATAAACTACAATGATTGGACGATAACAAAAGAATTCCGGGATGAAAAGACCTATATTCATTTTTATGTGGAGACATTCGAGCCGAAGAGAAGGGTCCTCGGAAGGATGAGAAAAGCTGCCGCCCGAACAATAGCGACATTTGATGACATTCCCGAGCTCCTCGGGTATAATCCTCTCGATGTGACGGTTCTCCCGGAAGGCACCTTCAGCCAATATCGCAGTGAACGGGAGGCAGAGGGAGTCGACCTTGGGCAGATAAAGCCGATGCATGTAAACCCGAAACCCCTTCAGATTGAACGGCTGAGAAGAATCGCCCGGCAACTAAAGGGGAAGCAGTGAATTCATCGCTGTTGACATTTCACAAACTATCTCCCTTAATACCGCTCACGGCCAGTTTCTGGCTGATCTACATCATCCAATCCCACAAGCTCGAGAGCAAGGCCAGGAATGGGGTGTTGATCTATGTAGGGAGCATGGGATGCTGGGCGTTCGGCTCGCTCTTGATGCGGAATAGCGATCAAATGGCAGAGGCAATCCTGTGGGCTAAGGTGATGTGGGCGGCCGGCATCATCATGACCGCAGCAATGCTGCATTTCGTTCACGAGCTCCTCGAGCTGAGGCCGAAGAAGCTTGTGTATGGTTTCTATGGGATCTCGGCTCTGATGGCGGCAACGGCACTGACAACCAGAGAGCTTGTCGCCTCAATCGGCGAAAATGCATGGGGATACTACGGAAAAGCGGGGCCGCTCAGGTATCCGGTGATGGTGTTCTATTTGTTCTTTATTTCCTATTCCTTCATTCTGCTTTTGAAATACCGATACTCGAAGGGTAGAGTCGTATATCATGCAGTGAACGTTACGCTCATCGCCCTCATGATTGAATTGGTTGGCGCGATTGCGGACCTGCTTCCGACCGTCGGTATACGGTGCTATCCTGCAGGCATGTTCACGCACACGGCATTCGTCATGCTCATTGCCTATGGCGCATTCAAGCATCAGCTCATCGGGGTCCTGAGCCGACCGCAGCCTCGTTTGGTGCTGGCTTCGGTGACTTATTCGCTTATTGCATCCGGTATCGCTCTCACGTTCACGAATACTCCATCAAGATATGTCTTCGTTTTTCTGTTAGTATTCCTCTTCGTCGCCTTTAACGCGTACCATTTCTTTGATGACATAGCATATGTCACCGCAAAATATTTCCGGTTTCGCCAGCAAGCTCCGCTTTACAGAAAGATGGATGATGCCTCTTTGTTATTTGATGACGCTGAAGTCGGGATTCTCGCTCTGAACCGACGGAATGAAGTGCTCTTCGCCAACCGACGCGCCGCGCAACTGGTGGGACGCGATGTTATCGAGGGTAGGTCTCTCTCGTTCCTGACAAATGACATCCTGCGTGAGAAGCTTATGAAATACACGCAGCACAGGAGAGAAACGGTCATAACAGTGGACGGGAATACGAGCGCCGACATCATGCCGATTGAACTCGGAGGATATGTGGGCACTCTCATATGCTTCTATCCGAAATCGAAGCGGCATGCGCTCGAAGGCTTGAAGAAACCTTCCCGACTACGAAGCCTTAGTTTTTGGGACATCTTCCCTGATAAGTGAAACGTCGAAGAACGCTCCGCTAATGCACGCCCGAGAACTCGGGGAGGTTGTGCACAGCGCTTCGATGTGCATACGCTTCGGTCATTCCTCCACAACGGCTCTGATTTTCAACGCCGCGTTTCTTTCCCATGAGATTCCCCACGTCCATTAAGGTGCATTCGAGCATGGGGATTCGCATTCGGCTTGGTAAGATACGATAGCAATGCTACCTCACAACCGTTTGAAATACAACATGTTATGCCGCACGGCCAAGACCCTGCAAGCTTTGGCACTGTTATTGCTCAACCCACATGCAAGCCCTATCATGCCCGCAGTGCGATACAGACAGCCTGTCCGAAAACTGCGTAGGGTCGAATTTATTCGACTGGATGGCACACAAAGACAGAGAAAACTGCGGGAATGAATTTGCGCTTACACAGTCGTTAGCGAGAATTTCCGATAGCGACATAGGTACGAAATGCCAATAGAGGAACGAATTGGCAACTATAGAATCCTCTCCCCCATCGCCGCGGGCGGAATGGGACGGGTGTACCTGGCGAAGGAAGAAACAAATGAACGCCACATCGCCGTCAAGGTTCTTCCGGACGAATTCCTGAAGGACCGGAAGCGCTCACAATATCTCGAGCGTGAAGTCAAGATAGCTCGCCAGCTCAAGCATCCGAACGTCATAGACATCTATGGACTCCATGTGCAGAAGGGAATCGGATATCTGTTGATGGAGTTCATGGATGGTGGCAACCTGCGCCAACACATTCAGACCCGCAACCCGAGTCTTTATGAGGTGCTCAG
Organism: Candidatus Abyssobacteria bacterium SURF_17; assembly: GCA_003598055.1. Classification (GTDB taxonomy): domain Bacteria; phylum Abyssobacteria; class SURF-5; order SURF-5; family SURF-5; genus SURF-17. Next base: position 9,441 of record QZKI01000095.1, on the reverse strand, counting down.
TCTCATCGTCAAGATATGTACCGGGCTTCATTACATCCACCATCATAAGTTCGGCGATGCGCGCTTCCACAGCATCATCCACCGGGACATCAAGCCGGAGAATATCCTTCTCTCGCAGAAAGAGGAAGTCAAAGTGGCCGACTTCGGTTTGAGCATGCCTGAAAGTTCCTGGGGGTGGCGCGGCTTAAGTACAAGGGCGGGAACGCCATTCTATATGTCACCCGAGCAGATCAGGGGCAAATCCCTGGATATTCGGACTGACATATACTCGCTCGGTCTGGTGATGTACGAGCTGTTAACAGGTCAGTTGCCGTACAAAGCGCAAGATAAGGTGATGTATATGAAAACGGTCATCTCCAAGAAAAATAGACCCGCGCCGCCTTCCTTCCTTGACAAGAGAATCCCCCGTCAGTTCGACGAAATCACCCTCAAAGCATTGGAGTATGAACCAACTGCGCGGTATCAGACGGTCGCCGAGTTGATGCTCGACCTGAAGCGGCTTCCTCCCGTATTCAAGCAGCTTTCGGCGTGAATAATGTGGGAACAGAGAGATTGCGTCGCGATTGGAGACGTACTGTAACGGCACAGCGCGCCGTGCCCCTACAGCTCGAAAAATCTGTGTTTCTTGTAAGGGCGCAGCATGCTGCGCCCTTACAATCGCAGGCGTGCAATAGGTTCTCTGCCCCCAATCTCACGCTTGGCTTTTGAGCATTTCGAGGAAGGCTTGGATGCGGGTGCTCATCTGGCCGGAGGAAGTTGTGCTGTACTCACGCTCGAGGTCGAGCAGCGGCAGGCCGTCTTTGCGGAGTTCTTCGGCCAGCAGCTTGCGGGCGCCTGCCCAGTGGTCGCAGAATTTCAGCCTCGCGCAGATGACGCCCTGCACTCCCCACTCCCGGATGAGCTTGCTGAGAATGCCATAGCTCTGCGGGAACCCGTTGATGATTGCGGGACAAGCCGCGCGATTGGTATAACGTAAAGCTATTGCGTGAAGCGGGTTCGCATCGTTCTCATCGATTGTTCCGGAGTAATGACGCATGCCGAAGCACAGGCCGTCTGTGACGATTCGCGCTCCCTTTCGCTCGATGAATTCAATGAATTCCGGCGCGTCACATCCGCCGCCCACAACCATGAGCCGCGACTGAACCGCTCCCCCGGCTCGACGCGATTGAATCAATGGCAGCAGGGCTTCGAGCCGGTCATTGAACTGCTCGCGTGGGGTTGACATTCCGGCGAGCACAATCTGGAAATACTCTGTACCACTGAGAGGAGGCGGGTCGGCTTTACGGAACTCGTTGAGCTGGCCCATAAGTCGGCGCGTGCGATTGTACACGAAAATGGCCCGTCTCACGTCATCATCCGATATTTTCATGGAGAACGCTTGCTCGAGAGAACCCTTCAGCTTCTCCATTTCGAGGACAAACCATTCGTCCGCCGCCTTCCCGAGTGCGTGATACATGGAAAAGTAGTGAATGAATGGCATGCGTGCCTCGGCTTGAAGTTCGCCCGCAAGCCGCAGCATATGGTCGCACGTGTTGGTGGTTACGATCCCGTCAAGAAAGCCCAGTTCACCGCGCAAAAGAAGCTCGAGTACCGACCGCGTGTAGGAGCAGTTTATCCGGTGCAAAAGCGAATCAGCGCTCGACGTATCTTGCAGACGCGGTGCGCGCAGACGAATAGGCAGTATCCCTGCGGCGTAGATGAGTTCCTCGGGAATATTCGAGCAGACGGTGCCAATCACGCGCTTGCCCGCTCGCTTCCACGCCTGAATCTCGGCATTGTTCAATTCTGACGCCATTTCCGCGAAGTATCGCAGATCCTCCATGGTCCGCTCCTATAGAATAGAGAAATTCTTATAACAGTCGCCTATTCTGGAAATCCGCCCTGAATTTGTCTCGCAATTCACAATTGGTGATGTCCGTCTGTAGGTGCGAATTCATTCGCATCCGCATAGCGAAAACAGGCCGAAAAGACCATGCGAATAAATTCGCACCTACAGCGCACTCTGCCAAATCAATCCAATTATGCGACATTCCCCCTCCCCCCACTTTATAAAAGGAAAGAGGGGAACTGAGCACTCCTATTCCATCACGGTGGTGAAGAACTCTTCGATTTGTGTGCGCATCAACTCGGGTGGAAGCACCCGGTCGTCGTTGTAGTCGAACTCGATGAAGAGCACGGGAATATCCCTCTTGCGACACACCTTGCGAATGAGCCCGCGCGCGCCGCATATGCTATTGCATCCGACATGCTGCGTCACAATCATGCAGTCACATTGGTAGTGGTCATAGGCATGCAACGAGAAGTCAATAAGCTTTTCCGTATCGAACCGCATGAGCGACATGGTCATGTCGAGTCCTTGCCATGCGATTCCCTCGAGCATGGTGTCGAGGCTGGTGGTGTCAATTGGCTCGAGGATAGCCGTGCTCGAGAGCGAGTTTGTCACCACCATCGCCCCGAAGTGTTCTTCCATCCAGTTGAACAGCTCCATATCATAGGTCGGCGGCACGTGCACCCATAACACCCGATGTTTCTCTTCGAAGGGCCCTTGTGTGCGGCCCTCCCTCACTCTGCCGACGGCATCGTCGCGCAGCAATTTCAACGTTTCGGTGAGACCCGGATGGCCCGCGCCCTGAATGAAGCTGCCATACGGCATGATTCGGAGGAGGCCGGGATGCGGGGCGGGCTTTACCGTGAACGTATCGTGAATATCCACCAAGTATTCATACGCTTTGTTCGACTCAATGACTGCTTCACGCAAACGGTCAATGTCAAACGGCTTCTTCGTTATCTGTTCCAGAAAGGGAATGAGTTCGCTTTTCAATTGCCGGGCATAATAACGGATAGCTTCCCTGTCGTACCGGAACGGGGCCTCGAGGTAAAGCATCGGACAATCGAGCAATTTGTGGAGTATCGGATAGGCGATTCGCGTGCCATCGCACGGAGAGGATGACGTGACGAAGAAAGCGTTGTCGGGCAATTCATCGCTCAGGGCTGCGCCGACGATGAAGCGGTCGGTCGAACAGACATCCGATGGAAGCCCGGCCTGCTCGGCGGCATCGAGAAACTCATACACGACGTTCATGTTGGTCCGTGTGAAGAACGAGGGGTAAAACTCAAGGCACAGCGGAGCGCAATCAAATGCGTAAAACGGCTGCGGCACGAGGCCGAACTCGAAGAGTGCTACCTTTCGTTGTGGGTCGCACATAGCGGCTGCGACACGCTCATAATTGTCCGCGTTGTTGTTGATAATGGCGGAATACAGACGAGCGTAATCTTCAAAAGGAGGCATCGGGTTATCGAGCCAGAACTGGGCCATCGGCCTCATCAGCCCGTTCACGATTTCCACTGTTCTCTCAAATGGCTTTCCCATCAAATCTGCTCCTTGAATAGCTCTTGCGGGACAAGCGGCTCGACGCACGATATTGCCGAGCGGAGTCCGCTACCGGCAGTATATGCCATTGTCAGCGTGTCTGTCCACCGCGCAGAATTTGCGGTAGCGGCGGGGCATGCTGCGTCTCTGCGGCAGCAAGAGCCTTGGCCTTTGTCGTGTCCATGTCACCTATCAGAATCTTCGAGAATAGCCCCTGCGCCGCCGAAGACCTTACGGCAACGCTGCCCACTGCACCACATCCACCAAGAACAATTACTTTCCCCGAATTCATGGGTCTTTCTCCTTTGCAGTGTGGTTACCAGAGAGTTGGACAATACGAGACAGGTTGATATCCCGGCACAAAGTCCTCTTGCTGGGTAGACAGGGTAGACAAGACAACTACGCTCGGCTGGGCCTCATAATCGAGAAGTATATATCAGAGGCATCCAGATTTCCAAACGGCTCGTTGCGCAAGCGCATGTGACACAAGTGGCGGCTACAAGGACTCAAGAATTTTTCTGAGGCCACGACCGAGCCGTGCGTCCATAGAAGCCTGGGACAGACCGCTGGCGTCTACATCCAATCGTGAGGGTAATAGGCCTGTTCAGGGATGGGCATGCTGTGTGCGATAAGACAAAGACTCATACTGCATTTTTGCGAGCTAAATTTGTTTTCCCTCAATATTCCCACGTGATGACAATAAATAATATCGGTGAAGAGAGAAAGACTGTCAAAATCAATACCGCAAATCTTCTGTAATTACTCTTTAGTCTCTTCACATGTGGATCGTTGAGGCCGTCACCCGAAAGAAGAAAAGGTAATGATCGAAAACTGTTCACGCCTCCTGAACCAAAACCAGGTACATATGTCAGGTATTCCCATTTCTCGTAATGATGCCTTCTCAAGTAACTCATTAAGCGACGCCCTTCGAAGAAATTAAGGCCCATTAAGGCAAGCCAGGTCGGTCCAATGTAAACAAGAAAGAGGTTGAACAGCGCGTCCTCATTGTATGTCTTGATAATGGCAAACCTGGTGACTAGTAAAGCAGAGACGAGAAAAAGCCAGACCAGCCAGTAAAGCTTTATGTATGACTTTGGGTGTCCGTCCTCATTCATAGTGTTCCCGAAGTAAGTTGCCAAGGTGATTCATCCTCATGTCTTTCTCTTTTCCGTTCAGACTCACTATCTCCCTCGCGAGATGGAGCAATTCATAAGCAAACGAGTGCCGACCGCACCAAGTGAGTATCCCTCCCTGTCATATGAATGTCCTGCACCACTCGAAGTGTTCAATTTGAGACTCCGTCACACCGCACGCGCCCACTGGAAGAATTATATCATAAAGCAACGGGATTTTCAGGAAGGAGACGAAAGTCAGAAGTCGACCTGCAAGTGCAGGCCTTCGAAAGTACATCCAGGGGAAGACTCAGACACAACAGGAATTCACCTGCTCTTTGCGAGGAAGATGATCGATTTGACGTGTGAATGACGGAGCAGAAATCTCGACGCGGGGCGCATGGAAAAAAATGCGCTATCGCGAAGCGCTGTGGCGCTCTTGCGCGAGGAGGGCGGCGCCGAGTGCGCCGATGAGTTGAGGGTCTATTTCGAGTTTCGTGAGCTTGAGTCCGAGGTCGTCCTCGAGGTATTTGACAACGCCGTTGTTTTTGGCAACTCCACCGACCAAGACGACTTGTTCCTTGAGCGTGATTCGCCTGACGAGCGAGCAGATTTTGGAGGCGACCGAACGGTTGATGCCCGCGATAATGTCGCCTCGCTCTTTCCCTTCGTTTACATACGTGATCACTTCGCTCTCGGCGAACACACCGCATTGGCTTGTGATTGACAGCGGATTCCTTGAGGCGAGCGAGAGGGGGCCGAGTCGGTCGAGCGGCAACTCGAGCGCCTTCGCCATGACTTCGATGAATTTGCCTGTTCCGGCGGCACACTTCTCGTTCGCGGTCGAGTCGGACACTTTGCCGTTATCGCCAATGTTGAACGCACGGATACTCTGGCCGCCGGCATCGATGACGGTTCGGATTTCCGGATTCAACCGGCGAATGGCGCGGCAAATGCACACCACCTCCGGCATATCCCCATTGGCATAAGGGACTCTCTTCCTTCCAAAACCGGTGGCGAGGCAGTATCCTATCTGTTCCTGTGTGAGGTTGGCATGCGAGAGGGCACTTTCCATGGCATCAAGCGCAGCTTGCTTGGGGAGATTCTTATACGAAAGCGTCTCGTGAGCGACGATCTGTCCATCATCCACGATGACTATCTTCGCCGCCACCGTTCCAATATCACAACCAGCGTATTTCACTTCACACTACTCCTTGAGGTCCGAAACGGCTTTTTCATCGCCAAGGCGCAAAGGCGGCGAACCGCCGCACCGTTGTGCCTTCGTGTCTTCGTGGTTAATCCTACTCTTAAAAGCTACGGCTTGCTTTCCCGCGCCTTTTCGGCGGCGAAGATGGCCGCCCCAAGCGCGCCGACAATCTGAGGGTCTTCGGAAAACTGGACGAATTTCTTGCCGAGCATTTTTTCGAGATATTGCACCACGCCGATATTCTTCGAAACGCCGCCGGTGACGCCGATATCTTCCTTCACGCCCACCTTGCCGACGAGCATCTTCACGCGACGCGCCATCGCCTCGTTGATTCCTGCGGCAACGTCGGCAATGCTCCTCTCCTCGCATAGATAGTGCATGATTTCCATTTCGGCGAAGATGCTGCATTGATTTGTTATGACCACAGGACTCGTCGCTTCCAGCGAAAGCGGACCGAGCCGTGTGATATCCACTCCAAGCACCTCCGCCATGAGCTCGAGCGATCTCCCCGTCCCGGCGGCGCACTTGTCGTTCATCACGAAGTCTTCGAGTAAACCGCGCTCGTCCACCCGGATCGCCTTGCAATCTTGCCCGCCGACGTCGATGACCGTCCTGATTGTTGGGATTAGCCACTGCGCCCCTCGACCGTGACAGGAGATCTCGCTGACATTTGAGTCTGCGAACGGAATGGTTTCGCGCCCGTATCCCGTGCTCACGCAATAGTCGATGTTATCGTATGATAGATGGAGCTTCGCGAGCACTTTGTCCATCACATCTTTGGCAGATTGCTCCGCGGTCGGCCGCACCCGGATAATCTCCGAGCCGAGAATGCTGCCATTCGTCATGATGACGGCTTCCGCCGTGAGCGAGCCGACATCACATCCTGCTACGATCATGTGAGACTCCTAAAGCAGTGTTGCAAAGAATTCCTCGAACTGATCCTTAATCACTGACATGGGAGTGATGCGCGAATCCCAGCCGTCTCCCTCGAGTCGGAGAGATGGAATGCCCAGTTGCCGTTTCAGTTCGTCGGCAACCAGCCGGTACACTCCCCATGCCTGCTTGCACGCGGTATGGCCGGTGAACACGCCGCAATCCGCCTTGTACGTGCGCGCATAGTAAAGCATGTCCGACAACCAGTTATCAGGCATGTCCCAGCCGCCTTTGAGCTGGCGCGTCATGGGAAGATTGAGCATTTCCTCCGCCAATCCATACAGCATGCTATCAACGCTCGAGGTATCGATGAGCGGATTGAAGTCGAATGCTGTCAACACATCCATCACATATGAGACACCCATTTCTTCCTGGAACCATGAATAGATGGAATTGTCGAAATAGTAGCCCGTATATAGGAAAAGCAATCGAATACGCTCCTCGGGCAGGACGCTCTTGCCTCTCTTGAAGCGATCTTTCGAGACATCGAGCGCAGTTTGATAATACTCGACAGCGTCCGGCGTGCCTACCATGGTGAGCTTCATGCCGGTGTGGTGCATGTTGTAGTAGTTGGGCACGGGATTGGGCACATTTCGTTTCAACTCATTGATTTCGAAAAACAGTTCTGAAGCCCTGTTCGTATTCTCGACCACTTCACGCAGGCGGTCGACATCAAGCTTGGCGCCGGTCATTTCCTGGATGGCCTTCACGATGTTCTTGTAGCCCTTCGCGTAGTAGTCAAGCGCGCGCTTGTCATGATAGAACGGGATGTCAAGGTAGAGCACGGGAATATTGAACTTTTCGGCCATGTACTCGAACGCCTTCGAGTTTGGGTCGCAGGAGCCGAGTGCCCCGTTCACGAGCAGGTCGGGCTTCTCGAGCAGGCCCGTCTCGAACAATCCGATAACCGCCCGCTGCGCCGAGCACATGGTATCGGGCAGTCCGCGCTCGACGGAGAGGTCAAGGTAGGGCTCGATACCTTCCTCGAGCGTCAACGCCATGGTGGTCAGCACCTCGACACATACGGGAATCATGTCGAGCGCATGAAAGATTTCCGGAGCGAAATTGAAGGGAACGAAAACCACCTTCTTCCCTTCGTCTTTCGCCGACAGCAGTTTGCGCCAGTAAATTCCCAGACATCGGTTGAACACCGCTGACATCTTTCTCACGTCCGGGTCCTTCGCCATTGCCAGGAACGTGTTTCTTCTCGATTCCGGCATCATCTCGATGAGCGCCTTCATCTCGGGCGATTCGAGGTCCATGTCCTCCGGCAGCGCAGAAGCCATCTCGAAGGCTTCGACGATACGTTCAATCGCGTCGGCTTTTGGTGTGCTCATGGTCTATCTCCGGATTCTTTCAAGGAATGCCTGAATGCGGGTGCGAAGGCGGCCGGCATCGGCCAGCGGCCCATACTGTCTCTCCAGCTCCAGCGTGGCAATACCTGCTTTTTCGAGGTCCCTCTTCAGCAACGCATTGTCGGTTCCGTGGAGGTCGCAGAACTTGATGTGTTCAAGGATAGCGCCATCCACATGGGCGCGTGCGGCCTGTTCTTTCAAGAAAGCCATCCTTCTCGGATATTCTCCCGCCATTCGGGGGCAGGGAACATGGTTGAAGTAGCGATTGACGAGAGCGTCAAATGCATCGCCTGTTTCATCCGTTAAGTCCCAGAAACTGCGCGTGCCAAAGCAAAGAGCATCAGTGACCACCAGCGCGCCAAGTCCCTCGACATTCTCGATGAACTCAGCGTCGTCCAGCACACTTCCTGCAACGAGCAGCCGCGTCTTCTTGTCCGGGACTCTCTTTCTCGTTCCAGCTTCTTCGAGCAGCTTCCTCAACAACGTGTTGAACTCGCCCTTTGGCATGGCAGTGCCTGCGGAAAGCACGGTAATCACTTCGCTTCCCTTGAGCGGTGGTTCGGTGCCTGCTTGCAGGTCGTAAAGTCGTCGCAATAGTTTTCTGCTCTCATTGTAAGTGGAAACCGCCTCTTTCAGCTTCTGCGGGTCAACCGTCGTGCCGAAGTGGCCCTCGATTGCCTCTTTGAACTTTACCACCTCTTCCTTGTACCAGACCAATGCCTCCGGTGAAAGCAGATGCGGCACGGGAAGGATGTACATGAACGGCAATGCTTTTTGATGGGAGCGCCAATTGTCGAAAGCGCGACGGATGTGGTCGCATCCATTCACGAATGTTGCGCCGTCAAGGAAATCGTATTGTCCGCTGAAGGCGAGCTCGAGGCAGCAGCGTGAGAACGTACAGTTTACGCGGGTAAGATATGAATCTGCCAGCGAGGTGTCGGCGGCGCCTTTCCCGGTTATCCGGTACGGCAGGATGTCCGCCGCATACAGAATTTCCTCCGGCAGATAGGTGCAGACGTAGCCCACTACCTTCTTGCCCTGACTTTTCCACTTGCTGACAAAGCTATTCAGCCGCGTTGCGGAAACCTCGGCCAACGTTTCAAGAGCGCTCATGTTTGTGTCCTCCCCAGTATCCATTTGGCTGGCGAGAAAGTTACAGTATCCTCTGAACAAAGAGAGTTGTCATGCTTGCTTGTCCGCGTGCAATGGCAAATCATCTGGGTTCCCTGCTCACGCGCAAATATTCGGGCAGATTACGAGGAGGAATAACCCACCTGCTGCTGGGAAAGCGGAAGAATGCGGGCAAACAACCACACAGCCATTCTAATGGCACGCCGTGCCAAAGTCAAATGGAAAATCCAAGCCTTGTCGTCGCCGGATGATAATGTCCTCTTGTTCGCCGGATAGAAATGTCCTCTATACTACCTCCTCGGAACGAGGAGGTGGGGATGGAAGGACATTTGG